>JBKOZH010000033.1:0-18126 GCA_046725765.1 Candidatus Methylomirabilota bacterium | reverse complement strand
GACGCCCGATCTGATCTGCGTGCTCGATACCGTGAGCGGCGATGCCGTCGGGACCGAGACGCTGCGCTACGGCCAGCGCGTCACCGTCGTGGCGCTGCCGGCGCCGCCGATTCTGCTGACGCCCAAGGGGCTCGAGCACGTCGGCCCGCGCGCGTTCGGCTACGACCTCGATTTTCACTCCGTCTTCGCGTGACATGAACACGGGCGATCTTGGGCAGATCGTCGAGCGGCGGAGCCCTGCAAAGCCGCTCCGACGGCAGATTGGAATAGACGTTGGCGGGACGAATACCGATGCCGTCTATCTCGACGGCGATCGCGTCGCCGCCGCCGTCAAGACGCCGACCACCGCGGACGTAACCAGCGGAATCATCCGCGCGCTGGCGGATCTGCTTGCGGCTACGCCGGCGGCCGCCCATGCGGACGCTGTCATGATCGGCACCACGCACTTCACCAATGCCGTCGTCCAGCGCCGCGGCCTCACGCGGATCGCGGCGGTGCGCATCGGCCTGCCGGCGAGCGCGTCGCTCCCGCCGTTCGTCGACTGGCCCGAAGACCTCGCCGATCTCGTGCGCGGCGACGTCGTCATGCTCGAGGGCGGCCACGAGTACGACGGCCGGCCCATCGTGCCGTTCGACACGGCGGGGATGCGCGCGGCGGCACGCCGGTTTCGCCGTGACGGCGTCACCTCGGTCGCCGTCGCGTCGGTGTTCTCGCCGCTGGATCCGTCGTGCGAGGAGCAGACGGCGGCGATCCTCGCCGAGGAATGCCCGGACGCGGCGGTGACGCTGTCACACCGTCTCGGCCGCATCGGCCTGCTCGAGCGCGAAAACGTGACGCTGCTGAATGCCTGCCTGCTCGACCTCGCGCGCAAGACGGCGCGTGCCTTCACCGACGCGCTGCGCGCCAGCGGCATCGCGGCACCGCTCTATCTCACCCAGAACGACGGCACCGTGATGCTCGCCGAGATCGCCGAGCAGTACCCCGTCTATTCGTTTGCGTCGGGCCCGACCAACAGCATGCGGGGCGCGGCGTTCCTGTCGCGGCTCACCGACGCGCTGGTCGTCGACGTCGGTGGCACGACCACGGACGTCGGCGCGCTCCGTCACGGGTTCCCGCGCGAGGCCAACAACGTCGTCGAGGTCGGTGGCGTCCGCACGCTCTTTCGGATGCCGGATCTCTTGTCGCTGGGCCTCGGCGGCGGCAGCCTCGTCACGCTGGATCCGCTGTCGGTCGGCCCGGTGAGCGTCGGCTACCGGCTGACGACGGAAAGCCGCGTCTTCGGCGGCTCCACGCTGACGGCTACGGACATCGGTGTGGCGGCGGGGCTGCTCGAGCTCGGCGACCGTAAGCGTGTGGCCGACCTGCCGGCGCCGCTCGTGCGGCACGCCATCGAGCGCATCGGGGCGATTGTCGAGGAGGCGGTAGACCGCGTGAAGACCGAGGCCGGCGATGTGCCGCTGGTCGTGGTCGGCGGCGGCGCGTTCCTCGTGCCACGCCGGCTCGCCGGCGTGGCCTCCGTGATCGGCGTCGAGCACCAAGGGGTCGCCAACGCCGTCGGCGCCGCGATCGCCCAGGTCAGCGGCGAGGTCGATCAAATCTTCCAGTCGCTGCCGCGCGAGGAGGCGATCGCACGGGCGCGCGCCATCGCCGAGGAGCGTGCGGTGACCGCGGGCGCCGCGCGCGATTCGCTACGCGTCGTCGAGGTCGAAGACCTGCCGCTCGCCTACCTGCCGGGCAACTCGCTGCGCGTGCGCGTTCGCGTGGTGGGCGAGATCGGCGGCGCCTGATACCTCGGCAGCAGCACGGTGAAGCACGCGCCGCGGCCGAGACCCGCGCTGCTCGCCTGCACAGCCCCACCGTGGAGCTCGACGAGCTGGCGTACGATCGCGAGCCCCAGCCCCAGACCCGAGTTCGCGGCGTCGGCGCCCTGACGGTACGGCTCGAAGATGTGAGGCAGCAGCTCGGGGGCAATGCCGCGCCCTTCGTCCCGAAGGATGATGCGTGCGGCGCCGCCGGCGGCATCGACCGTGACGTGTACGGTGGCGCCGTCGCCGCTGTGCTTGATGGCGTTGCCGAGCAGGTTCGAGACGACCTGCTGCAGCCGCGCGGCGTCGCCGTGCACCGGCCGCCCCGCCTCGGCGGTGTCGATCGCCACTTTGATGCCACGCGCGGCGGCGGTCGCCGCCACGGACTCGACGGCCGCGTCGATCACGGAGCGCAGATCGACGGCCTCGAGCTGCAACGAGAGCCGGCCACGCCCCAGGCGCGAGAGATCCACGAGGTCGCCGATCACGCGTGCCTGCACGCCGACGTTGCGCCGGATCGCGTCGAGCGCACGCCCCGCCAGGGTCGGCGCAATCCGCGCATCGCTGAGCACGGCGCTCCAGCTGACGATCGCCGTCAGCGGCGTGCGCAGCTCGTGGGCGACCATCGTCACGAACTCGTCCTTCGCGCGGTTGGCGTCCTCGGCTTCGGCGCGGGCGGCGCGCTCGCGCTCGAGCAGGATCGCGCGCTGAATCTCCGAGCGCCGCCGCGCGTGATCCAGAGCGCTCACGAACAACGCCACGAACACGAAGACGGCGAGCTGCGCGAGGGCGTCCGTGCTCAGCGACAACGACGGCCAGCTCGCGGTCATGATCCCGTCCAGCGCGATGGTCGCCAGCACGGTCGCCAGGAGGCCCCAGGCGAGCCCTCCCAGCCAGGCGCTGACCATGACGGCCGCGACGAACAGCGGCGAGGCGGCGACGTGCGTCGCCGGCTGCAGCAGCACGCTGCCCGCGCCGGCCGCGAGGACGCTGCCGAGCGTGAGCGCGGCGCGCGCGGCGTCCGTTTTCCAGCCGCCCCGTGTCAGACGAGCGGCCATGCGTGATGACGCTGGAGCGCGTCGACGAGCCAGGGGACGAACGCGCTCGCCAGCGCCCAGCTCAGCAGCGCCGCGACCAGGCCGGCGACCGGCCCCGGCACCCGGCGCAGGGCGACGAGCAGCGTGATCCAGGCGATGAATGCGAGCGCGACCAGCATGAGCAGGCGGCTCGTCAGGTCCTCGAGCATCAGTGTCCTCCTCTTGTCGTCGCGCGGAGCGGCCGCGCCGTGCGACGACAACGTCGTGAGCGAGCAGAGAACGTGCTAGCGGAGGAGACTACGCGCGGGGCGGAACGAACGGCGGCTGCGGTGCGAGCGATATGGCAAAGGGTGCTGCGGCCGCCACGAGACGTCCGGCGACCACCAGCGGCACGAGCGCGGTCGTTGACGTCGTCACTCCGCTCGGCAGTCTCAGCGTGGCGTGCGAGGCGCTGTGTGAGTGCAGCGCGACACCGGCGGCGAACACGAGGCACGCAGTCAGCGGGACGAGCACGAGCAGCGCGGCGACGAGGACCTTGCGGCCCATGGCGGCAGTGTAGCACCGCGAGCTCGTCGCCCGGTCAGCGGCGGACGAGCAGCGCAGTGAAGAGCGCGAACACGGCGAGGCCGACGGCGCTGCGCACCGCATGAAGCCGAGCCCAGCGTTGCAACAGCGCCGCCGCGTCGTCCCCGCTCACGTCGAGCCGCGCGTCGAGCAGCCGCGTATTCGTCGGCATGATCACGACAAGCGTGAACGGCACGAGCGCGCCGAGGGCGAGGCCACCGATGCCCCACGCCAGCGAGCCGCCGAGCGCCCAGTGCGCGAGGCCCGCCGCCGCGCCCAGCAGCGCCAGCGGCGCCTGCATGGAGGCACCGCGGCGATAGCTCGGCCGAAACTGCTGAACCGCGGCGGATCCGCCGAGGCTCACGCGCGCGGGATGCTCCACGAGGCTCACGTAGATCGCGGCACCGGCGAAGAGGCCGGCCGCGAGCGTCGCGAGCCAGCTCAGGAGTGCCGGCACCGCCGAGCGGCTAGACGATCCCGGCGAGCGCGAGCACGCGGCGCATACGTTCCGCGGCCGCGTCCGGGTCGCGCAGCAGCCCGGCCCCGTCCATCAGCACGAACTGCTCGGCGAGATGCGGCATCGAGCGCGCGCTCTCCATGCCGCCGACCATTCGGAAATGCGACTGGTGGCCGTTGAGATAGGCGGAGAAGACGACGCCGGTCTTGTAGAAGCGCGTGGGCGCGCCGAAGACGTGGCGTGACAGCGGCAGCGTGGGCGCGAGAATCCGCTCGAACTCCGCGCGATCGCCGCGGTCCAGCGCGTGGAGCGCCGCCGAGGCGGCCGGCGCGATGACGTCGAAGATCCCGAGCAGCGCGTCGCTATAGCCCTGCGCGTCGCCACCGATCGTCGTCGGGTAGTCGAAGTCGTCGCCGGTGTACATGCGCACGGCCTTGGGAAAGCGCCGGCGCATGGCGATCTCGCGCCGCTGGTCGAGCAAAGAGATCTTCACGCCGTCGATCTTGGCCGCGTAGTCGTTGACGATCGCCAGCAGCGTCTCGGTCGCCCGATCGAGGTCGTGCGAGCCCCAGTAGCCGGCGAGCGCGGGGTCGAACATGTCGCCGAGCCAGTGGATGATGACCGGCTCCCTGACCTGGCCGAGGATCCGGCCATAGACCTTGACGTAGTCGTCGGGGCCCTTCGCGCACGCCGCGAGCGCACGACTGGCCATGAGGATCACGCGCCCGCCGACCGACTCGATGAATCCACACGACTCCTCGTACGCCGCCTCGACGTCGGCGATCGTCACACGCGGTCCGGGGGCGAGATCGTCGGTGCCCGCGCCGGACGCGACGACGGCGCCGGGGATCGCCGTGGCCTCCGCCACCGTACGCTTGATGAGCTCTTTCGCCGACGACCACGGCAAGCCCATACCGCGCTGCGCGGTGTCCATCGCCTCCGCCACCGCCAGCCCGAGCGACCAGACGTGCCGCCGGTAACCGAGCGTAGCCTCCCAGTCGATGGCCACGTCGAGCGTCGGGTTGATCGCCGCCAGCGGATCGGCGACGACGTGGACCGCGGCCATCCCGATCCGGCCCTCGATCGGACCCGGCGCGCCGGCGACGGGCGGCCGGCCGGTCAGCGTGTAGCGGGTGAGCGTTCCGTCGGCGCGCGGCAGCGTCAGTGTGGGCGGCATGGCGCCAGTCTAGCACCCCGGCCGCGAGCGCTTGCGACGCGCGTCGCTGGCGCCGCGTTTGCTCACCTGCCAGCCGATGGACACGCCCTCACAACCCTTTCGGACGCCGCGCCCGGTCGAACTGCGCGAAATCGCGCGGTCGCGGCGTGCCGAGAACCACGCCGACGCCGCGGAGCGCACCATGAAGGATCTCGACGCCAACCTCATCATCGCCAGCGCGCCGGACCCCGTCTTCGTCTCCGATCTGCAGGGCAAGATCCTCCTCGCGAACGAGGCCGTGTCCGAGCTGCTCGGCTTTCGCGAGCACGAGGTGCTGGAGCAGTCGCTGTCGCGGTTCGTGAGTCCCAGCGAGGCGCGCGAGCTGATGGTGGCCCTGCGCGAGGTCGTCGAGCGAGGCGTCTGGCGCAACGTTCGCCTGAATCCTCGCAGCGCCTCGGGCGAGCGGATTCCGACGGCCCTCAACGCCTCGGCCCTCCGCGGTCCGGACGGCGACGTCATCGGCGTCATCGGTATCCTGCGTGACATGCGGGAGCTGGACAAGGCGCGCGCGTACGCTGAGAGCCTGATCAAGAACGCGCCGGATCCGGTGTTCGTCTCCGACCTGCAGGGCAAAATCTTACAAGCCAACGACGCGGTGTATACGCTCCTCGGCTTTCGCACCGCGGAGGTCGTCGAGCAGTCGCTGTCGCGCTTCATCAGCGTCGACGAGACGCGCGAGTTCATGGCCGCGCTCCGCGAGGTCGTGGCGCGGGGCAACACGCGCAACGCGCGGCTGAACCCGCGCAGCGCGTCGGGGGAGACGATTCCGACCACGCTGAACGCGTCCGCGCTGCGCGACGCCGACGGCGTCGTGATCGGCGCCATCGGCATTCTGCGCGACATGCGGGCGTACGAGCGCGTCGTCCGCGATCTCGAGGAGTCGCGTCGCAAGCTCGACGAGGCCAACCGGGCCAAGGACGAGTTCCTCGCCACGCTGTCGCACGAGCTGCGCACGCCGCTCAACGCCATTCTCGGTTGGGCTCGGCTGCTCCGCTCGGGCACCCTCGACGCCGACGGCATGCGCCGCGGACCCGAGGTCATCGAGCGCAACACGCGCGTGCTGGCTCAGCTGATCGAGGACTTGCTCGACGTCTCGCGCATCATCACCGGCAAGCTGCGCCTCGACGTGCGGCCGGCGGACTTCGTCTCGGTCATCACCGCCGCGATGGAGGCCGTGCAGACGGCCGCCGACGCGAAGGGGATCAGGCTCGAAGCCAGCCTCGACCCGAGCCTTGGTCGGATCACGGCGGATCCCGATCGTCTGCAGCAGGTCGTCTGGAATCTGCTGACGAACGCGATCAAGTTCACGCCGATGGGCGGCCGCGTGGACATTCGTCTGGAGCGTCGCGACTCGATGGTGCGCCTCACCGTCAGCGATTCGGGCAAGGGCATTCGACCCGAGCTGCTGCCGTTCGTGTTCGATCGCTTCCGGCAGGGCGAGCCGTCGAGCGGCCGCCAGCACGGCGGCCTCGGGCTCGGCTTGGCGATCGTCAGACACATCGTCGAGCTCCACGGCGGCGTGGTGCGCGCCGAGAGCGGAGGCGAGCAGGCGGGCGCGACCTTCACCGTCGACCTGCCGTTCAGCGCGACGCCGGTCGCCACGCTGCCGCCGGAGCCGTCGCACCGCCGATTCGAGAGCGAGACGAGCGGACGCTTGATCAATCTCGACGGCCTGCGCGTGCTGGTCGTCGACGACGAGGCCGACGCGCGCGAGCTGATGCGCATGGTCCTGCGGGGGGCCCAGGCCGAAGTCATGGCCGCCGCCTCGGCGGACGAGGCGCTGGAGCAGCTCGAGCGGTGGTCGCCGGACATTCTCGTCAGCGACATCGGCTTGCCCGGTGACGATGGCTACGTGCTGATCGGCAAGCTCAGAGAGCGCGAAGCGGGACGAGGCCGATCGATCCCCGCGCTCGCCGTCACCGCCTACGCGCGCGCCGAGGACCGCACGCGCGCGCTCGCGGCCGGATTCCAGCTGCACGTCGCCAAGCCGCTCGAGCCGGCCGACTTCGTCGCCGCGATCGCGAGCCTGGTGCGCAAAGACGGGAGGCGAGCCCTAGACTCGGCGGCGTGAAGCGAGAGCCGCTGATCACCGTCACCGACACGCCGGACCCGCGTGTCGAGAAGCTGATCGGCGACGGTCTGCGGCGCTACAACGCCGAGAAGTCCGGCATCGACGACAGTCGGGCGCTCGCCGTCGTCGTGTCCGATCCCGACACACACGAGATCCTCGGCGGCATCTCCGGCCGCACCTCACGCGGTCTGCTGTTCGTCGATCTCGTCTACCTTCCGGATACCTTGCGGGGCGAAGGCCTCGGCCGCCGTCTGTTGGCGCTGGCCGAGGAGGAAGGGCGGCGGCGCGGCTGCCGCGCGGCCGTGCTCTATACGAGCAGCTTCCAGGCGCCGGGCTTCTACCTGCGTCGGGGCTGGCGTGTGTTCGGCGAGATTCCGTGCGATCCGCCCGGCAGCAGTCGCATCTTCATGACCAAGGCACTGTGATAAGGTGGCCGCCCCAGCGATTCCGCAAGGAGGCCGGTATGGCAGCCAAGGCGAGCGAGCCGACGCGCACCAAGTTCGTCCTCGATGAGAAGGACATCCCGTCGAAGTGGTACAACATCCAGGCCGACCTCAAGACTCCCGCTCCGCCGGTCCTGCATCCGGGCACCGGCCAGCCGATCGGGCCGCCGGATCTCGCCCCGCTGTTCCCGATGGAGCTGATCAAGCAGGAGGTCAGCCAGGAGCGCTGGATCGAGATCCCCGACGAGGTGCGCGACGTTCTCAGGCTGTGGCGCCCATCGCCCCTGTTCCGCGCGCGGCGGCTCGAGAAAGCGCTCGGCACGCCCGCGCGCATCTACTACAAGTACGAAGGCGTGAGCCCCGCCGGCAGCCACAAGCCGAACACCGCGGTCGCGCAGGCCTACTACAACAAGCAGGACAAGGTCACGCGGCTCTCGACGGAGACCGGCGCGGGCCAGTGGGGCTCGGCGCTGGCGCTCGCGAGCCAGCTGTTCGGCTTGCAGTGCAAGGTCTATATGGTGAAGGTGTCGTACCAGCAGAAGCCGTATCGCCGCATCATGATGGAGACCTGGGGCGCTCAGGTGGTTGCCAGCCCCAGCACCGACACCCAGGCCGGCAAGAAGATCCTCGAGCAGGATCCCAACTCCCCCGGCTCGCTCGGCATCGCGATCAGCGAGGCCGTGGAAGACGCCGCCACGCGGGACGACACGAAGTACTCACTCGGCAGCGTGCTCAACCACGTGCTGATGCACCAGACCGTCATCGGACTGGAAGCCAAGAAGCAGCTCGAAAAGGCCGACGACGAGGCCGATGTCGTCATCGGCTGCGCCGGCGGCGGCTCGAACTTCGCCGGGCTGTCGTTCCCGTTTGCGGCCGACAAGCTCACGGGCAAGCGCAAGAAGACGCGCATCATCGCCGTCGAGCCCTCCGCCTGCCCCAGCCTCACCAAAGGCAAGTACACCTACGACTTCGGCGATACGGTCGGAATGACGCCGCTGGTGAAGATGCACACGCTCGGCCACGGCTTCGTGCCGGCACCGCTGCACGCCGGCGGCCTGCGCTATCACGGCATGGCGCCGCTCGTCTGCAAGCTCTACGACGAGGGCGTGATCGAGGCGGTGGCGGTGCCGCAGCTCGCGACGTTCCAGGCCGCGCTGCAGTTCGCGCGCAGCGAGGGCGTCATCCCGGCGCCGGAGTCCGCGCACGCGATCCGCGTCGTGATCGACGAGGCGCTGCGCTGCAAGAAAGAAGGCAAGCGCCAGGCGATCCTGTTCAACCTCTCCGGCCACGGCCACTTCGACCTCGGCGCATACGAGGCGTTCCTCGGCGGCAGACTTCAAGATTACGAGTATCCCGCCGCGAAGATCGAGGAGGCGCTGCGCGGCGTGCCGAAAGTCAAGGCGTGAGGGCGCTGATTCGCCGTCGCGACTTCCTCAAGACCGGCGTAGCCGGCGGCGTCCTCGCCGCCACGCCGAGCTTTGCCCGCGCGCAAGCCGCGAAGGGCAAGGTGCGTCTGGCCTATCTGCAGCTCGGGTGGGCAGCGACCGAGATCATTCACAAGGAAGATCTGCTGGGCAAGCGCGGCTGGCAGGCCGAGTACTCGATCGTGCCGGGCGCGCCGGTGCCGCTCCTGAACCAGCTCGGCTCCAAGAACGTCGATGCCGTCGACATGTCGTTCGCGCTGGCCGCCAAGGGCTTCGAGGACGGCATGCCGATCAAGGTCACCGGCGTGGCGACGGCCGTGCTCGGCGCCATCGTCGCGCGCAAGGGCGCGGGGCTCGCGAAGGTGGAAGACCTCAAAGGCAAGAAAGTCGCGGCGGTGGTCGGCACCTCGACGTTCTTCGACATCCGCGCGCTCACGCTGAAGGGCTACGGCTTCGACCTGCAGAAGGAGACGCAGCTCGTGACGGCGACCGCGCCGCCGGACATGGTCACGCTCCTCGGCAAGGGCGAGGTCGACGCGATCATCGCGTGGCAGCCGATCACCGACGCGGTGGTGTTCCGCGGCGAGGGCGTCTATCTGGCCAAGCAGATCGACCTCTGGCGCAAGGCGACGGGACGCCCGACGGGGTTCCCGGTGCACGTCTGCTACCTCGTGCACAACGATTTCCTCGCGAAGAACGCCGCCATCGCCCGCGATCTCAACGACGCGCAGAAGGACGCGGTGGACATCTGGTACGGAAAGCCCGAGCGCGCGCTGGAGATCGTGACCGAGGTGACCAAGCTGCCGCCCGATGTCGTCAAGGTGGCTCACAAGGAAACCGTTCGCATGCTGCATGGCCTGCCCGACGAGCAGGTGGACACGCTGATCGCGCAGCTGAAGATCAACAAGGAGTTCGGTTTCCTCAAATCGGATATCTGGGACAACCCGGAGCGTGTGCGTAAGGAGTTCTTCCACCGGGCGTGAGCGGGCGTAGCGCACGCTGGGCGACCCGGCTGCACCTGCCGACGCTCGGCGTCGCCGCCGCCATCGTCGCCGCGTGGGTGCTGCTGTCCTGGCGCTACGGCGCCTACGTGCTCCCCTCGCCGCTCGCTGTCGTCCGCGGCTTCGCCGACATCGTCGCGAGCGGCGAGATCTGGCGGCACACCGCGGCGTCACTGGGGCGGATTCTCGTCGGCTTCGGCGGCGCCGTCGCAGTGGCGCTGCTGGCCGGGCTGGTGGCCTTCGCCTCGCGTACCGCGCGCGGCGTCGTTCACGACGTCGTTTCGGTCCTGAACGCCACGTCCGTGTTCGTCTGGATCGTGATCTCGATCATCTGGTTCGGGCTGTCCAACTGGGCGCCGATCTTCACGACGTTCATGATCACGCTCCCCGTCGTCGCCTCGAACATCGTCGAGGGCGTCGAGAACGTGGACCGTCGGCTGCTCGAGATGGGTGACGTCTATCGGCTCTCGGCGTGGCAGAAGTTCATCGCCATCGTCGTGCCGTCTACGCTGCCGTACCTGGTGGCCGGCATGAAGGTCGGCTTCGGGCTGGCCCTGAAGGTCTCGGTGGTCGCCGAGATCTTCGGCGTCACGTCCGGCATCGGCTACGTGATGAACTACTCGCGCGAGATCCTCGCCACCCAGATGGTGTTCGTGTGGGCGCTCGTGATGATCCTCGTCATGACCGCCACCGACAAGCTGCTCTTCGACACGCTCTCGCGGCGGCTCGACCGATGGCGGTGAGCCTTCAGGTTTCGGGGGTCGGCAAGGACTTTCTGATCCCCGTCATCGACTCGGTATCGTTCAGCGTGGACGCCAGCGAGTTCGTGTGCTTGCTCGGCCCCAACGGCTGCGGCAAGACGACGTTGCTGCGGATCGTCGGCGGCCTCGAGGCGCCCACGCGCGGCCGCGTGCTGCTCGGGGGCGAGCCGGTCGCGGGGAGCGGGCGCCACACCCGGAAGGTCGGCGTCGTCTTTCAGGAAGATCGGCTGCTGCCGTGGAAGACGCTGCGGGAGAACGTCGAGCTCGTGCTCGAGCCGCTCGGTGTGGACGGCGCCCGCCGCCGCGCCACCGCCGACCGCTACTTGCGCCTCGCCGGGCTGGCCGGGTTCGAGGACTACTATCCCGCGCGCGTCTCGGGCGGCATGCGCCAGCGCGCCGCGATCGCGCGGGCGCTGGCGATCGAGCCCGATCTCTTGCTGATGGACGAGCCCTTCGGCGCCCTCGATGCGCAGAATCGCCGCATCATGCAGGGCGAGGTCCGGCGCATCTGGCGCGAGACCGGCCGTACCATTCTCTTCGTCACGCACGCGATCGATGAGGCGGTCGCCATCGGCACCACGCTGATCATGCTGTCAGCGCGTCCGGCACGGATTCGCGCCGAGGTGCGCAATGACGGCCGCGTGGAGCGCGGCAAGCTGATCGATGATCTCAACACGATGATCATGGAAGAGGTCGAGCGCCAGCAGGGCACGTCGTCAGCGTCGTGACGTTTCGGGCGATGTGCCCGATCTTTTCTAAGAAACTCTGAGCGCGGACGTTGCGTCCCAAGGAGCGAGATGGGAGGTGACGTCATGAAGCACATCGCACTCGCGATTCTGCTCGTCTTCGCGGCCGTCCTCGGCTCGACCGCGGCATACGCCGACTCGAGCGACAGCAGCACGGTCACGACCGAGGCTCCGTAGTGGACCGAGGGGAGAGCATGGCGGGCGGGGGCGTATTCCCCGCCCGCCACCTGCCCTTTAGACCAGGCGCGTGCGGATCTTGACCTCAGACGTGAGCGTGCGGTGCACAGGACACTTGTCGGCGATCTCGACGAGCTTCGCACGCTGTGAGTCGTCGAGGCGCCCGGACAGCGTGAGCTCGCTCTCGATCTGATCGAGCTTACCTTCCTTCGTCTCGCAGTCGGCGCAGTCCTGCGCGTGAATGCGAGAGTGCGTCAGCCGCACGGTGACGCCGTCCAGCGGCCAGCCCTTGCGTCGCGCATACAGCGCGAGCGTCATGGACGTTCAGGCGCCGAGCGCGATCAGCAGATAGTCGTAGGGCGACGGGCCGGTATCGCCGCCGCCCTCGGCGGTTGGCTCGTCGGCGACCAGGCGATGCGGGCCGACGAAGACCTCCTGCGCGAATCCCGTGGCGCCGCCGTGCACCGTCACCGTCGCCATCGCGACCTCCTTACGTGCGCTTATGCGCCGAGGATCCGGTCCCAGCGCCCGTACTCGCGCGCGGCCTCCATGAACCACTTCACGCAGTCGGGGTTGGCGCGCGGCGGCAGCTCGCACGAGGTCGACAGCACGAAGCGCGAGCGGGTGCCCGCCGTATCGATGCAGCGGCGCACCTCCGCCTCGATCTCGGCCTTCGTCGCGCGCTCGAAGATCGTCACGTCCACGTTGCCGATGGCGACGACGTTGCGCTGATTGCCGAGCGTGATCAGCCGGTCGAGCTGGTCGACGTAGAGCTTCGGATCGGCCTGCTGGTCGAGGTCGATGGTGACCGCCACGAACCCGACGTCGACGAGATCCTCGTGGATCTGGTGCGTGGTGCCGCAGATGTGCACGGTGGTGCCGGCCTTCTTCGCCTTGAAGTAGTCCACCAGCTCCTTGTGATAAGGCTTGATGAACTCGCGGTAGGTCTCGGGGCCCACGAGCGAGCAGGACGCCGTCGGATCGGAATACGACAGCCCGATCTTGGTGGCGAGCACCGCGTCACCCATCCGCTTGGCCAAGTCGGTGGCGAAGCGCATCAGGTCGTGCACGAAGGCCGGATCCTCCAGTGTGTCGATGCACATGAGCTCCGGGTTGCGCATGAGCATCGCGATCGTCCACGGCCCCACCAGCACCGCGCCGAGCGCGCTGGGAAACTTCTGCTGCGAGAGCGCCTCACACTGCTCGAGAAACGCCGGCAGTCGACCGTCGCGCGTCGGCTCGGGCAGCTCCAGCCGCGCCAGCAGCCCCTTGTCGTCCTGCAACACGTGCTGATCGATCGACGGCACTACGTAATCGGAGTACTTCACGCGGCAGCCGACCGCCTCCGCCTCTTTGGCCAGATCGTTGAAGGCGATCATGATGTCCGGCTGGTAGCGCTCGTAGTAATTGATCATCGCCTTGACGGCCTTCTTGGGATTCGTGCAGTACTCCTCGATCGAGAGGCCGTCCAGGCAGCCGGCGAACGAGCCGGCGATCGGATACGCGGGCACGCGATCGGCGCGCTGGCCCTTGTAGGCGGCGACGACGCGCTCGCGCGGAGTGATCGTGGACTGCTC
Organism: Candidatus Methylomirabilota bacterium; assembly: GCA_046725765.1. Taxonomy (GTDB): domain Bacteria; phylum Methylomirabilota; class Methylomirabilia; order Rokubacteriales; family CSP1-6; genus AR12. Next base: position 4,847 of record JBKOZH010000033.1, on the reverse strand, counting down.
CATGGCTCCCCCCGTTAATGCAGCATCGGCACGAAGGCCTCGAGCGTGTGGCGCGTCTCCTCCGACGTCAGCCCCGCACGGAGTAGCAGCCCGGGCATGGCGCCACCCGCATCGTACCAGCGCAAGAGCCGTCGCCGCGCCTCGGCGGGCGTGCCGTACACGATCAGCTGCTCCAGCAGCTCCTCGGCGTCCGGCGGCACGGCGCCGGCGAACTTCGGTGTATTGGCGGCGACGACGGACTCGATCTCCTTGGGAAATCCCCAACGGATCAGCGAGTCGCGGTAGAACGTTCCCATCGCCGTGACGTAGAACGACACGAACCAGGCCGCGCCCTCGCGCGCCTTGGCCGGATCGTCGTGGACCACCGTCGGAACCGACGGGCAAATGGTCGGCAGGTCTGCGCGGCCGGCGCGCCGCGCGCCCGCGCGCAGCTGCTCGATGCCCTGCGGCAGCAGCCGCAATGGGTAAAGAAACGGAATCCACCCGTCGGCGATCTCGCCCGCCAGCCGGATCGACGCGTCGCCAAGCGCGGCGAGAAAGATCGGCACGTCCACGGCCGGGACGTTGAGGCGCAGCGGCCGCGCCGCGGTGGTCACGGCCAGCGGCACGCGCTCGCCGCGCAGCAGCGCGCGCACCTGCCCAACCGTGCGACGCATGCGCGGCAGCGGCGGCTCGAACGGGACGTCGTGAAGTCCCTCCACGAGCTGCGGCGTGCTGGCCCCCAGCCCGAGAATGAAGCGTCCGCTCGACTGCGAGGCCAGCGTGGCAGCCGCCATCGCGATGGTGGCGGCGCTGCGGTTCCAGACGCCGAGGATGCTCGTGCCGAGCCGCACGCGCCGCGTCTTCACCGCGATCTCCGCGAGCAGCACCGTGATGTCGTAAGACCACGTCTCGGGGAACATGACGCCCGCGTAGCCCAGCTCGTCGGCGAGCGTCGCGAGCGTGACGAACTGCTCGCGCCGGTTCTCGAGCGGCATGACCGCGGCGGACAGGGTGCGCGCCACGTCAGGCACTCGCGAGCGCCGGCCGGACCTTCGTCGCGACCAGGTCGAGCAGCTCGAGCATCCGCTTGGGGTCCTCGCGACGGAACACGACCGCGGTGTGCCGGATGCCGAGCCGCGCGTACTCGCCGAGCCGATCGATGACGCTCTGCACGCCGTCGGCCAGCACCGGCTCGCTCAGCTCGAAGCGCATCGTGAGCTCGATCGATTGCCACGCACGGCCGGTCCGATCCGCAATCCGGCGGAGCTCGGCCAGTGCGTCGCGTAGCTCGGCGGCGGTCTTGGACATCGCATGCCAGCCGTCGCCCAGCGCCACCACGCGCCGCAGCGCCGCCGGCGTGTTGCCGCCCACCCAGATCGGCGGGTGCGGCTTCTGCAGCGGCTTCGGCTCGAAGCCGACGTCGGCGACGCGATAGAACTCGCCCTCGACGTGCGGCTCGCGCTCGGTCCACAGCGCCTTGAAGACGCGCAGCGCCTCGTCGGCTGCGCGACCGCGCCGGGCAAAGTCGACGCCGAGCGTCTCGAGCTCCTGCCGCCACCAGCCCACGCCGACGCCGCAGATGAGCCGGCCTCCGGACAGCACGTCGATCGTGGCGAGCATCTTGGCCATCGTCACCGGATGCCGGTGGCCGAGAATGAACACGGAGCAGCCGATGCGCGCGCGCGTGGTGATCATGGCGAGCGCCGCGAGCATGGCGACAGGCTCGAGGTACGGCATGTCCGGCGGCACCGGAAACGTCCGCCCACCGGGATAGCCGGCGGTCGCGCGCGGGATCACGACGTGGTCGCTCACCCACAGCGAGGCGAAGTCGCGCGCCTCGGCCTCGCGCGCAAACGTCAGCACCGCGTCGCGCGTGACGCCGGGCGCGACGGTGGTCGGAACGTGAACGCCGATCTGCATGCGAGACACCTCCGCGGCGGACGGTAGCAGACGGCGGACGGCGCGGCAACGTGCGGTAGAATCCCGCGCGTCACGCAAGGAGGCACCCGCATGATCAAGCCCTACACCGTCGTCGGCCTCATTCCCACCGTTCGCGGTATCCGCCGACGCAAGGACATCAAGCTCAACCTGGACCATCTCAAGCACCTGGTGAAAGCGGCGTCGTGGCTCTCGAGCCTGGATCTCCCGGTGCGGTTGATCGCGTTTCCCGAGGGCGCGCTGCAGGCGTTCAACGACGAAGTGCTCGACCTCGACCACGCGACGTTCGCTCGCGAGTGCGCGATCGACATCCCGGGCGAGGAGACGGAGGAGCTCGGCAAGATCGCCAAGGAGTACGGCGCCTTCGTCATGGCGCAGGCCAAGGCCAAGCACCCCGATCTCAAGGATCGCTTCTTCAACGTCGGCTTCATCATCAACCCGCGCGGCAAGGTGATCCTCAAGCACTACAAGGTCTCGCCGCTGTTCCCGGTCGAGCACTCGGTGTGTCCCCACGACGTCTACGACTGGTGGATCGAGAAATACGGCCGCACGCTGGATGCCTTCTGGCCGGTCGCGGACACCGAGATCGGACGGCTGGGCATCATGATGGCCAACGAGGGCAGCTATCCCGAGAACGCTCGCGCGCTCGCGCTGAACGGCGCGGAGGTCGTGTATCGCGCGTCCTACCCGCACCCGGCTACCGGCAACGAGATCTTCGAGATCCAGAGCCGGGCGCGTGCCCTCGACAACAACATGTACATCGTCGCGCCGAACATGGGCACGTACTACCTGTTCCCCGAGGAGACGACACCGATCGACACGTTCGGCGGGCGCTCGTTCATCATCGACTACAAGGGGCGCATCGTCGGCAAGCAGGACTACGGCGCCGGCTCGACCTACGTGGGCGGGGTGATCGACATCGAGGCGCTGCGCGACCATCGCGCGCGGGCGCAGTGGGACAACTGGATGAAGGACCTCCGCACGGAGCTCTACCAGCTGCTCTACGAGAAGCCGATCTATCCCAAGAACCTCTATCTCAAGCGCGCGCCGATGACGCATTCGGAGTACCGCAACGTGATCCGCCGTCAGGTGCGGCTCATGCACGACCGCGGCATCTGGGCGAAGCCCGATCGCTGAGACGTACCGCGCGGCATCGTGATCCCGCTCTGGCTCAAGCTCGCCTACACGGTCATGGTGGTGGCGATCGTGCCGCCGTACGTCGTGCACTACGGCCCCGCGAATTTCCTCTGGTTCTCGGACATCGCGCTGATCGCCACCGGGATTGCCCTGTGGGCCGAGAGCCGGCTGCTTGCGAGCATGATGGCCGTCGGCGTGCTGCTGCCGGAGCTTCTGTGGAACATCAGCTTCTTCTCGCGGCTGCTGGTGGGCGTGCGCGTCTCGCCGCTCGCCGACTACATGTTCGACGCCGCCCTGCCGCGCTGGCTCCGCGCGCTGTCGCTGTTCCACATCCCGATGCCGCTCGTACTGATCTGGATGCTGTCGACGCTCGGCTACGATCCTCGTGCGCTCCCCGCGCAGACGGCGCTGGCGTGGGTCGTCTTTCCGATCACGTACGCCGTCACGGACCCGGCGGAAAACATCAACTGGGTCTTTGGCCCCGGCGGACGGCCGCAGCAACGATTCTCACCGCGCGTGTATCTGCTGCTGGTGCTCGTTGTCTTCCCGCTGATCGTGTACCTGCCTACCCATTTCCTGCTGCGCGCTTTTTTCGATTCACGCTGACGCGGCGTCGTCGCGGCAGCCGCGCGCACCTGCGCGGGCACCGTGCCCGAGCGCGTCGGGCACGCCGCCGGATGCCATCGGCGGCACGCTTTCATAAGTGTGCGATGTATCGGCATCACGCGTCTGGCACGCCCGCTGCTGATTCCCTCGTCCAAGTTATCCCCCGCTGAGGTAGGGGGCGGTCGCTCAACCGACCGGCACGGTGCGATGGGCACCGGACAAGGCGACAGGCGATGGACATGGACATCTGGTACGAGCTCAGGCTCAGAGAGATGTCTGACCTGAACGGGGCGGTGAACGAGCTGCTGCGTGAGGCGGACGCGAGGCTAGTGGCGCCCGACGACACGGAGGACGAAGAGTAGGAGCGCCGCGGCGCCGACGACGATCCAGACCGAGCCCTTCGGAAATCGTAACAACTCGACGAGCGCGATCGCGAAGCCGGCGACGATGACCACGCCGCCGGCCGTGATCGTGGGCCACCGTGACCGCCGCGTCATCTCAGGAGCACCTCGACGAGATCGCTGACACGCGCCACATCGGCGGTCGGACGACTGAGATCGACGGGCACGATCACCGCCTTCCTGGGCCACGGCGCCCACTCCAGATTTGCGTCTGCGCAAAACACGACGGAGCGTACGCCCACCACCGCCGCCAGATGACTCACGCCTGAATCGTTGCCGACATACAGCGATGCGTGCGCGAGCACGCCGGCGAGCGCCGGAAGGTCAGGAAAGGCCAAACGATGCGCGGACGGCACGAGCGCGCACAGCCGCCTTGCGGGTTCGGCATCGGCTGGCCCTTCGTGCACGACGACCGCGACGTCGCCGGGCACCGGGGCAAGCGCGGCGGCGAATGCGTCGGGCGACCAGCGCTTGGCCGCCGACCCCGCGCCGGGATGCACGAGGACGAAACGCCGCGAGAGTTGCAGGCCCGCAGCGCTCAACGCCGCGCGCCCGCGGGCGATCAAATCGTCGCTCACACGCACCGGCTGCCGGTCGGCGGCGCCGCCCACCGTGGCGAGCAGGTGCTCCCACACCAGCCCCTCGCGCGGCGTCGAAGCCGCAATGACCGCGCCGGGGACGAGCGCCGTGAGCCGCCGGGCGAAATCGGGGTCGCGCGCGCCGAACCAGCACACGAGCCGATTCACCGCCGGCAGCCGCGGCCGCTCCTCGTCCGCGAACAGA
>JBKOZH010000306.1:0-5914 GCA_046725765.1 Candidatus Methylomirabilota bacterium | reverse complement strand
CGCCGGCGGCTCGCGGCGTCGGCGCAGGCGATCCGCGTCTCGGTCTGCAGCCGCGTCTGCGCTGGCGCCACGTCCACCAGCGAGAACGTCCACAGCGCCTTCGCATGACCTGGCCGTGCAAAGCGGCGGAACTCGTCGGGCGTGACCTTCACGCGACCGCCCGACGGCGCCCAGAACCGTCCGGCGATACCCAGGGCGAGCTCGTGCCCCGGCCGCTCGGCGAGCGGAACGAAGGCGCCCGCGATGACACGGTCGAGCGTGAGCCGCTGCGGGTCGTGCAGCCGCCGCAGGCCGCGCAGGATCAGCAGTGCACGCACGTACCAGGCGCCGGCGAAGTCGGCGTGATGCAGCGCGTCCCACACCGCCGACGCAGGCGCGGCCACGGTCAGCGCGTGGCACATGGCGACGTCGTACGTGGGCATCAATTCGTCGGCCAGCGAGAAACTCATCGCGTGCGCGCGGGGCATGCGGCGCGCATGACTACACGATTCCGCGTGACTTCAAGTCGTCGATCTGAGACGCGCTCAGCCCGAGCGCGCCGTAGACGCGCTCGTTGTGCTCGCCCAGCCGCGGCGGGAACGTCAGTGCGGGCGCGTCGCCGACGGGAGGCGGAGGCAGGGCAATCGTCACCCCCGTGCGCGAATCGCGCACGCGCACGAGCTCAGGTGCGACCAAGGGGTCCGCGAGCACGTCGGGCAGCGTCGCGACGCGGGCCACCGGGACCTCAGCGCCGCGCAGCTGCGCGAGCGCCTCGTCCGTCGTCAGCCGCGCGAGCCTCTCGCCCAGCGCCATGTGCAGGCGCGCGACGTCGGCGATCCGTCCGGCGTTCGCCGCGTACTCCGGCCGATCGATTCCGGCAAAGGCGGGGAGCGCGGCCAATGCTTTCCACTGGGCATCGTTGCCCACGGCGAGATAGACGTGGCCGTCGCGGGTGGCGTGCACGCCGACCGGCGCGAAGAACTGGTGGCCGCTTCCGCGACGCGTGACGCGCTCGCCCAGACTCTCGACGGCGACGGGCGCCACGAGCCACGACACGGCGCTGCGAAACATCGCCACGTCGATCCGTGAGCCCTCACCGGTCTTCGCGCGGCGATAGAGCGCCTTCATCACCTCGCCGTACGCGTGCTCGGCGGCGCCGAGGTCCACCATCGGCGCGCCGAACGGGATCGGCGGACCGTCGGGTTCGCCGGTGAGCGCCATGAAGCCTGCGCGCGCCTGCAAGACCGGGTCGTAGGCCGGCTCGTCGTGCGCGGGTCCAAAACCGCTGATCCCGAGCCAGATCAGGTCGCGCCGCACCGCGCGCAGCGTGGGCTCGTCGATGCCGAGCGAGGCGTAGGCGCGCGGGCGCTGGTTGGTGGCGAGGACATCGACGGGCAGCCGCCGAATCAGGTCGTGCAGCAATGCGCGGCCTTCCGGCGTCGCCAGGTTCAGCGTGATCGCTTCCTTGCCGCAATTGTTCGGCAAAAAGTACGCGCGCATCGCGGGCTCGCCCAGCACGTCGCGGCCGATGAAGCGGTTGGGGTCCGGCCGGTGCGGGTTTTCGACCCGGATGACACGCGCGCCGTCGCACGCGAGCCGATATGTGAGAAACGGCAGCGTCGTCGCCTGCTCGAGGGCGAGGACGGTCAGCCCCTCGAGCGCTCGGATCATTGGAGCGGGGACCGCGAGATCGGCATGAACCGTGGGTGGCCCGTTCTAGGCACGTGTGGCTCCGCTCAACGGCGTCTTCCAACAGCGAGAAGGCAGCCGTCGCTTCATTTCGGCCGGCGGTCCACGACGCGCACGGCTTTGCCCTGCGGCCGCTCGAGCGTCCCCGCCGGACACAAGCAAATCTCGGGGCCAAGCGCGAGCGCGTCGTGCAAGTCCCGCTTGATCCGCGCGGCGACGCCGGGGTCGCAGCCCGCCTCGGTCTCGACGACGACCGTCATGCGCTCGCCGCCGGCCTCGGCATCCAGGACGATCTGGTATTCGTGGCTCACGCCGGCGTGGGTGAGCAGTACCGTCTCCACCTGCCGCGGGTAAAAATTCACGCCTTTGTAGATCACCATGTCGTCGGTGCGGCCGCGAAGCCGATCGAGGCGCAGCGACGTCCGGCCGCACGCGCAGCGCGCGCGAGACACCACGCGCGTGAGGTCGTGCGTGCGGTAGCGCACGAGCGGCAGGCCCTCGCGCGTCAGCGTCGAGACGATCAGCTCGCCCTCCTCGCCGTCGGGCCGCGGCGCGCCCGTCGCCGGATCGACGATCTCGACGACGTAGTGATCCTCCCAGACGTGCACGCCGGCGCGCGCGGGGCAGTCGATGCCCAACCCCGGCCCGCCCGTCTCCGTCATGCCGATGATGTCGTAGGTGCGGATCGCCAGCTCCCGCTCGATGCGCGCGCGCAGCGCGTCGGACCACATTTCGGAGCCGAAGATGCCGACGCGGAGCGACAGCGTCCTGAGGTCGAAGCGCTCCTCGCGCGCGACCTCGATCAGCCGTAGCGGGTACGTCGCGATGGCGGTGAGCACCGTGGTCTTGAGATCGCGCATCAGTCGCAGCTGTAGCGACGTACGGCCGGCGCCGACCGGCACCACCATCGCGCCCAGCCGCTCGGCGCCATAGTGAAAGCCGAAGCCGCCGGTGAAGAGACCGAACGAGGGCGTGATCTGGATCACGTCGTCGCGTCCGACGCCCGCGGCGACGTAGCAGCGCGCCATCACCTCGCCCCACTGCGCGACGTCGGCGGCCGTGCACGGATTCAGGATCGGATTGCCGGTGGTGCCGCTCGACATGTGCACGCGCCGGTAGTCGTCGCCACACGCGAGGCCGTAGGGATAGGCGTCGCGCAGCTCGTCTTTGGTCAGGAACGGCAGGCGCGCCCAGTCTTCGACGCGCTTGATGTCATTCGGAGCCACGTCATCGAGGCGGCGACGCCACGCGGCGTTGCGCAGGCAGCGCGCGAGCGTCGCGCGCATGCGCGGAAGCTGCAGATGCGCGAGCGCGTCGCGATCGAGGGCCTCGAGCTCGGGCTGGAGCATCGCGGAGGCGAGTATACTCACGCCGCTCGGCGCGCGCGCACCGCGAGGAGCGCGGCCGTGCCGACGAGAACTGCGCCCGCGATCAGCAGCGCGGCGGCGAAGCTTCCGTCGCCGCGCACGACCCCACGAACGATAAGCGGCCCGCCGATCTGCCCGATGGCGAAGGCGGACGCGAGGGCCGCGATCATCGTCACGCCGCCAACGTCCCGGGCTTCCTGAAAGCCGGCCATCGTGATGACCGTGAACATGCCGCCGACGAGCAGCGCGCACAGCATGATCGCGACGATGCCCGGCAATAAGACGGGAAGCACGACGCCGAGCGCCATCACCAGGTGTCCCAGGCTCCACAGCCGTCGGTGACCCAGCGACCTGGCCCACCGAGCCGCCGCGAACGTCGACGCCGCGGCCGTGATGCCGAAGACGGGCCAGGCCCAGCCGAACACGCCCGGATCGTGCACCGCCTGTCGGGCCATCACCGGCAGAAACGTGGCCGGCACGATGTAGCCGAACCCGAACCCGCCATAGCAGAGGACGAGTCGCCCGGCATCGAGACTCCCTCCGATCGGTTCGCCGGACGCGTGACGTGCCGACGCAACCACCCCATTCGCAAAGAACGGCCACACGACAGCCGTCGCTGCCAGCGACAGCACACCGAGCACGATCCACGCGTGCTCGGACGTCGCCCGCGCGCGCATGAGCGCGATGCAGATGACACCGGCCGTGGCGATGCCGACGCCGAAGCCCGCGAACACCGTCGCGCTCAACACTGGGCGCCGCGCCGGCGCCAGCCGCTCGAGCGCCCATCCCGACGCGAGCGGAAGCACCCATCCGGTGGCGAATCCCGCCACGAATCGCAGCACCGTCCAACCCATCGCGCGGCGCTCGAAGCCCATGGCGATGGTGGCGAGGCCGATCGTCAGGAGTCCGGCGCGGATCGCCGGTGCGAGAGGCACCCGCACGAGCGTCGCGGCCACCGCGCCCATCAGTGTTCCGATGTAGTTCGCCGAAGCCAGCGAGGCGCCCTCGGCGATCGACAGACGTGCCTCGACCTGCATCATTGGCAGGATTGGTGTGAAGGCAAAGCGCCCGACGCCCATGGCGATCGCCAGCGCCGTCAACCCGACGATCGCGGTGCGGCTCGGCGACGCGCGCCGCGGCGCCGTCACGCTCGATGCGGAAGGCCGATCAGAAGAACAGCATGCCGACGACGAAGAGCACGACGGCCACCCCGGCCCCTACGTAGAACCATTTCAGGATCTTCTCCCGCAGCTCGCGCTCGGCGCGGGCCTCGGCGGCGAGCGCCACCAGGAACTCGCGCTCGGCGGCCTGCGGGTCGTGGCTCTCGGGCGGCTGGCTCACGTGTGGCCTCTTTTCCGATCGTAGCCGATCGGCCGGCCGGCACGCGCGTTCTGAATCAGCCCCCCGCCCGCCCTCCTGAATCGCCGGCCGCGGTGATTTCGCGGACCCGCGGGTGGACCGTCCGCCGCATCATCCAGCGGACCACGAGGAGGTCGAGAAAGGCCCGCATGGCGCGGTTCCGGATGCCGAACTTGGAGTACCCCAGGCTCCGCGGGCGATGGTGCACCTCGACCTCGACCACGCGGTAGCCCGCCATGCGCAAAAGCGTCGGGACGAACCGGTGCATCCCGGAAAACGGCGGGATCGTGGCCGCACACTCGCGGCGCATCGCGCGCAGGCTGCACGCGCTATCGCGGACATGGTCGCCGGTCACCCGATCGCGGATCGCGTTCGCGATCCGCGACGACAGGCGCTTGCGCCAGTGATCCCGACGCCGCGAGCGGTAGCCGACGGCGGCGTCCGCGTTCTCGAGCGCCGCGAGCAGCAGCTCGACGTCGCGCGGGTCGTTCTGCAGATCCGCATCCATCGTGACGATGATCGAGCCGCGCGCGGCCGCGCAGCCGGCGCGGAAGGCGGCGCTGAGCCCCGCGTTTTGCTCGAACGACAAGAGCCGCACGCGGTCGTCGTGCGTCATCAGCGCGCGCACCGCCTCGCCGCTGCCGTCGGTCGAGCCATCGTCGACGAAGATGATCTCCGTGCGCAGGCTCAGCTTGCCGAGCGCGGCGTCGAGCTCCTCCCACAGCAGCGGCACGTTGTCGATCTCGTTCAGCATCGGAACGACGACAGACAGCTCGATGTTCTGACTCACGGCACCTCCCGTCCGATGACCACCATTGCTCGATCCCGCAGGCTTCCCGACGCGAGTATGCGCCATCCCGCGTCCAATGTGGGCGCCAGCGCCTCCCATCGCGCGGTCGGCATGATGACGCGCGCGGTGCGGTCGGCGGCGAGCCGACTTCGCACCGCCGCCTCCGAGGGCAGCTCGACAACCTGGCGTCGGAGATAGACGTCGTAGCTCAACCTGAGATCTGGATGCGCGAACACGACGGCGTCCGGCGCCAGCCCGCTCACGGCGGTGGCCGCAAGCGGTCGAAGGTCGAACGCGCGCGTGTAGCGCGTCGGATAGCCGATCGCCTCGACGAGCAGAATCGCCCCGAGCGCGATCCCCAGACCGACCGCGCCCATCGCCAGCGCCCTCCGCCGCACTGCGACCACCAGCACTACCGCCGCCGCGACCGCGAGCCCGGCGACGGCGACGCGCTCCGCGGCGCCCGTCGGCAGATAAATGCGGTCCTCTGCGCCGAGGCCGCGCGCGATCGCGGCATACGCGGCCGGTAGCCCGACGACGGTCGCGACCAGCAGCGCGAAGCCTACGCACGCGACGGCGGCCCAGCGCAGCGCGCGCGCCGCCCGCCCCGTGAGCGGCGCCGTCACGACGTCGGCCGTGAGCAGAGCGAGCCCGGGCAGCATCGGCAGCGCGTAGCGCGCGCGGAAGTTGCCGGACAGTCCGATCAACAGCCAGAGCGTCGCCGTCCACA
>JBKOZH010000123.1:0-4202 GCA_046725765.1 Candidatus Methylomirabilota bacterium | reverse complement strand
GAGCGCCAGCGCGCCCGGCTCGCCGAGCGCGCGGCCGCCGGCGGCGGCGCCCGCGCCGTCGCGTCCCGCGGGACGGTCGGCGCGACCGCGCTCGATCGTCACGGCACCGTGGCCGCCGCGACGTCGACAGGCGGAACGCTCGGCAAGCGTCCGGGCCGCGTGGGTGACAGCGCGCTGATCGGCTGCGGCACGTACGCCGACAGCTCGCTGGGTGGTGTGTCGTGCACGGGCGACGGCGAGGCCATCATCCGCGTCGTGCTCGCGCGGCGGGCGCTCGACTATCTCAAGGAGGCGGACGATCCCGACTACGCGGCGAAAGTGTCCGTCGACCTGCTGGTGGAAGAGGGTCGCGGCGAAGGCGGCCTGATTCTCGTCGACTGGCGCGGCCGCATCGGCTATGCGCAGTCGACGGCGTTCATGCCCGTCGGCTGGATGGCGCCGACGCTCGGCGAGCCCGCCCTGCCCTTCTGATGGACATCTCGGGCGGCCCTGTCGACGTCGCCGCGATCGAGACCGCGCGGCTGCGCCTGCGCGACGCGATCGTCGAGACGCCGTGCGCGTACTCGCAGACGCTATCCGAGCTCACCAACGCGCGGTGCTTCGTGAAGCTCGAGAATCTGCAAATGACTGGCTCGTTCAAGGAGCGCGGCGCCGCGAATCTGCTTCTGCAGCTCGGCCCCGAGGTGCGCCGGAGCGGCGTCGTCGCGGCGAGCGCGGGCAACCACGGGCTGGCGGTGGCGTTCCACGCGCAGCGACTCGGCATTCCCGCCACGATCGTGATGCCGGAGTATGCGCCGCTCATCAAAGTGACGTCGGCGCGCCGCTATGGCGCAGAGGTGATTCTGCACGGCAGCAACTACGACGACGCCTACGAGCGCGCGCGGGCGCTCGGCGACGAGCGGGGCGCGGTCTTCGTCCATCCGTTCGACGACGCGCGCGTCATCGCCGGTCAGGGCACGCTCGGCCTCGAGCTGCTCGAGCAGCTTCCCGAGGTCGAGGCCGTGGTCACGCCGGTGGGCGGCGGCGGCCTCATCGGCGGCGTCGCGCTGGCCATCAAGGCCAAGCGGCCGGACGTGCGGGTGATCGGCGTGCAGTCCGCGGCGCTGCCGGCGATGTCGCGCTCGCTCGACCGGGGCGAGCGGCTGCGCGTAGAGGCGTCGGCGACGATCGCAGACGGTATCGCCGTGCGCCAGGTCGGCGAGCTGACCTTCGAGCTCGCTCGCCGCTGGGTGGACCGGGTGGTGACCGTCGGCGAGGAGGAGCTCGCGAACGCGGTGCTCCTCCTGCTCGAGATCGAGAAGACGGTCGTCGAGGGTGCCGGCGCCGCGCCCCTGGCCGCGCTGCTCAACCGGCGACTGGATCTCGACGGCCGCCGCGTGGCGCTCGTCCTTTCGGGCGGCAACATCGACGTCACGACGCTGGCGCGCATCATCGAGCGCGGCCTGGTCAAGGACGGCCGCCTCGTGCGCCTCGGCGTGCTGCTGCGCGACATTCCCGGCGCGCTGGCGCGACTCACCGCGTTGATCGCGGAGGAGCGCGCCAACATTCTGCACATCCTGCACGACCGCGCGTTCTCGCGACAGGCGGCGATCGGACAGACCGAGGTCGAGCTGACGCTGGAGACCTCCGGCCCCGAGCAGATCGCCGCGGTCAAGCGGCGCCTGGAAGCCGCGGGCTATCGCGTGGAGGAGCGGACGACCGACTAGACCACGCCCGGTCGTGGCGTCAGCGCCGAGGCGATCGCCGCTCGCACCCGCTCGGCCAGCTGCGTGGCCGCTGCGCGCGGCGTCGCGGCAGCGTCCACCGACACCGGCGGATGATACGTAATCGTGACGTGGCCGCGCCGCGGCAGTGTCTGGCCGGGCGGCCAGGCGTCATGGGCGCCCGTGATCGTCACCGGCAACACCGGCACGCCCAGCGACGCCGCGAGCCGAAAGGCGCCCATGTGGAAGCGGACGAGGGAGCCGTCCGGGCTTCGACCGCCTTCGGGGAAGATCATCACAGCCGCCCCTTCCTCGAGCAGAAGCCGGCGCGCCTCGCGTACGGCGCGCGAGTCGCGCGAGTCGATGTCCACCGGGAACGCGTGCAGTAGCCGGATCGCCCGGCCGAGAACCGGTATCCGGAACAAACGCGCCCAGGCCATGTAATACACACGGCGGCGGAACGGGATCGTCACCAGCACCGGATCGGCGTAGGTCTGATGGTTCGGCACGACGACGATGGGACCACGCGGGGGAATGTGCTGGGTCCCGCACAGCTCGAGTCGAAAGAGCAGGCGCGACACGCCGAAGACGAGCGGGCGAAACAGATCGAGGACGGGCGTGCGCACGGGGTTAGCGTAGCCGAGAGCTACGCGCACAACGAAACGGGGCCGGGATCACTCCCGGCCCCGCAGGCCTTCGGCGTTCGAGGCAGCGATCTAGTCGTCGTCAGCCACGGCTTCGGCCTCGATCGGCTCGAGCTCGTGCTGACGGCCGCGCCGCTCCAGCATGTCCTGGCAGCGAACGCACGTCTGAACCTCCGGCAGCGCACGCAACCGAGCGGCCGCGATCGTCTCGCCGCATTCGATACAGCTGCCGTACTCGCCGTCGTTGAGACGGTCGAGAGCGGCAGTGATGCGGTTGACCCGCTCCACCAGCAACTCGCGCGTGGCGAAGCCGATCTCACGCCGCTCGTTGGCCTGGATCTCGTCCACCTCGTCGGCGTACGCCAAGCGCTCGGACTGGCCGAGCAACGCCTCGAGGGCCGCTGCCCCACCCATCTGGCGCAGCCGAGTTACCGCTTCCTTAAGATCCGTCTCCAGCCGCTTCCGGATGTCCATTTATAGCCTCCGTGACTTCGTGGCCGCGGGGGGTGCAACCCCTGTGCCGTACCTGAGACGTAGGACACGGGTGGAGAGATTCACTGCGAAAACAGTAATCTGCGGTCCGACCGAAAGGCTCCGCGACAAGCTCTCCAGGCGCAGAATGCCCAGGGCCCAGACAGTTTCCGGAGGCCCAATCTGGCACAGCGGCCAAGAACTGGGCGTGCGCGGGCGCCAGGAACCGGACGTTGGGAGACAGCGTTTCTAGACTTCCTGATCCTCGTATTTCGTCTTGAGCGACGCGACCACTGCGGGGTCGGCCAGCGTGGTGGTATCGCCCAAGGCTCGCCCCTCAGCGATGTCGCGCAGCAGGCGGCGCATGATCTTGCCGGAGCGCGTCTTGGGCAGCTCCGCGGAGAAGATGATGTCGTCTGGCCGCGCCAGCGCGCCGATCTTCTTCGACACGTGCGCCTTGAGCTCGTCCATGAGCGCCGGCGTGCCGTCCACGCCGCCCTTGACCGTGACGAAGGCGGCGATCGCCTGGCCCTTGATGTCGTGCGTCTTGCCGATGACGGCGGCCTCGGCCACCGACTTGTGGTCTACCAGCGCTGACTCGACCTCCATCGTCGAGACGCGATGCCCGGAGACGTTCATCACGTCGTCCACGCGGCCGAGCAGCCAGAAGTAGCCGTCCTTGTCGCGTTTGGCGCCGTCACCGGTGAAGTAGATATCGGGGTACTTCGACCAGTACTGCTTGACGAACCGATCGGGATCGCCCCAGATACCGCGCAGCATCCCGGGCCACGGCTTGCGGAGAACGAGATAGCCGGCCTTCGCCGGCTTGCCGGCCTCGTCCAGCACCTCGGCGTCGATGCCGGGGAACGGCCGCGTCGCCGAGCCGGGCTTGAGCACGGTGACGCCGGGCAGCGGCGTGATGAGGATGTTCCCCGTCTCGGTCTGCCACCACGTATCGACGACGGGGCAGCGTCCGCCGCCGATCACCTTCCAGTACCAGACCCACGCCTCGGGATTGATGGGCTCACCGACGGTGCCGAGCAGGCGCAGGCTCGAGAGGTCGCAGCGCTTGGGATACTCCTCGCCCCACTTCATGAAGGTGCGGATGGCCGTCGGCGCGGTGTAGCAGATCGTGATCCCGTGCTTCTCGATGATGCGCCAGAAGCGATCCTTGTCGGGAAAGTCGGGCGTCCCCTCGTACATGACCGTCGTCGCGCCGTTCGCGAGTGGCCCGTACACGACGTACGAGTGGCCAGTGACCCAGCCGACGTCGGCCGTGCACCAGTAGACGTCGTCGTCGTGCAGGTCGAAAACCCACTTGTGGGTGGCCGCGATGCCCGTGAGGTACCCGCCCGTGGTATGGATGATGCCCTTCGGTTTGCCG
>JBKOZH010000307.1:0-5215 GCA_046725765.1 Candidatus Methylomirabilota bacterium | reverse complement strand
GAGGAACTGGATCTTCTCGCCGCTGTACATCTCGATCTTGCCGATGTACGAGCGCTCCAGGAGATCGGCGAACAGCCGCGTGATCTCCTCGCGCTCCTGGGGCGTGCGCGGCTGCCAGTGCTGGCCGAGCGCGCGACGCGTTGTCTCCGTGAAGTCGAAGATGTCGTTCGCGATGCGGCGAATGGCGGCGCGGCGCTCGGCCGTCTTGCCCTCTTTCGCGAGCTCGGGATCCTCGAGCACTTTGACGGCGCGCTCGATGTGTGTCCGGAGCTGGTCCGACGGCGCTCCGGCCCTAGCCTCGCCGGTCGCGGTCATCATCGTCGCCAGCACGATTGCGATCGCCCACGCCAAAGCCCGTACGCTCATTCACACCTCCCACCGATCGTCTGTGCCGCGCCCCCGCGGCGCGCCGCCATTCGGCCGGCAGACGGAGCGCGCACGCCCACCCTCCGGCCGCCGCGGACAGCACAGTCTATGCGAAGGGGCACGCGGTTGTCACCGGGGGCGTCGGCTATACTTGATCGGTCGCCGAGATGATGCCCACGAGCGCCCGACTCGATGAGCTCCGGCAGCGACTGTCCGCCCTGCGCGCCCGGTTCGGCGACGTGGGAGCGCGTGCGGCGGCCGCCGCCGTCGAGGTGTCGGCCAGTGCGGCGCCCCCCCAGGGTCTGGTCGATGACCTCCGAGGTACGGCCGTCGACTTCGATGGTCTGCGTGATGCGATCGTCGAGCAGCTCTCGGCCTTTCCGAATCGGCCCGACCCGACCAACCTGACCTCGCTCAAGGCGCTCGATGCCGTCCTGACGGCGATGGAGCGCGTCGAGGCCGAGCACGCCCGGCGCGCCGTGTGGGAAACGGCGCGAGACGAGGCGCTGGCGGTCCTGGCACGAGTCATCGCGCTGGTTCACCGCGAGGACGCGGACTCGACGGCGCTCGCCGAATGCCAGGCGCATGCGCGCGAGCTCTATGAGGGCCTCGAGTCGGCGCCGTCGGGCGATGTCGAGCAGCTTGACGCGCACATGCGGCCGTTCGTCGAGCTCATCACGCTCGCCGAGGGCTGGAATCGACTCGATGACGAGCACTGCGCAGCGCTGCAGGACGCAATTACGCACAATTTCGGGCGCCAGCTCGGCCTCGCCGCGCTGCGCGGCAAGCTCGGTCAGCAGGGCGGGGCCGTGACCGAGCCCGAGACCCCGCCGGTGGAACCGCTGCCGGTCGAGCCCATGTCGGCCGAGCCTCCGATGGCCGAACCGATTGCAACGCCGCCCGTCGTTGAGCAGGCGCCACCGGAACCCGTGACGTACGCGCCGCCGCCGCCCCCGCCAGTCGAGACGCCTACCGTGACGGGTGCGCCGCCGCGGCCCAGCCCGGTTCTGACCTCGAACGCCGCGGCGCCGGCAGCAGACGGTCGCCGCGCGCCGCCAGGCTCGCCGGTCGTCGTCGAGCTGCGCATGTCCGGCGAGCGCGTGCAGGTCGAGACGCCCGAGGCGCGCCGTGAGCGCGAGGCGCTGCTGGAGCGGCTGGCGGAGGACAGCGCTCGCTGGTGGCTCGGCGCGCGCGCCGGCTGGGAATCCCTCGTGCAGCGCGGCCTGCCGTTCGCCGAGGCGGTGCGCGAAACGCTCAAGCGCTTCCCGCACCTGCTGTCGGTGCCGCTGTCACGCAGCGACGAGTTTGACGGCGGCAAGCTCGCCGAGGGCTACGCGATCCTCCTGCACCGTCTCGAAAAAGAGGAGCCCGGCTTCGTGCGCGAGGCGCTCGGTCGCCTCAACCCGCAGCTCACGGGGCGCGCGATGAACGCCAACTATCCGCTGGGCCAGGAGCTCTACCTCTACATCGTCGCCGAGGGCCGGCTCTACAAGACGTTCCCCGAGCTGCTTCGCGACGTGATGGTCCACGCCCTGCCGGAGCCCGGCCTCTGGCTGCAGGCCGCGATCACCGAGGCCGACGATGCGACGACGATCGTGACGCGCCCCGATCAGCCTGGTGGTCGGCGCGAAGAGTCGCGCCGTCTCACCGTCGCCTCCGAGCGCTTCACCTCGCATGCGTTCGGCGTGAAGACCGAACCGCTGACGGCCCGCGTGTTCAGCGTGCAGGCGGACGAGCTCGCGGAGCCGATCGATCTCGAGATCCACCTCAAGGAAAACGAGGCGCCAACCGATCGCGCGTGGATCGTGGTGGCTCCGATGACCGGCAAGCCGGAGGCGCCACGCAAGCAGCGCGCGGGCGGCACGAAGCTCGAGCGGCTGGGCAAGGACACTCGCGCGGTGTGGATCGCCGCGTTCAACTCGGATCCGAACGCGGAAAAGACCTACGAGCTGACGGTGACGCTGAAGCGCAGGGTCGCAGCGTCCGCGCCACCCAGGGTCGACCCCCAGGCCGCGCCGTCGAGCGGAAAGTCGTCAGTCTTCAAGAAGCGCTGACGTCCGTCACGCTCAACGTCGACCGACTTCGGCCAGCATCTCGCGGAAGACTCGGTAGAACTCGTTATTGTCCTCCAGGCCTTTGCGGATGATCGCGGGCAGGTGCGGCAAGTCGTTGAGGTTCACGACGACGTTGACGGACCTCACGAACGCCATCATGTTGTCGAACGTCTTGAAATCACGGCCGAGGAGGACGACGAATACCTGGCGCCGCTGCCCGATCGGCATCGTGTTGAGCATCTGGAGCACGGCGTTGTCGAGCACCCCGCTGGACTCGAACCGCTCGTCCACGATCACGATCTCGAAGGGCGTCCGGCGCAACCGTTCGCCCGCCTCCTCCGCGGTGGCCGCCGGCAGCATCGTGTAGCCGAGCTGCTCGAGGGCGGCGCGGATGATCGACTGCCGCTCGGGCGCGTTCTCGCACACGAGGACTAGCCGCTGGGTTCCAAAGCCTCCGTGCTCGCTCGTGTCCGCCATCGCTTACCTCTTGACCCCGATCCGACGGTTGTAGTCGGTGTCCAGCCGCAGTCCCTCGACGTTCGTCGTCTTCTCGCCGCGCTTCTGCTTGATCTGGTCGATGCCGCGCTGCACGACGCTCTTGCGCGTCGAGTACGCGATGGCCGTGTCCTCGGTGATGATGCTCTGCTCGTACGACCGCAGCAGCGCCTGGTCGAACGTCATCATCAGATAAGGCTCGCCGACGTCCTGGATCTCGTAGAACGTCTTGCCCTCGGCTTCCCCGGTCAAGATCACCTCGTTGGTGCGGATGGTGTTGGCAAGGATGTCGTGCACCGCCCAGCGTCCGCCGCCGATCTTGGGCACGAGACGCTGGCCGACGATCCACCGGACCGTCTCCGCCAACCGCTGGCGGATCTGCTTCTCTTCCTCCTGGTCGAACATGCCGACGACGCGGCTGATGGCCTGGCCCGCATTGACCGTGTGCAGCGTGGAGAGCACGAGGTGACCTGTCTCCGAGGCCTTGAGGGCCAGCTCCGCCGTCTCGCGATCGCGCATCTCGCCGACGAGAATGATCTTGGGCGCCTGGCGCAGCGCCGCGCGCAGGCCGCTGGCGAACGAGTCGTAGTCCAGGCCGAGCTCGCGCTGGTTGAAGGTGGCCTTGCGGTTGGGATGGACGTACTCGACCGGGTCCTCCAGCGTGACGACATGCACCGACTTGGTGCTGTTGATCTCGTTGAGCAGCGCGGCCAGCGACGTCGTCTTACCGGATCCGGTGGCACCCGTGATCAGAATGAGGCCGTTCTTCTCGGCCGGCATCTTCTTGAATGCCTCGGGGAGCTTGAGCTCCTCGATGGTCGGGATGTTGGTCTCCAGCTTTCTGAGCACCACCGAGAAATTCCCGCGCTGGGAGAAGATGTTGACGCGGAACCGGGCCTTGCCGGGCAGGGCGTACGAGGAGTCGCACGAGCCCTGACGCAGCAGGTGCTCGGTGAGACGCCGGTCGTTGTTGACCAGGTTCAGCGCGAAGATCTCGGTCTGAAACGGCGTCAGCATCTCGATCGCGGGGTCCACGGGGACCGGCACGAGCTCGCCGGAGGCCTCGACCTGGAGCGGACGGTCGCACGTGATGTTGAGGTCCGAGACGAGGTCGTGTGATTCCAGCATCAAGCCGAGCAGGTCGTCGATCTCTGATTTGCGCATGGCCCGCTCCTTACGGCTGGTTGAGCTCGTCCGGCGGATTCTTGAGGTGCGGCCGGAACTTCGCCTTGTCGATGCACTTGTTGTACGCGTCCTCGGCGCTGATCCAGCCCTTCTGCAGCACGGCCATGATCGCGTCGTCGAGCGTCTGCATGCCGTAGTTCTTACCGGTCTGGATGGCCGAGGGGATCTGGACCGTCTTGCCCTCGCGGATCAGGTTGCCGACGGCGGCCGTGCACACGAGGATCTCGAGCGCCGCGCAGCGCCCCTTCTTGTCGATGCGTTTGAAGAGGTTCTGCGCGACGACGAGCTTCAGACCCGTCGACAAACCGTTGCGCACCTGGGCCTGCTCTTCGGCCGGAAAGACTTCGATGATGCGGTCGATCGTCTTCGCCGCGTTCGTGGTGTGCAGCGTCCCGAGCACGAGGTGACCGGTGTTCGCGGCCTCGAGCGCCAGGCGAATGGTCTCGAGGTCCCGCATTTCACCGACCAGGATGATGTCGGGGTCCTCGCGCAGCGCGCCGCGCAGCGCCGCCGAGAACGAGCGCGTGTGGGAGCCAACCTCGCGGTGGTTGACGAGACAGCCCTGGCTGGCGTGCACGAACTCGATCGGATCTTCGATGGTGACGATGTGATCCTTCCGGTTCTTGTTCGCGTGGTCGACGATGGCGGCCAGCGTCGTCGACTTGCCGGAGCCGGTGGGGCCGGTGGCGAGCACGAGCCCCTTGGGCAGCATGGCGCACTTCTTGAGGATCTCGGGCAGCCCGAGCTCGTCGGCCGTGAGCACCCGCGTGGGAATCTGCCGGAAGACGGCGCCGCAGCCGTACTTCTGCATGAAGTAGTTCGCGCGGAAGCGCGCGACGCCCGGGATCTCATAGCCGAAGTCGACGTCGCCCGTTTCCTCGAACTTCTTGATGACCTGCTCGGGCGCGATCTCGTAGAGCATCGCGCGTAGCGTCTCGTCGTCCATCGGATCGTACTTCACGCGCTCGAGATCACCGTGCACGCGCAGGATCGGCGGCTGTCCCGAGGTGATGTGCAGGTCGGAGGCGCCCGAGTCGAACATGAGCTTGAAGAAGGCGTCGAGCCTGGCCATGTATCGCTCCGTTTGGACGATCCACCGGGCTCGCCCGGCGCGA
>JBKOZH010000320.1:0-10259 GCA_046725765.1 Candidatus Methylomirabilota bacterium | reverse complement strand
TCCGCGGTCAGCGCGCGATAGTGCTCGCCCGGATCCGCGCCGGTGCGCGCGGTGATCTCGGCCGCCAGGAGCGCCATGATCGGCCCGTCCTTGTCGGTCGCCCACACGGTGCCGTCGCGACGTAGAAAGCTTGCGCCCGCGCTCTCTTCGCCGCCGAAGCAGAGCGAGCCCTCGAACAGACCGCGCACGAACCACTTGAACCCCACGGGCACCTCGGATAGCACAGCCCCCCGTCGGTCGACGACACGGTCGATGAGACTGCTGCTGACGATCGTCTTTCCCACCGCAGCACGTCGCGGCCAGTCCGGACGGTTCGTCAGCAAATAGTCCAGAGCGACCGCGAGGTAGTGGTTGGGATTCATCAACCCCGTCGACGCCGTGACGATTCCGTGCCGGTCCGCATCGGGATCGGTACCGAACGCGACGCGATAGCGATCTTTGAGGCCGACGAGCCGCGTCATCGCATACGGGCTGGACGGGTCCATCCGGATCTGACCATCGTGGTCGACGGTCATGAATCCGAACTGCGGGTCGATCGCGGGATTGACGATCGCGATACGCAGTCCGTACAGCGAGTTGATCGCGTCCCAGTATTCCCGCGTGGTGCCGCCGAGCGGATCCACGGCCAGCGACAAATCGGCGTCGCGGATCGCGTCCATGTCGATCACGTTTCGCAAGTCGCGGACGTACGGCTCGACGAAGTCTTCCTGCCGCGTGGTCGGCGCGGCAAGCGCCTTCTCGAACGCGACGCGTTTGACGCCGGCATTCCGCTGCCGCAGCAGGTCGTTCGCACGGTCCTGCACCCATCCGGTCACCTGCGTGTCGGCGGGGCCGCCGTCGGGCGGGTTGTACTTGAAGCCGCCGTCCGCCGGCGGATTGTGCGAGGGCGTGACGACGATGCCGTCCGCAAGATGCGCCGTGCGGCCACGGTTGTACGCGAGAATCGCGCGCGAGATCGTGGGCGTGGGCGTCACGCCATCGTCGCGCTGGATGATCGTCTCCACTGCATTCGCCGCGAGCACCTCGAGCGCCGTGCGCTCTGCGGGGCGTGAGAGCGCGTGGGTGTCCTTGCCCACGTAGAGGGGGCCATCGATACCCTGGCTTCGCCGGTATTCGCAGATCGCCTGGGTGATCGCCACGATGTGCGCCTCGGTGAACGAGCCACGGAGAGAGGAGCCCCGGTGCCCGCTGGTCCCGAAGCTGACGCGCTCGTTTGGATTGCTCACGTCGGGCGTGTGCGCATAGTAGTCGCGTTCGAGGCGGGCCACGTCCACCAACATCTCCGGGGTGGGCGGCTTGCCCGCCAGCGGGGACACTGCCACCAGCAGCTCCTTCCTCGCCGCGATCGGCGACGTCAGCGCTGTCCAAGAATCTCATGGACTCGCCGCCGTCTCATCCGTGCGTCCCGCTCCCGGGTCGGGACGCACGGCTCACGGCGTTGCTGAGGAATTCATGCTGTCCTGCTCCGTCGGGTCAGCGCGTCACGCTCGACATCGCTCACGACGTTCCGCACGCCCTGTAGGCGCCGCCCGAGGCGGACCAGTGCGCCACCCAACGACACCCGAAGCGGACGCGAGGCAGCCACGCGGTCTCTCGTCGCGCGCAGTTCCGACAGACGGGCTCGCGTGAGAACCTCGAGTGCGTACTCGTTCATGTCCATGACAGCGACTCCTGTTTGACGCCACGGCCACCCGCCGCCCTCGCGGGCGGCGTCTCGGGCCTGTGCGTCAGCACGATCTCAAGTGAGCGTCGATCGTGTGCGGGAAACGCCTCCAGCACGATCGCGACGAGCGCTTCGATCGCCGCGGGCCGCTCGAACGGCACGGCGATCGCGACGTACCAGACGCCGCGACGATGACGCACGACCGGCGCCGCCACCGCGCCGAGCCGCTCGTGGACGCAGTCGGTCAGTGCGATCTGACGCGTCAGCACCTCGCGACGCCGTCGCTCGCGTCGGTCCGCCCACGCCAGCAGCGCGAGCACGACCGCGAGCGGCGCGGACCCGACCAGGGTCACGGCCACCACCTCGCTCACGACCGGACCTCGTACAGCGCGAGATATCGCTCGAGCTCGCTCACGCACTGCTGCATCACGGTCACGTCTCTCGTCGTCCGCGAGACCAGCGCTGCGCCCTCGAGCGAGGCGACGAGGAAATGCGCCACCACGTCGGGCTCGCACGCAGGCACGACCTCACCGCGAGCCTGGGCTTCGCGGAGCGCCACCGCGAGTCGGCCGACGCGTTCGCGCGTGGTCTCGGTTATGTCCCCGGCTGCCTTGCCGTCAGACCGCATCGCGCCCTCCTTTCCCTCCGAGGCATTGCCGACATTCATGCGTCATTGGTCGTGACCGTTGTACGGGGCAAGGCGTGAACAATCCGTCGCGATCGGCGTGAAAAAATTGGCGGGGATGGCCCGACGCCGAATGGCTCGACGTCGGGCAAAAAACCCGACGCGTGCGGGGCTAGCGAGTGGGCGGCGACGGGGCGCGGCCGAGACGCTGGGCCTGGGTCACCCAATAGTCCGCGCCCATGCTGCCGAACATCTCGATCGCGCGACGCTGCGCTGCGCCCGCTTCGTCGCTCATGCCCGCGGCCTGATGAAGCGCGGCGAGGCCAAGGTGACACCGCGCCTCGAGCGGCCGCATCTGGAGCTCGCAGGCCACGGCCAGTGCGTCGTGAAACCGCTCGTGCGCGGCGTCGAAGAGTCTCCGCGACGCAGCGACCTCTCCCTGCAGGCGCAACGCCCACGCCTCGTGACCCCGCTCACCTCGCTGGCGAGATTGCTCGAGGGACTGGTTGGCCCTCATGGCCGCTTCGTCGGCGCGCCCGGCGCGAAGCAGCGCATCGCCGAGCGCGGCGAGACGCCATGCGTGGCCGCCGACATTGCCCAGCCGTTCGGCGTCGTCGACGGCGTGACGCAAGATCGACAGGCCTTTTTCGACTCTCCCGGCGAGGGCGTAGGTATGGCCGAGCGCCGCCGAGAGCCATGGCCGGTGGACTGAAAACTCCCAGCGTCGACACACTTCCAGCCCTCGGCTGAGCGCAGCGGCCGCCTCACCCAGGCGCCCTTGATAGAGGTGGACACGCCCGATCGCCGCGTGGGAGCCCGCGAGCGCGAAGGGGCGATCGATCCGCGTGGCGAACTCCAGCGCGCGCTTCGCCGCCGCCAGCGCCTCCTCGAAACGTCCCAGCTCCGTCAGCGGCGCGGCGAGGTAGTAGAGGCTCAGCTCGGCCAGAGCGAACTCGGTCGGCCAACCCGAGCCGGCATACCGTGCCCCTTCCGGCGGCTCCGCCGCGGTGCCGCAACGCTCGAAGAAGCTCAATGCTTCGCGGTGTCGGCCGAGACTCCAGTGCACCTGACCGATACGGAAGTTCGCCTCGATTGCGAGCCCGGCGCTGGGGATCGTCTCCGCGAGCGTGAGGGCACGCTGGCCGAACGCCAGTGCCTGATCCAGATTCCCGGTGATCCAGGCGTGATTGCTGATGTAGGCCGCGACGCGCGCCAGACGCGGTCGGTCGCCGAGCTTCTCGGCGATACGCTCCGCCTCCCGCAGGTGCCGGAGCAGATCCGCGAAGCGACCCATCGGGTACAGGCTCTGCCGCAGCTCGATGCGGACGTCGGCGCTGCGTTCGTCGGCCTCGCGGCTCGACGGCAAGCGCCGCAGCGCGCTCAAGGCCTCTTCGAAACATGCCACGGCCTCTTGATGTGCCGAGCGTGCAGCCGCGCGGCGTCCGGCCATGTCCAGAAACGCGGCTGCCTTGTCCCACGCTTCGCCGTTTCGGTAATGGGTGCCGAGGGCAAGCGCATGCGCGGCCAGATCGTGCGCGCAGATGTCCTCCAGCGTCTCGGCCACCCGGCGGTGCAGCGCCATCCGGAGCGGCGGCGGCAGCTCACCGGACGCAGCCTCGCGGATGTAGTCGTGACTGAACTCCAGTCCGTCGCCCGCGCCGCGAAGGACTCGGTGGCGGACGAGCTCCTCCACGCCCTCGGCCGCCTCGCGCTCGGACATATCGGCCGCGCGCTGAACGAGCGCAAAGTCGAACTGGCGACCGATCACGGCGGCCACCGCCACCAGGCGCCGCGCGCGCTCGGACAGATGCTCCAGGCGCCGCAGGACCAGCGTGCGGACTCTGGCGGGCAACGGAAGCCGGCGCGCCAGCGAGACCGTCTGCCCCTCGCGCAGCGCGTGCATCACCTCGATCACGACAAAGGCGTTGCCGTCGCTGATACGCCACGCCTCCTGTCCGAGATCCGTGACGAGCTGCTGCGGAATGGACGGCGGAGCGAGCGCTTGAACGAGCGCAACCGTATCCCCGCGAGAGAGCGCCGACACGGACAGTCGCGTGACGTTGCCGTTCTCCTCGAGCTCATTCAGCGACTGGCGCAGAAGACCGAGGTCAGCCAGGTCTTCCTCGCGGATCGTCACCACGAGGAGCAGCGGCATCTCGTCGGCGCGCCGGCCGAGAAACGCCAGGAAACGAACGCTCATCTCGTCGGCCCAGTGGACGTCCTCCAGCACGACCACGCACGGCTGCCGTCGCGTGAGACGCTTGAGCAGCTCGCTGATGGCCTCGAACGGATAGCGCGGATCGCCGCCGCCGCGCTCGGGCGGCTCCCCAGCCGACGACGGCGCGAGCGACCGGGCCTCCCTGGGCAGCTCGGGCAGCAACCGCTGCAGCTCATCGCGCCAGCCGGGCTCGAGGGAGTCGAAGATCTCTCGGTCTTCGAGGATTCGGCTGGCGCGCAGCGCGTGGACCCAGGGCGCGAACGGAAGGATCCGCTCGGTCTCGTAGCACCGGCCGACGAACACGCGCGCCTGCCGGCGCGTAGCGGCCGCCGTCAGCTCGTTCGCCAGACGCGTCTTGCCGGCTCCCGTCTCCCCGATGAGAACGACGAGACGCCCGCGCCCCGCCAACGTCTCGTCGAGAGCCTCGCGCAGTCGCGCCAGATCCCGCTGACGACCAACCAGCGGCGGCTCCCATGCGGCCGGTGGCTCGCTGTGCGCCGGCGCCCGAACCAATGGCTTGGTCGTCTGAAGCTGAATTGACGGCCTCGGTCGATCGGCGACCGCCTGCGCCCGAGCCTTCAAGATTTCGTGATAGAGCGACTTCGTCTCCGCCTCGGGCTCGGCGCGAAGCTCGCGCTGCAGCGCCGCCACGCAGAGCTGGTACTGGCGCAGAGCCGATCCGCGCCGTCCCGTCTCGACGTACAGCTGCATCAGCGCGCGATGGACGGGCTCCTGCAGCACATCGAGCTCCAGCAGCCTCAATGCGGTCTGTATCGCGGCATCGGTCGACCCTATTGTTCGTTGGTGGCCCAGCAGCCCGGCCAGCGACTTCAGCGCCATCTCGCGCAGGCGCTCGCGGTGCCCCAGAAGCCAGTCGTCGAAGGGCGGCTCGTCGACCGCGAGGCCTTCGAGAAAATCGCCCTGATAGAGCGCCGCCGCTTCGGCCAGCGCCCCCGGCGTCGCCTCGGCGGCGCGCAGCTCGAAGTCCCGGACGTCGACCGTCACGGAGTCGGGATCCAGGCTGACGCTTTCCCCATCGATCGCGAGCAGGCGTGCACCGGCGCCGTGCAGACTCTTACGGAGCGCGTAGAGGGTCTGCCGCAGGCTCGTCCGCGCCGTCGTTTCCAGCGTGCTGCCCCACAGCAGAGTTGCCAGCTTGTCTCTGGGTTGAGGCGAGCCCGCAGGCAGCGCGAGGTACGCGAGCAGCGCTCTCGCCTTACGGGTCGGGAGTGTGAGCGGGGCGGCGGAATCGAGGCGCGCTCGAAAGCCGCCTAGAAGTGTCAACGTCAACCGCGGCATCGTGTGAGCGTCGGCGCCCACGCCAAGATATCACGCTCGTCCCGCAGACGCGCCACGTCGCGCGGCTTTTTTCACGCCGCCTGCGACGAATTGCTCACGGCACGTCATCTACAAGGGGATGGGGGGAAAAGCATGCTTCGCGACTGGACCGCCGACCTACGCAGACACGCGCTGGTGCTTCGACGGATGCGAAGATTCGTCACCAGGGCCGTCAGGCTCCTACCACCTGATCGGCGGCGTCGGATCGACAGCGTCATCGATTACTTCGGAGACTCACCCACCCAACGGCGGGTCGAGACGTACGACGCCCTGCCGCGCCGCCTCGCGCGTGGCTGAAATCGGCGGCAACGCGGCCGGTACAATGGCCAACATGTCTCTGCTGCTCGAAGCTCACGGTCTCGTGAAGCATCTGGGTGGACGTCGCGTCGTCGACGGTGTCGATCTCGTGTGCCACGCCGGACAGGTGCTCGGACTGCTCGGGCCGAACGGTGCCGGTAAGACGACGACGTTGCGGATGCTGTACGGGTTCCTCACCGCCGACGCGGGAACGATTCGCTTTGAGGGTCATGACGTCTCGCGCGACGTCGGGCGCTTCAAGCGCCAGCTCGGCGTGTGCACCCAGGACGACACGTTCGACGGCGACTTCACCGTCCGACAGAATCTCGAGATCGTCGCGAGTTACTTCCGGCCGCGGCCGTCGGACGTGCGCCGGCGTGCCGACGAGCTGCTCGAGCGGTTTGCGCTCGCCACGTACGCCGCGGACAAGCCCGAAGGGCTGTCGGGCGGCTTTCGTCGCCGGCTGATGATCGCGCGGGCGCTGATGCATCGGCCGCGCCTGCTGTTTCTCGACGAGCCGACGACGGGCCTCGATCCGCACGCGCGTGTCGCCGTGTGGGATCTCGTCAACGGACTCCGCGCGGAAGGACTCGGCATCGTGTTGACGACGCACTACATGGACGAGGCCGAGCGCCTCAGCGACGCGCTCACGGTGCTGGCGCAAGGCAAGGTGGTCGCGCACGGCACGCCCAAGTCGGTGATGGGCGATATGCTCGGCGAGCATGTCGTCGTGCTGGCAGCCGACACACCCGCGATCGCCGCGTGGCTTGGTGCGCGGGGCCTTGGCGAGCCGCTCGCCGTCCTCGGCGCGTGGCACCTGCCACTCAGCGGCGAGCAGCTGGCCGACTTCGCGCGCGCTTTTCCCGCGCTGCGCTACGAGGTGAGGCCGCCCAACCTCGACGACCTCTTCCTGAAGCTGGCGCTCGCTCCATGCGCGGCTTGACGGCGGCGGTCGAGTGGCAGAGCCGCGCGGTGGTCGGTCGGCACCTGCGCGTGTATCTGAAGAACTGGCACACCTCGTTCCTGCCGCCCGCGCTGGAGCCGATCACGCTGTTGCTCGCGTTCGGTCTCGGCCTCGGCGCGTACATGGCGTCGGGCCTCGAGTGGAACGGCCGGCGCGTCGACTACATCAACTTCGTCGCACCCGGCATGCTCGCGTACGCGACGTTCATGACGGCCGTGTTCCAGTCGCTGTTCGGCGCATTCATTCGGATGCGCTATCAGCGCACCTGGGAGGGCCAGCTCACCACGCAGATCGAGCTACGCCACGTCGTGTGGGGCGAGGTCCTGTGGGCGGCGCTGCTGACGACGGTGTACGTCGCCATCGTCGCGGTCGTGCTCTCCGTCTGCCAGGCGCTCGGCGTGCTGCAGCTGGAGCTCACGCTCCTGCCGGTCGTGATTCCGATCGTCTTCCTGAGCGCGTGCGCGTTCGCCGCGCTCGGTCTCTGCTTCACGGCGCTCGTGCCGACGATCGACCACATGAACTTGCCGATCTTTCTCGTGATTCTGCCGATGGGATTCGTGTCGGCCACGTACTTCCCGCTCGGCCATCCGCTGCTGGCGGCGATCTCGAGCGTGAATCCGCTCTATCACCTCGCCGAAGGCGTGCGCGGACTGCTGCTCGGTGACGGGATCGGCTGGCACCTGGCAAGCCTGTTCGTGCTCGTGGCGATCATGCTCGGCGGGCTGGTGCCGCTCGACATGCATCTGCTGAGAAAGCGAGTGCTCGGCGACTGAGGTGACGCCGCCGGTCATTGCACGGGCTCCATCCGTTGACGACACAGCATCAGGAAGCGGATCAGGCTGCGGATCTGAATGCGAAGATGCCGCGGCATCTTGCGCGCCGTCCACGACCAGGCGACGTGGGCGCGCGTGCGGCCGGCCACGAGCGCGGCGCGGAGGTCGGCGGCGGTGCGCCCCGGAAAGCGCGTCAGCCCGCTGCCGAGGTACCAGACGTCGTGCGCGTCGCTGCCGCCGGTAACGGGCAGCAGCCACTCGACGTTGCGCAAGGCCGCCCAGGCGTCATAGAGCCGGGAGAAGACGCCGGCGTTGTTGACGACCTCGAGGCCGTCCAGTGGCAAATCGGGCACGAGCGTGCCGAGCCCGTGATGGCCGCGCGCGATGCCGCGCAGGGGGTGGAAGGGATGCGCGGCCACGGCGACACCGCCCTGCGCGTGGATCAGCTCGATCGTGCGCAGCGCGGAAAGACCGGGCGGCACCCGTTCGGTCAGCCACAAGCCGAGCAGGTGGCCGTTGAGCGTGCTGATCTCCTCACCGACGACCACCTCGACCCCGAGCGCCGGCTGCGCGGCGGCAAAGTCATGCGCGCGCAAGGCGCCGCGGATCTCGTCGTGATCCGTGATGGCGAGGACGTCGAGTTGCCTGCGGGCAGCCGCCAGCACGATCGCCTCGGGCGACTGGGCGCCGTCGCTCCAGCGAGAGTGGACGTGGAGGTCTCCGCGACCACGAGTATCCACGACATACAGGATGCCGATCTCGTGTGACCGGCGGGCCTGCGAACGCGTGAAGTTTCGGTTACGCCGGGCGGCCGCTCAGGCGGGGGATCGTGCGCAGTGGCCGGGCCGCGGCAGCGACTGGCAGCCGCGGATACTTGTCCTCCAGGACGCTCCAGCGATACGTCCTCGTTTCGGCGACCTCGAACCCTCGCTCCAACAGGAAGCGGTCCGCGACCGGCTGGTACGGCGCCGGCACTTCGCACTCCAGGCGTGAGAGCCCGCGCTCAGCCGCGAGCCCCTTGGCGTATTGCAGCAAGCCCTCTCCGATCTCGCGACCCCGATGCGCCGGATGAACGACGAGCTCTTGCACGACGCCGACCACGCCTTGCAGCGTCAGCGACAGCCGCGTCGACATGACGAGCAGCCCACACAGGACACCGTCGAGCTCGGCCACGACGACGACGTGTCCTGGCGCTTCACGCAGCAACCCGAGCGCGCGATCGAGTGCGTCCTCGCGCACCGGATAGCCCAGATGTGCGATCAGGGTGACGATCCCGGTCACGTCGTCGGCCCCCGCTCCGCGCAGCTTCAGCCTCGTTCGCATGCAGTGACGTATAGCGCGGCGCGTGTGTCGTTTCGGTGAAATGATCGTGACCGGCGGGCGACGCTCAGAGGTCCCTGAGCGCGCGGTGAACCAGCTGCACGCACACCGAGCCTTCGCCCACCGCCGACGCCACGCGCTTGATGCTCCCCGACCGGACGTCGCCGACGGCGAAGACCCCGGGGCGGCTCGTCTCCAGCAGCTCGGGCCGTCGGGCGGGCGGCCAGCCCGCAGCCTCGAGATCTGCGGCGCTCAGATCGAGGCCCGTCTTGACAAAGCCCTTGTCGTCGAGCGCCACGCAGCCCTTCAGCCACGCGGTGTGCGGATCGGCGCCGGTCATCATGAACACGTGCCGGATCGCGTGCGTCTCCGTTTTGCCCGTGTCCAGCAGGCGCCATCGAACGCGATCGAGTCGATCGGCTCCCTCGAGCGCCTCGATCTCGGTGCGTGTCCGCAGCAGCAGGTTGGTGCTGTCTTCCAGTCGCTGGATGAGATAGCGCGACATGCTGTCGGCGAGGCTTTTGCCTCGAACGAGCACGTTCACCTCTGCACAGCCGTGAGACAGGAACACGGCCGCCTGTCCGGCGGAGTTGCCGCCGCCGACGATCGCGATTTTCTCACCCCGACATAGCTGCGCTTCGACGTGCGTCGCGCTGTACATGACGCCGGCGCCCTCGAAGCGCGAAAGCTCCGGCAGCGCAGGCTTCCGATACCGGGCCCCGCACGCGATCACCACCGTCCGCGTCCGCACGATGTCGCCGCTGGCGAGCTGCACCCGATAGGGCTTCGCCGCGCAGTCCAGCGCGACGGCGCCGCGGGCGATGGCGACTTCGGCGCCGAACTTCTCGGCCTGCATGAGGGCGCGACCCGCCAGATCCTGGCCGGAGATCCCGGTGGGAAATCCGAGATAGTTCTCGATGCGGGAGCTCGAGCCGGCCTGGCCCCCCGGCGCCGTCGTCTCGAGCACCAGCACGTCGAGCCCTTCCGAGGCCGCATACACCGCGGCGGCGAGGCCCGCGGGGCCCGCCCCCACGATGACGACGTCGCGCGTCGCCTGCGCG
>JBKOZH010000331.1:0-7659 GCA_046725765.1 Candidatus Methylomirabilota bacterium | reverse complement strand
GTCTCTGCCAGCCCCAGCGCTCTCGCGCGGCCTTCAGCCGTCTCGGTCTGGAACTCGTGATCGGCCTCGGCCGCCGTGATCGCGCGTCGCAGCTCGGCATCGGTCACTCCGCCGTCGCGGACGCGACGCACTTCCTCGAGAAGCTCAGCCTCGGCGCGCTCGAGGTTCGCCGCCGGCAGCTGGGCGCTGACGATGAGCGCACCGCCGCCCTCGAGCGCGGAGAACGACGCGCTCACGGAAACCACGAGCCCGTCGCGCTCGCGCAAGGCCTGCACCAGACGCGACGAGCGACTGCGGCCAAGGATCGAGACGAGCAGATCGAGGGCCGGCGTGTCGGCGTGGGCGATGCGCGTCGCCGGCCAGGCGACGCCGAGGTACGCGTGCCCGCCTGGATGCGTCATCTCCTGACGATGCGGCCGAAACGCCGGCAGCGGCGCAACCGGCAGCCGCGTCACACCGCTGCGCGGAAGCCGACCGAACGTCGTGCTCGCCGTCGCGAGCGCCTGCTGGGGGTCGATGGCGCCGACGACGACGACGGCGAACGCCTCGGGCACATAATGGCGCCGATAGAATCCTGAGAGAGTGTCGCGCGTGAGGCCGCGTACCAGCTCCGGCGTGCCGATCACTTGTCGTCCGTACGGATGTCCCTGAAACAGGTGCGTATACAGCTGACGGCCGAGCCGTCGTCGCGGATTGTCATCGTTGAGACGCATCTCCTCGAGAACGACCTCTTTCTCCTTCTCGAGCACGTCGGCATCGAGCGTCGCGTTTACCGCGATGTCCGCGAGCATCTCGAGTCCTGGAACCAGCCGACGCGCGGGCAGCGTCACGTAATAGAATGTGTAGTCTAACGATGTTCCGGCGTTCATACGACCGCCGACGCCCTCGACGTCGCGCTCGACAAATCCCCCGGGTCGCGACGCCGTGCCGCGAAACAGCATGTGTTCGAGGTAGTGCGCCAGACCCAACTCGGTCGCGGTCTCATCGCGCGCCCCAGCACGCACCCACAACTGCAAAGCGACAACGTCGCTGCCTCGATGCTCCTGGATGATCACGGGGATGCCGTTCGGCAGAACGTGACGTGTGGGCTGCGCCGCCGTCGGCGTCGGTCGAGGTGTGGTCCGAACAGCGCCGCATCCAGGAGTCGCTAGAACCACCACCAGCATCAGGACGATGCGTGCCAACCGGGCCATAAGCCCTAAAAGCCTATCACGACAGGCGTCTTAGCCCCTCGCTTCATCGGTCGGACCCATCAACACCCCGGGCAATTTGCCGGGCGCGCGGTAAGCGGCGGCGGGGCACATCGCCGCTCCGGTGTGCCGCTTCGCCCCTCCAACTAGTTGTTTTGTCTTGGGATATTTCCTCGGTCGTGCTTGGCAGCGGCATTGCTCTCTACGGCGAGCGATCGGTCCGGATCCGCGAGAGCGGCCCACGGATCTCAAGAGGAAGTCGGGCGGCGGCCAATGGGGGTCGCGCCAGTCAACCTAACCCTCAAAGACTGGAAGGAACGCAATGAAGAGAGTGCTTGCAGGCTTGATGAGCGCCTTCGCGATCGCCACATTTGCCACGGCGACCGTCGAGGCCCAGACCGCATGCCCGCCTGAAGTGGCAAAGGCCAAAGAGCAGCTGAACAAGCGCACCGCCAAGGCCGACGACATCCAGGCGCCGCGTTCGCTCGCCGGCGCGCGTGTCGAGGCGCCGCGCGGTCAGGATATTCAGGCGCCGCGTGGTCAGGATGTGCAGGCCCCGCGTGGTGCGCAGAACAAGATCGAGGCTCCGCGTGGTCAGGATGTTCAGGCGCCGCGCGGTCAGGACGTGCAGGCTCCGCGTGGTCAGGATGTTCAGGCGCCCCGTGGTCAGGATGTTCAGGCGCCGCGCTCGCTCGCGGGCGCGCGTGTAGAGGCGCCGCGTGGCCAGGACGTGCAGGCTCCGCGCGGTCAGGACGTGCAGGCCCCGCGTGGTTCCAAGACGACGACGGAAGCTCCGCGTGGTCAGGATATCCAGGCGCCGCGTGGTCAGGACGTTCAGGCTCCGCGCGGTCAGGATGTACAGGCGCCGCGTGGTCAGGACGTGCAGGCTCCGCGTGGCCAGGACGTTCAGGCTCCGCGTGGTCAGGACGTGCAGGCTCCGCGTGGCCAGGACGTTCAGGCTCCGCGTGGTCAGGACGTGCAGGCTCCGCGCGGTCAGGATATTCAGGCGCCGCGTAGCGCACAGAAGAGCACTGAGGCCCCGCGTGGCCAGGATGTTCAGGCGCCGCGTGGTCAGGACGTGCAGGCTCCGCGTGGCCAGGATATTCAGGCACCGCGTGGTCAGGACGTGCAGGCTCCGCGTGGCCAGGATGTTCAGGCGCCGCGTGGTCAGGACGTGCAGGCTCCGCGCTCGCTCGCCGGTGCCAAGGCCGGCAGCAGCAAGGCCTTCAGCCTCGTGAAGGAGGCGGAGGCGGCGTGCGCGAAGGGTGATATGGCGACGGCGAAGGCCAAGGCCGAAGCGGCCATGGCCGCGATGAAGTAAACCCGCAACGCGTCGCTGACGTGAGGCTCCAGGAGGAGACCCCTCCTGGAGCCTTTCGTTTTTCGCTACAATCCGGCCGTGCGCAGGCTCTTCGGCGCGCTGATCCTCGTCTTCAGTCCAGCTGTCGCAACAGCTCAGTCGACGGTGTCACTCCAGGAGGCGTTGCTTCGCGCCAAGCCCGCCGCCGCGCTCGTGCTCGCGGAGGTTGGCGGTGACGTCGCGGTGCGCTGCGGCGCCGGCGCCGAAACGACGGTGACGCCGACGCCGTTTCGCCAGACGGGCACCGGCTGGTTTGTGGCCTCGTCGGGTTGGCTTGTGACCAACGCCCACGTCGTCGCGCCCGCCCACCGCCCGCCCGAGTCGGTCGCGCGCGAGCAAACGCAGAAAGCGATCCGCCAGGCCTGCGGCGATACCCCGGGAAGGGCTCGCGCAAGACTGGAGCCGTCGGTCTCGGTGCTGCTCGCGAACGGCGTGCGCTTGCCTGCGACGGTCGTCAAGTACAGCGCGCCGGTGGCGGCTCAGGCGATGTCGGGCCAAGATCTCGCATTGCTGAAGCTCGAGGCCTCCGACCTCCCCACGCTCCCCCTCGCCGATTCCGGACGGACGCGCATCGGTGATCGCGTGCACGTCATCGGCTTTCCGAGCGTCGTCCTGAGCCATGAGCTGCTGAACGCCTCGGCGAAGATGGAAGCGTCCGTCACGAGCGGCGCCATTTCCGGGTTCAAGCAAGACCGCGCGAATCAGCCGATCATCCAGATCGACGCGCCGGCGGCGGCGGGCAACAGCGGCGGGCCCGCAGTCAATGACGCGGGCGAGGTCATCGGAGTGCTCACCTTCGTCGCTCAGTCGTCCAACGCGCAGGCCGAGATCGTGCAGGGCTTCAACTTCGTCATTCCTGGCGAGTCCGTGGCGCGATTCCTCGAGAGCACGCCGGTGCCGCGCGGCGAGCGCAGCCGCTTCAACACGGCGTGGCACGCGGCGCTGCGCGACTATTTCGCGGGCAGGCATCGAAGCGCCCGTGTCGCCCTCGCCGAAGCGAATCGCCTGCTGCCCGAGTTGCCCGACGTCCAACGAGTGATGCTCGAGAACGAGACGCGACTCGCGCGTGAGCCACTGCTGCCCTGGACACAAGTCGCGATTGCAATGCTCGTCGCGAGCGCACTGGGCTGGGTGGTCCTGCTGCTGCGTCGCCTTCAACGGAATCGATTCCGTATCCCGCCGGCGGAGGTCATGCGGCTGATCGAGGGCCCCGAGCCGCCGACAATTCTCGACGTGCGTGCGCCTGACACCTACGCGCAGAGCCCCGTACGCATCCCGCGGTCCGTACACCTGCCGCTCGACGCGCTCGGCGATGCAGCGCCAAGCATTCCCGCCGATCGGGCGCGGCTCGTGGTCGCCTACTGCACCTGACCCGATGAGATGACGAGCGCCCGGGTGGCGCTGCGACTTCGCAAGCTCGGATTTCGCGACGTACGCATCCTCAAGGGCGGTCTCGGCTCATGGGCAAGCGCCGGGCTTCCGCTCGAATCGAAAGCCTGAGCCGTCAGACGCCGTGGCCGCGCGCACGGCCGGCCGTGAAGTGAAAGTGGACGTGATACACAACCTGCCCACCTTCCGGCCCCGTGTTCACGCTGACGCGATATCCCTTCTCCGCGAAGCCCTTGGCCTCGCCGAGCCGGCGTGCAGCCAGAAAGCAGCGCCCGATCACGTCAGCGTCCGTCTCGCCCAGCTCGGCGATTGACGCGATGTGCCGCTTGGGGACGATCAGGATGTGCACGGGCGCCTTCGGGTAGATATCCCTGAAGGCGATCACGTGCTCGTCTTCATACTCCACGTCGGCCGTCGTCTGACGCGCGACGATGCGGCAAAACACGCACTCGCTCACGGAGCCTCCCCCGGCGCGACTGCTATAATACGGCGTTCAGCGAACCGACTCGACGACGAGGAGTGCGACGATGGGAACGTGTCCGAAGTGCAAGCAGCGCATCCGTAAGAATGGCAACCACGTGAAGCTCGGCGTCAGGTGGTATCACAAGTCCTGCCCCGCGCGTTCCACGAAGAAATCCTGAGACGCGAGCGCACCGCACGCATCACGCCGGCGACCTGTTGCGCCGCCACTGGCACGGCGCCTCCGCGCGTGAGCGTAGCGTAAGGTCGTCGTCGACGACGAGCGAGCTATCGACCCAGTCCGGCTCCGCGCTGTCGGGCCGCGGATCGACGGCGAGCAGATCGGAACCGACCCACACGACGGTCACCGCATCGTGGCCGCGCTGATAACGAACGATTCGCGCCTCGACGTCCTCGCCTTCCTCTTGGTGCAGCAGGATCGCCTTGAAGGCAACCACCGGCCAGCCGAAGAAGTCGCCGCTCACGCCGGGCGGTAGGCACGGCACGCTCGCGACGATCGTCACGCCGCGCGGGGCGCTGTGACACCCGGCGAGCAGCAGCATCGCCGCGACAACGCCGCGCGCGACGCGCACGCCGCTACTTCACGAACTGATCGCGCGCGAGTGGCGGCCGGACGTCGCTGCCGGAGAACAGCAGCGTGACGATGATCTCGACCGAGGCGCCACCACCGAGACCCTGGCAGCCGATCGCCGCGCGCGTGGGCTTGCCACGCTCGCCGAACAGCTCCACGAGCAGGTCGGCGGCCCCGTTGATGACGCGTGGCTGATCGTTGAAGCCGGGCGCCGAGTTGACGAAGCCAAGCATGTGGACGATCTGCTGCACCCGGTCCAGATCACCGAGCGCATACTTCACGGCCGCCAGCGTGGTCATCACCGCATAGCGCGCCGCCTGGTACCCCTGCTCGAGCGTGAGGTCCTTGCCGACGACGCCAGGCAAGTACGATTCGCCGTTCCGTCGCGGCGTTGTGCCCGAGAGGTAGAGCAGATTCTGAACGGGAAAGTGCGAGATGTAATGGGCTCCCGAGGCGTTCGTGCGATAGAGGTCCTCGAGATTCGGAAGCGTCAGCCCGAGCGCTGCGAGCTTGTCCTCGACTTTCATCGCGCGCCTCCCATGCGAACAGAACGCGAAACGAGCTGGAGCGGACGACGGCGCGGTCAGACTCTACCAGATCGCTCGCTCTGACGCTCGTTTGCGGCGCACCGCCGGCCGGTCGCATGTCTGTTGCTGTTGCGAGCGGGCATGGACGAACGCGGCCGGCCGCGGCGACCGGAAGATCTGACGAGCGGTTGGACGCGCTGTCGCGGCGCGCGCTGACCTAGCGCCCGCGTCTCAACGGAAGATCCGGCGACGGGAACTCACAGAAGTTCAGCGCCGACCGCCACACCCCGCCCCACATCTCACACTCGACCTGAGCCCTTGTCGGCGGCCATTGCACTGGCGCGGCAGTGGGCGTACCGGGCGGAGACGCCGACGTTTCGGTCGGCGCCGGGGCCGGCAGCGGAAGCTGATGACCTTTGGCGTACATACACTGCGTGTACGCCATATCGTAGCGGCGCTGCGCAGGAACATTGCCGCCCTTTGTCTGAATCTCCTGGGCGGCCGCCGCGCGACAACTGCGGTCGTCGGACGCGAATTCCTCTGGCGTCTTTCCAGCGCCGGTTCGCACCGCGACGCTCGGGCCGCTCGGAACGGGCGCGCAGGCCGTGGCGAAAAGCAAAACCGATGCAAGCACAAGACGCGGTTTCGACATCTCAGCCAACCTTGCTCTCAGCGTACCAGACGGTCGCCCGCGGCCAGAGTGTAAGGGCTACGCGCGAATAGACAGCAATCCGGCGTCGTCCATTTCGCGGATGCGCACATTCCTGCTGCTGCTCGCGGCTCTTGTCCGGACCGGTGCGATCGCGGTCGCCCCCGCCGTTCTTCGCGTGAGGCGTCCATCGATGCGACGCCAACCACGCCGCCGTGAGACGGCCGCCCTCGAGATCAAGACCGGGACAGTCGTACCCATGCGGATGCACGCCGTCCGCTCTGGGCGCGGCCCGACGGGTCAGCGTGCTCGCCGCGAACAATCGCTGCGTGCGCCGCGTGTAACCCGCATGGGAATGCCGTGAGTATCGTGGCGGCGGTGCGGCGTCTGCTCTCGAGCGCACCGGCGGAGGCGTTGTGCGACGCCTGCCTGGCGCTCGCCTGCGCGGTGAGCCTGATCGATATGCGTGCCGTGACCGAACAGCTGACCGAGGCCGATGGTCGCTTCCATCGCGGGTCGTCCTGCACGAGATGCCGCCGCAGCGTGCCGACGATCGTCTACCAGCGCATCGGCTCAGGCAGGCGAGGACGCCGCCGCGCGACCGCGTCCTGACACCGGGCGGCGAGATCTACGAGGTGCGAGTCATCCGCGACGGTCACCGGGCACCACGTCGCCGAAGCGGGAGATGTCGAAGCAGTCCGCGTGGTACTCGCCGTCGCCGATGCGGTACCGATCGTCACCCGTCTTGATCGCGCAGCGGCAGGCTGCGCAGACGCCCTCGATCGAGTAGTGCGCCGGGAGGTTCATCTCGCCGCAAATGATGGCGCCACCGGCACCGGAGCGCAAGAGGCTCACAACCGCATACATACGCGCGATCTATTGGCCTGTGCGTTGCACTCTCGAGCGGTATCGGAGGTCCATATGAACAAAGATGTCTTCGGTGGCTGGTGGAAGCAGGCGCGCGGGCAGGCCAAGTCGTGGTGGGGACAGCTCACCGACGATGACCTCGATCAAATCGAGGGCGAGTCGGAAAAGCTCGTCGGTGCTCTGCAGACCCGTTACGGCTGGTCACGCGAACAGGCCGAGCAGGAGGTCGAGCGACGGATGGGGCGAGCGGCTTGACATCGAGCCGCTGACCCGGGTGACGCGGCGTCGGTCTTTGTTGCTGGCGTCGCGTCACCGACCGGCGCCGCGTCGCCGGCCCCCGTTCTCGCCCTCCGTAGGTCCCCGAATAGCAGGCCGGTCACCACTCGGGTCAGAATCTCCGGCGTGGCGCGCGACCGAGCTCCTAGCCGACGACGTAGACCTCACCCGACGCCCGTTGTTCGCCAGCCACCGACGCCGGATGCCCGTTGTTACCTGTGTGGTCGAGTCGTACACCGCGATGACGGTGTCGTCCGCGTCCATGAAGCGACGATGCACCGTCACTGCTACGAGGCCGACATTCGCCGCGGAAGGTGACGTGCTGGCATTGCCGTTGCTCGACGTCAGCG
>JBKOZH010000137.1:0-8354 GCA_046725765.1 Candidatus Methylomirabilota bacterium | reverse complement strand
AAACGCCTTTTGACTCGCCCCTGTCAAGCGCCGGTTGCTGCGATGCGACAGCGGGCCTTCGGCGCCCGCCCCGGACGCCTGTTCTTGACAACGCGCGCGGGGGGGCCGATACGGTCCGTGTGCAGCGGCTGGCGCCGGTCGTACTCGCCGTGGTCGTCATGCTCCCCCGACTCGCGTCGGCACAGTTCGGGCTGCTCGACGACGGCCTGACGCTCGCGACCGGGCGCGAGACCCTCGGTCGCTGGTCGAGTGTGCTGACGCTGATCCCGGAGACGGGACGGTTCTTTCCCGCGTACTGGCTGACCTATGCTGCGGTGTTCGGCGTCGTCGGCCTGCGGCCTCACGCGTTCTTCGCCGTCAACGTCCTCCTGCTGGCCGTCCTGCTGGTCCTGCTCGCCCGACTCGTGCGGGTCGCCGGCGGGACCCGCCGCCACGCCGCGGTCGCGCTGGTGGTGTTCGCGGTGTGCGGTCCGGCGATCGAGGCGTTCTACACGCTGTCCAAGGCCGAGCCGCTGCAGCTGATGTGGATCGCGATCTCGCTGCTGGCCGCCGCCGCCTCCGCGCGCGCGCGGCGGTGGCCCGCGCACGCGGCGCTGCTCGCGCTGACCGCCGCCGCGCTGCTCGTCGCGCACGCGACCAAGGAGACGAGCCTCGTCCTCGTCCCGATCTCGCTCGGCTGGCTGGCGATCGAATGGGCGTCGCGCGCCGCCTCGCCGGCGGCGTCGCGATTCGCGCGCAGCTATGCCGCGGTGAGTGTCGTCGCGGCGGCGGCATTCCTGCTGCTCCGCGCGTACTACGCGGCGCTGCCGCTCGGCCAGGGGTGGTACACGCGCGCGTACACGCTGCAGGCCGAGACGGTGGGGCCGGCGCTGTTCCGGCTCGGCGCGTGGATCGTCCGCGACTTCGCGTTCGTCCTGCCGTTGCTGGCCGCCGCGCTCGTGGCGCTTCGCGGGCGTCCGACGGAGCTCGCGCGTCCGATCCTGTATGCGTGCGTGTGGATGGCCGGCTGGCTGGCGGTGTATGCACCTTGGCCCGCGACGTTCGGGTATTACCTGCTGCCGTTCGCGTTCGGCGCCGCGCTGTTCACCGGTCTCGTCGCCGGCGAGCTCTGGCAGGCACGCGTCTGTGGGACGCCGCGCGCGACACGCCGCGTGGTGTGGCCGACGCTTGCGGTGAGCGCGCTGCTGTGGCTGGCGACGGTGGTGAACGCCGCGACCGATGCGCGGGTGCAGCTCGCGGTGGATCGCGCCAACGCCGATCTCATCGATGCGCTCGCTCCGCTGCCCCGCGGGACCCGCGTTGTCCTGAACACCGACGTCAACGAGTACCTGTACGAGCTGCCGCTGCATCTCTCGGAGCTCAAGCATCGTTCCGACCTCGTCGTCGTGGCGGTCAGCGCGCCGGCGACGCGAGGCGGTGCGCGCGAAAGCCAGCAGCGCGGCGACGTCGTCGTCATCACGCCGCGCGTTGCCGACCCGCCGCGGCCGACCGTCCGCATCGCCGTTCACGAGGGCGGCGCGGGACGCGACGCCGCGCGGCTGCGTGAGCTGCTCGACACCGGCGGCGCGCTGCTCTATACCACCGAGCGGCGCGCCCAGGTCATCGAGCTCGGAATGCACCGGCTGCTCTGCCGCGTCGCGCGGCCGCCGTTCGCCGATCCGACGTATTGTCCCGGCGATCGCGGCGTGGTCGCCGTGCGCACGTTCACGTACGGCTGGCAGGTCCACGGGCTCACGCGCTCGCCCGTCCGTCGTGTCGAGACGCGTCCATGACGCGGCAGGCGCAACGGCTCGCGATCGACATCGTCGTCCCCGTCTACAACGAGGAGGCGGTCGTCGCGGAGTTCCACCGCCAGCTCATGGACGTGGTGCGGACGCTGCGGCGCGAGCACGACGTGCGCATCTGCTACGTCGACGACGGCTCCGGCGATCACACCGGGGCGGAGCTTCTGAAGCTCGCCGGCGACGATCCCGATGTCACGATCCTCGAGCTGAGCCGCAACTTCGGCCACCAGGCGGCGTTGACGGCGGGGCTCGACCGCGCCACGGGCGACCTCGTCGTGACGCTCGACGGCGACGGGCAGCATCCGCCGGAGCTCATCGCCGAGATGGTCGGTCTCTACCGCGCGGGCTACGACGTCGTGCTCACCGAGCGTGTTGCCGCCGAGCGCTCGCGCTTCAAACGCTGGACGGCGGCGGCCTTCTACCGCCTGCTCAGCGCGATCGGCGATACGCGGATCCCCGCGCGCTCGGCGGACTTCCGGCTCGTGTCGCGGCCGGTCCTCGAGGCGCTGCGCCAGATGCGCGAGTACCACCGCTTTCTGCGCGGCATGGTCGCGTGGGCCGGCTACCGCACGGTCGTGCTGCCGTACAGCGAGCGCGCGCGGCTGGGCGGCCGCCCGAAGTACTCGCTCGCCGGGATGGCGCGGTTGGCCGCGGCCGGGACCTTTTCGTTCTCGCTGCTGCCGCTCAAGATCGCGCTCGTCGTCGGCGTCGGCTTCCTGCTGCTGGCCATCGCCGAGGCGCTCTACGTCATGAGCTTCTGGCTCACCGGGACCCAGCACCGGCTCGTGCCCGGGTGGAGCTCGCTGATGTTCATGCTGCTGATCGTCGGCTCGGCGCTGATGATCGCGCTGGGCCTGGTTGGCATCTACGTCGGCTACATCTTCCAGGAAGTGAAGCGCCGGCCGGTGTACCTCGTCCGCCGCGTGCACCAGAGCGCGGGCGAGCCGCCGGCACGCGGCGACGACGGAAGCGAGCGGTGAGCGGCGTCGCGCCCGAATTCTTCTACGACGGTATCGCCGAGCGCTTCGAGGGGCTGGACCACCCGGCCGACATCCGTCGGCGGCTGCGCATCGTGTTCGATGAATGCCTCGCGGACAGGAGCCTCGCGGGCAAGCGCACGCTCGACGCGGGTTGCGGCTACGGTCCATTTTCGGCGTGGGCGGTCGCACGTGGAGCGAAGGTCGTGAGTCTCGACATCGGACACCGACTGGTGGCGCGGACGATGGCGCGCGCCCGCAGCCGCGGCGTCGTCGCCGATGCGTGCCATCTGGCCGTGCGCGACGAGAGCTTCGACGTCGTCGTCTCCAGCGAGATGATCGAGCACACGCGCGAGCCGGTGCGTGCGGTGGCCGAGCTCGCGCGGATCCTGCGCGACAACGGCGTGCTCGTCCTGACCACACCCAACCGCGTATGGCAAGCGGCCGTGCGCGGGGCCAGCAGGCTGCGGCTCCGCCCGTTTCGAGGACTGGAGAACTTCGTCGCATGGGGCGAGCTGGAGCACGCGTGCTCGGCTGCCGGCCTCGACGTCTTGGGGCACCGCGGCTTTCACCCGTGGCCGTTTCAGTTGGGTTGTGCCGGAGCCGCACGGACGGTCGAACGCTATTTCGCACGAGGGGCGCTCGGAAAGCTGATGGTCAACCAGGCGCTCGTCGCACAGAAACGTCGCCGCACCGCGAGCGCATCTGCCGGCATCTGAATTGCTCGCGTCTGCTCGTCGCGGGAAGGAGGACGGGCAGTATGGACATGAGGCGCGTTGGCAGTCTCGTGGTCGTCGCGACTGTGTTCCTGGTTCCTGGTCGCGCCGCGCTCGCCGCCGAGCCGACGCAGGCCGATTTCGATGCGTGCAATCAGATGGCGAGCCCCAGGGCGAGCAGCCCGAGCGCATCACCGCAGACGCAGTCCCCTGGTCGGTCGAGCGCGGCTCCGCCGCAGGCGCCGCTCAGCCAGGACCGGGCTCGAGTCGAAAACCAGCCGAATCAGCTTCGCGGGATGGCTGAGGAATCGAAGAACGACCTCGGGTACCAGCAGGCCTATCGCGACTGCATGAAGCAGCGCGGCTTCTGAACCGATC
Source organism: Candidatus Methylomirabilota bacterium (assembly GCA_046725765.1). GTDB lineage: Bacteria > Methylomirabilota > Methylomirabilia > Rokubacteriales > CSP1-6 > AR12. The sequence goes on along the minus strand of JBKOZH010000137.1, from coordinate 4,499 downwards.
TCGGCGTCAGCCGCGGGGAGTGCTCAGGGCACGTCGGCGATCGCGACGCCCCACGGCAGCTTGCCCGCGGGAACGCGAGCGACGACGCGCCCGGCCGCCGTGTCGATGACCGCGACCTCACCCGCGCGGCCCACCGTTACGTAGAGCCGGCTGCCGTCGGGAGTCAGCGCGGTCCACCACGCGCGCGGGCCGACGGGAATCGTCGCGAGCACGTCCAGCGTGGCGGCGTCGAGGACGCGGACGTCGCCGGAGTCGCCGTGCGAGACCCACGCGCGCTTTCCGTCGCGGCTGAACGTGATGTCGACGGGCCGGCTGCCGCCGGTGGCCACCGACTTCTCAACGCTGAGTGTGTCCATGTTGATGGCCGTGACCTGGTGCGCTTGCTCGCTGGCGACGAAGAGGCGGCGGGAGTCCGGAGTGAACCGGACGCCGCGCGGATTCTTCGGCACGGTGATCTTCTTCACCACCGCTTGGGTCGCGGTGTCGATCAGGTGCACGTCGTTCGAGGTCTCGTTGCTCACGGCCACCCACCGCCCATCCGGCGAGGCCACCGCGGTTTCGGGCTCCGTGCCCGCCGGCAGCGTTTTCACGATGCGCGAGGTGGCGACGTCGATGATCGTCACCGCCGACTCATTCTCGTTGACGACGTAGAGGAGCGTGCCTTCGCGGTTGAAGGTCATGCCTTCGGGATCGCGTCCCGCCGGGAAGGATGAAATCACCGTCAGCGTCGAGGCGTCGAGAACGCTCAGCGAATCGCTGTTCGAGTTCGCGACGTAGACCCGCTTGCCGTCGGGGCTGGCGGCGACACCGCGCGGCCGCTTGCCGACGGCGATCGTTTTGAGCACCGTGCCGGTATCGGCCTGGATCACCGTGACGTCGTCGGAGCGCTCGTTGGTCACGAACACGCGCAGCTCGGCGCTCGCCTCCGAAGAGGTTGCGACGACGAGAGCGAGCGCGGCCAGCCAGCGCATCCGGCGCGCCCGGGAGAGCCACGCGTCGAGTCCCCACGTCCGGCCGGCGCCGGTCAGGAGGAAGATGAGCATCGACGTCACGAGCACCAGATGGAACCCCTGCTGGTTGGGGCTCATCCACTGGGTGGCGAGGCCGAAGTTCAGCGCCAGGAAGAGGCCGACGGCGGCGGCCAGGCGCGTCATGAGGCCGAGCAGCAGTCCCACGCCGACGGCGATCTCGCCGATCGTTTGCAGCGTGGCGAACAGCGTCGCGTGCGGAAGCACGACGGTCTCCAGAAAATCCTTGTACCATCCGATCGGGTTGCCCGCGGCGAATTCGGCCACGCGCTTCTGGTGGACGGCGATGAAGCGCGACGAGACGATGGGATAGGGGATGTCGCCCGCGGCGATACCGACCTTCGTCCACACCGCCTTGGCGAACCAGAATCCGACGACGACGCGCAGTAGCGCGACTGCGCGGTCCGGGCGATTCATAGCTCGGGCGATGCTAGGGGAGTCATCCGTAATGGTCAAGGAGATTCGCCTCACCGCTCCGATTTTGTTTCTGCGTCCGACTTTGTTTCTATAGGGCCTATGGCGAAGAAGACGAAGCCTGTCGCTCGGAAGAACGCTCGTGGCGCGAAACACCCGGCGAAGACCGCGACGCCCAAGGCGGCGAAGCCGAAGAAGGTCACGGCGAAGGCCGCGACGCCGACGCCCGAGGCGACGCCGGCGCCGCCGGCGCCGCCGGTAAAGAAGCCCCCGTCGACGGTGACCGCGGTCGAGATGGGCGCGCGGCAGCGCGAGATCTCCGTGTCGGAGTTCTTCACCAAGAACCGCCATCTGCTCGGCTTCGACAACCCGCGCAAGGCGCTGCTCACGTGCGTGAAGGAGGCCGTCGACAACGCGCTCGACGCCTGCGAGGAAGCCGGCATCCTCCCCGAGATCGTCGTCAAGGTCGAGGCCGTCGCCAACGGCGAGGCGCCGCCGCCCGCCAGCCAGGCCACGCGCTTTCGCATCACCGTCAGCGACAACGGTCCCGGCATCGTGCGCCAGCAGATCCCGCCGATCTTCGCCAAGCTGCTGTACGGCTCGAAGTTCCATCGGCTGCGTCAGAGCCGCGGCCAACAGGGCATCGGCATCTCGGCGGCCGGCATGTACGGGCAGCTCACGACCGGCAAGCCGGTGGTGATCGTGTCGCGTACGAGCCCGCGCGCGCCCGCGCACTACTTCGAGGTGCAGATAGACACCAAGAAGAACGAGCCGCGGATTCTCGAGAAGAAGCAGATCGCCTGGGACGCGCCGCGCGGGACGCAGGTCGCGCTCGAGGTCGAGGGCCGCTACCAGAAGGGGCGTGCATCCGTCGACGAGTATGTCGAGCAGACGATCATCGCCAACCCGCACGTGAAGCTGACATACAACACGCCCGAGGGCGAGACGAAGGAGTACCGGCGCACCTTCGAGCAGCTGCCCGCGTCGCCCCGCGAGATCAAGCCGCACCCCTATGGGATCGAGCTCGGCATGCTGCTCAAGATGCTGCACGACACGAGCAACCACACGCTGGCCGGGTTCCTCGCGGGCGATTTCAGCCGCGTGTCACCGAACGTCGCGGAGGAGATCGGCAAGGCCGCGGGGCTTTCGCCCCGCGCGCGTCCGCGCGATCTGCACGGACAGGCCGCCGAGAGCCTGTACAAGGCGATTCAGGCGACGAAGCTCATGGCGCCGCCGACGAACTGTCTATCGCCGATCGGCGAGCAGGCCATCCTGGCCGGGCTCTATCAGCAGATCAAGGGCGACTTCTACACGGCCGTGAGCCGCCCGCCGGCGGTGTATCGCGGCAATCCGTTCATCATCGAGGCGGGCCTGGCGTTCGGGCGCGGGCCCGAGGACGCCGCGCAGCGCACCGCAAAGGCCGCGGTGCCGCTCGCCGAGGGCGAGTCCGACGACGGCGACCACGAGCTGGCGCGGGTGATCCGCTACGCCAATCGTGTCCCGCTGCTCTATCAGCCGTCGGCGTGCGTGGTCACGCGGGCCGTGCTCGACACCACCTGGCGGCACTACGGCATCGCGCAGTCCCGCGGCGCGCTGCCCGGGGGACCGATGGTGATCTTCGTCCACATGGCCTCCGTCTGGGTCCCATTCACCAGCGAATCGAAGGAAGCCATCGCCGATTACGACGAGATCCACAAAGAGATCAACCTGGCGCTGCGCGAGTGCGGCCGGCGGCTGGGCGCGTTCCTACGGCGCCGCGAGCGGGCGCACAGCGAGTTCCGGCGGCGCAACATCTTCGAGCTGTACATCGAGGAGGTCGTCGAATCGTGCAATCGGCTCAAGGGTGGCCGCCTGCCCACAGCCAAGCTGAAGGAGCAGCTGCAGAAGATGGCGGAGCGAATCACGGGTGGCGACAAGACCGATCAACTCGTGGGGAAGAACGGCAGCGGTCCCGAGGGCCTGCCGCATTCCATCATCGTCACGCCGAACGGCGTGGAGGGCGAGCTGCCCGCCGCCGTGGCGGAGAAGGCGTAAGAGATGGCCACCAAGACGCACAAGCCGACAGCGGTCGAGAAGAAGCTCATCGGGATCGCGGACGTCGTCATCGACGCCGCGCAGCGCAGGAAGGACCCGACGCTGGCGATTCCGGTGCGCGCGCTCTCGAACGTCACGTTCAACGAGCGCAGGGGCTTGATCGAGATGGGCAAGCGCAAGCAGGCGCGCTCGTTCTTCAACGTCGCGATGGCCAAGAGGTTCATGCAGACCGTCCTCGTGGCGGATGCGCTGAGCGAGCTGCAGCGCGCCAACCTCACGACCTCCCTGCGGGAGATCTACTACCGCACCAAGCACACGATCAAGAACTCACACGAGAACACGTTCGACGCGCAGGACGAGTCCGATCCGCTCATCGAGGATCTCGAGGTCACGCTGGAGGCGCTGCGCGAGGAGCTGCACGTTCGCGCCGAGAACCGCGGGTCGGTCGTCGGCCCGCTGGTGCTGGCGGACGACGGCGACACGGTCAACTGCGCTCGGCTCGGTAAGGGCGGCTACTCCGTGCCGTCGATCGTCGAGCCCGAATATGTGCAGATCCGACGCTGCACGGCCGACTTCGTCCTGCTCGTGGAAAAAGGCACGCAGTGGAACCGCCTGTCGGAGGACAAATTCTGGCGGCGCTACAACTGCGTGCTGCTGACGGGCAATGGACAGCCGCCGCGCGGCGTCCGGCGCCTGGCGCGGCGGCTGCACCAGGAGTATGAGCTGCCGGTCTACGTCCTCGTCGACAACGACCCGTGGGGCTACTACACCTACTCGGTGGTCAAGCAGGGCTCGATCAATCTCGCGTTCGAGAGCCAGCGCATGGCCATTCCGAAGGCGAAATTCATCGGGCTCTCGAGCGCGGACCCCGAGGCGTACGGCCTGCCGCGCAACGTCGGCATCAAGCTCAACGACAAGGACGTCGCGCGCGCGAAAGAGCTCCTGAGCTACACGTGGTTTGCGAAGAAGCCGTGGCAGGAGGAGATCAAGCGCATGCTGTCGAGCGGCCTCAAGTACGAGCTC
>JBKOZH010000169.1:0-7119 GCA_046725765.1 Candidatus Methylomirabilota bacterium | reverse complement strand
CCGTCTACTGCTCGTACTTGAAGGACACGTTGACGCGGGCGCGGAAGGCCGTCACCTTCCCCTCGTCGATCGTCACGTCGAACCGTGTGACTTCCGCCACGCGCAGATCACGCAGGCTCTTGGAGGCGGTCGCCACCGCGTTCTTCACGGCGTCTTCCCAGGACACCTTGCTCGTCCCGACCAGGTCCGTCACTCGATAGACGCTCTCGCCGGCCATAGTGAGTCTCCTCGTGAGTCAGGGCCTCACATGATGGGATCGATCGGCGTTCGCATTGGCTGCTGCGCCTCGATCACCTCCGCCGCGTCCAGACATAGATCCTCGCGGTAGCGCGCGCCGATGACCTGGACGCCCATCGGCAAGCCGCCGGCCACGCCCGTCGGCACCGCCGCCGCCGGGAAGCCGAGAAGGTTCACCGCGACCAGCAACCGCTGAGCGCGCGTCGACTCCGCGTGCCGCTCGAGGGTCGTCGTGTCGAAACCGATCTCGAACGGCGGCTGCGCCGACACCGGCCCGACGACGAGCGGATAGCGCTCGAGGAACTGCGTCCAGTCGCGAATGTGCTTGGCGCGCAGCGCCAGTGCCTTCATGTAGCCGTCGAGGTCGACGGCGGGCACCGCGGCCAGCGTGAAATCGAGCCCGCGGTTGATGTCCGCGTCGCCGTACTTGCGGATCCACGGCTGGCTCACGTGGCGCATCTCATTGATGCAGATCGTCGTCCACGTCGTCGCCACGCCGTTGACATCGGGCGGGTCCACTTCCTCGACCGCGTAGCCCGCGTTGACGAGCGCGTTGCCCGCGGTCCGCACCGCCGCCGCGACGTCCGCGTGCACGCCCTGCTTGGCCGGATCGACCGTGAGCGCGACCCGAATCGGCCGCGCCACGGGCTCGCCGACCAGCGGCGCGGGCGCCCACCACGGATCGCGCGCGTCGCGCGCGCTCATCGCGGCGAGCCCCAGGCGCACGTCACGCACGCGCCGCGCGAGCGGCCCCTGCACGGACATGATCTGTGTCCCGGGTGGCCGCTCCTCGGCGGCGGTCTGGTTATAGGACGGGACGCGGCCCAGCGTCGGCCGGATGCCGGCCACGCCGCAGCAGTACGCGGGATAGCGGATCGAGCCGCCGAGATCGTTGCCGTGACCGAGCGGCGCGATGCCGGCGGCCAGCGACGACGCGGCGCCGCCGCTGCTCCCGCCCGGTGTGTGCCGGCGGCTCCACGGATTGTAGGTGCGGCCGCGCAGCGCGTTGTCGGTGTCCCAGCGCAGGCTGAACGCGGGCGTGTTGGTGCGGCCGACAATGACCGCACCCGCACGCTTCCAGTTAGCCACCGGCGGGCTGTCGCTGGTCGCGACGAGATCCTTGAACGCCGGCACGCCGTTGGCGGTGGCGACGCCCTCCTGGTCGACGTTTTCCTTGATCGTCACCGGCACGCCGTGCAGCACGCCGATCGCCTCGCCGCGACGCAGCGCCGCATCGGCGCGGTCGGCCGCGGCCAGCGCCTGATCGGCGAGCAGCACCGTCACCGCGTTGATCGCCGGATTCACCGCGGCCAGTCGCTCGAGCACCGCCTGGGTCGCTTCGCGGCTCGAGATCCGCCGCGTACGAATGGCGGCGGCGAGGTCGACGGCGTCCCAGCGCCACAGCTCTCGTTCCATGCCGAGCCTCCTCGCGTTGCGCCCGCGATCTTACACCCTGCTGTGATATGTTCCTCGGCACCCGGGAGGAGCCTATGAAACGTCGACGACTCGCCGCCATCATCATCGCCGCGCTCGGCGTGTTCGCCGTCATCGGTCCCGCGCGGGCCGAGACGACGCTGCGCGTGGTGATGCATTCTGACCTCAAGATCATCGATCCGATCTGGACGACGGCCTACATCGTGCGCAACCACGGCTACCTCAACTACGACACGCTGTTCGCGATGGACGCCAAGGGCGACATCAAGCCGCAGATGGTCGACAAGTACGAGGTGAGCAAGGATCAGCTGACGTACACGCTCACGCTGCGTGACGGCCTGGCCTGGCACGACGGCAAGCCGGTGACCAGCGAGGACTGCATCGCTTCGATCAAGCGGTGGGGCGCGAAGGACTCGATGGGGCAGAAGCTCATGACCTTCGTGAAGGAGATGCAGGCCGTCAACCCGAAGACGTTCAAGATCGTGCTCACGGAGCCGACCGGGCTCGTGCTCGGCGCCCTCGGCAAGCCGTCGTCGAACGTGCCGTTCATGATGCCCAAGCGCGTGGCCGAGACCGACCCGAACACGCAGATCTCCGACACCACCGGCTCCGGCCCCTTCATCTTCAAGAAGGACGAGTGGAAGCCGGGCGACAAGGCGGTGTACGTCAAGAATCCGAACTACAAGCCGCGGTCCGAGGCGCCCTCGGGCATGGCCGGCGGCAAGGTTGCCAAGATCGATCGCATCGAGTGGAAGTCGATTCCCGATCACCAGACGGCGGTCAACGCGCTGCTCGCCGGCGAGATCGACATGATCGAGTCGCCGCCCCACGACCTCTACCCAGTGCTGAAGGCTGATTCAAACGTGAAGCTGTTCAACGGCAACCCGCTCGGGAACCAGTACACATTCCGCTTCAACGTCCTGCACAAGCCCTTCGACAACCCGAAGATCCGTCAGGCCGTTCTGCACGCCTTCAACCAGGAAGACTTCCTCAAGGGCGTGATCGGCGACCCCGCGTACTACAAGACGTGCAAGTCGTTCTTCCCGTGCGGCTCGCCGATGGCGTCGACGAAGGCGCTCGAGGGTCTGCTCGATTCGAACTTCGACAAGTCGAAGGCGCTGCTGAAAGAGGCCGGCTACGACGGCACGCCGATCGTCCTGATGCACTCCACGGACCTCGCCGTGCTCGCGAATCTGGCGCCGGTGGCCAAGTCGCTGCTGGAGAAGGGCGGCTTCAAGGTCGACATGGTGTCGATGGACTGGCAGACGCTGGTCGCGCGCCGGGCGAAGAAAGACCCGCCGCCGGCCGGCGGCTGGCACGCATTCCTCACGTCGTGGGTCGCCGCCGATATCCTGAATCCCGTCATGATGGGATTCCTCAACGCGTCGTGCGACAAAGCGATGTTCGGCTGGCCGTGCGACAAGGACATCGAGGGGCTGCGCGACGCCTTCGCGCGGGAGACGAATCTCGCGAAGCAGAAGCAGCTCTCCGACCAGGTGCAGCTGCGCGCGACGCAGTATCCGACCCACATTCCGCTCGGCCAGTGGTACGGCGCGTTCGCGCTGCGCAAGAACATCGACGGCGTCCTCGAGGCGCCCGTGACGGTGTTCTGGAACATGACCAAGAAGTAAGCCGCACGGTCGTCGCGGATGCTGCCGTACATCGGCCGCCGCCTCATCGCCACGATCCCCGTCATGGCGGTGGTGGCGGTGGTTGTCTTTTCGCTGCTGCGCCTGACGGCGGGTGACCCGGCCGCGATCATCGCCGGCGACAACGCGACCTCGGCGGATGTCGCGGCCATTCGCACGCGCCTGGGGCTCGACCGCCCCCTCGTCGAGCAGTTCGTCATCTGGATCGGCCGCGTCGTGCGCGGCGACTTCGGCGAGTCGTACTTCTTCAAGCGGCCGGTGAGCCAGCTCATCCTCGATCGCGTCGAGCCAACGCTCGCGCTCGCGACGGCCACCCTCGTCCTCACCGTTGCCTTCGCCATCCCGCTCGGCGTGCTGGCCGCGTGGAAGCGCGGCACGTGGATCGACCGCGCGGTCATGGGGGTGTCGGTCCTCGGCTTCTCGGTGCCCGTCTTCGTGATCGGCTACGTGCTCATCTATCTCTTCGCCATCGAGCTGGCATGGTTGCCCGTGCAGGGCTATCAGCGCCTGCGTGATGGCGTGCCGGGCTTTGTCCAGCGGCTGATCCTGCCGAGCGTCACGCTCGCCGTCGTGTTCGTCGCGCTCATCGCGCGCATCACACGGGCCAGCGTGCTCGAGGTCCTCAATGCCGACCACGTCCGCACCGCGCGCGCCAAGGGCCTGGGCGAGCTGCCGGTGCTGCTGCGCCACGTGCTGCGCAACGCCGCGGTGCCGATCATCACGGTCATCGGCATCGGCATCGCCGTGCTGATCGGCGGGGTCGTCGTCACCGAATCCGTGTACGGCATCCCGGGCCTGGGGCGTCTCACCGTCGACGCGGTGCTGGCGCGCGACTATCCCACCGTGCAGGCGGTGATCCTCGTCTTCTCGGTCGTCTACGTCCTCATCAACTTGCTCGTCGATCTGTCCTACACCATGCTCGACCCGCGGATCCGCTACTGATGCGACTCGCGGACCGCAGCGTGCTGCTGGGGGGCGCGCTCTTCGCCGTCGTGGTGGCGACCGGCGTTCTGGCGCCGGTGCTCGCTACCAGCGACCCGACCGTGATCGATCCGACCGCCCGCAATCGCAAGCCGGGCGCCGAACGCACGGTGCGCGGCGACGACGGACGGCCGCGCGCGGTGCGCCACTGGATGGGTACTGACAGCCTCGGCCGCGACGTATATAGTCGCGTCGTGTACGGCGCGCGCGTCTCGCTCGTCGTCGGCATCACCGTGGCCCTCGTCAGCGCCGCGGCCGGGCTCGTGATCGGCCTCCTGGCCGGCTACGTCCGCGCGATCGACGGCGTCGTGATGCGCGTGATGGATGGCCTCATGGCCATTCCGGCCATCCTGCTCGCCATCGCGCTCGTCTCGGTTTCGCGCGCGGGCCTGCGCAGCGTCATCCTCGCCATCGTCATTCCCGAAGTCCCGCGCGTGGTCCGCCTGGTGCGCTCGCTCGTCCTGTCCATCCGCGAGGAGCCGTACGTCGAGGCGGCCATCGCGCTCGGCGCGCGCACGCCCTCGCTGCTCGCGCGTCATGTGGTGCCCAACACACTGGCACCACTGGTCGTCCAGGCGACGTTCGTCTGCGCCTCCGCCATCCTGATCGAAGCGATCCTGTCGTTCCTCGGCGTCGGCATACCGCCTGAGACGCCGACCTGGGGCAACATCATGGCGGAGGGCCGCGCGCTCTTCCGCGTGTTCCCGCACAACATCCTTTTCCCGGGGATCTTCCTGGCCGTGACCGTCCTGGCCGTCAACATGCTCGGCGACGGGTTGCGCGATCAGCTCGATCCGCGTGTCAGCCGGCGGCTGTGACGGCGTGAGCGGCCGCGCCTGAGCGTGCTCGCAGCACTCCTCGCCCGCTTCGTCTTCTGGTGGCTCCTGCTGGTCGTGGTCCAGCAGGCGCAACGGCTGTTCCTGATCGGGGCCGCCGCGCGCCGCGCCGCGCCGTCGCCGAAGGTGCTCGCGCTGACGCTCTTCACCGGACTGCGCGCGGATCTCGTGACGGCCAGCTGGGGGATGCTGCTCGCCGTCGTCCTGGCGCTCGTCGTGACGCTGCCGGTCGCGCTCGCGGCACGCCGCCGCGCCGCCGGTGTCTTCGCGCGCGCGCTCGCCGTCGCCGCGGCGAGCCTGGCCGTCGCCTACATCGCCGTGCTGACCGTGGACATGGGCTATTACCTCTACAGCGGCCAGCGCATGGACGCCGTGTTCATGGAATACGTCGGCGATCTGATCGGGCAGAGCCGACACGGTGAGGTGCGCAGCAGCCAGGTCGGCGCGCAAACGGCGGCGGAGCTCGGCGAGGTCGGTCTCTGGACGGTCCGCGTGCTGAGCTACGCCGCGGCCCTGACGGCGGCGATTTTCATCTGGCGCTTCGTCTTCCGCCGCGGCGTTTCTCCGGCGGTGCACCGGTGGCCGCGGGCGGCCGCGGCGGTGGTGCTGCTTGCCGTCGCCGCCGGCGCGTGGGGCTTGCATCCCAACGGCCCCGACTCGGTGCAGTCGGCGCCGATCGCGAGCTCGACCTATTACGCGCTCGCCCAAACACCGGTCTGGATCGCCACCACACCGATCGAAAAGTCCAGCCGCCGCGTCGTCATGCCCGCGTTCGTCAAGACGGCGATGCCCGAGTCGCGTGCGTTTCCGATCGCGCGTGAGATCCTGCTGCCCGGCGCGCGCTTTCTCTCATCGCGCCACCCGCTCGTCCACGCCGAGGACCCGCGGCCATCGCCGCTCGCGCGGCAGCCCAACGTGCTGCTGTTGTTCATCGAGGCGCTCGACCGGCGGTTCGTCGGCCGCACGGTGGGAGGCATCCGCGTCACGCCCTTTCTCGACGCGCTGTTCGCCGACAGCGTCACGTTCCCAAACTTCCACGCCAACGGCGCCCAGACGTTCCACGGATTGTTCGCGTCGCTCTGCTCCGGACTGCCGCGCCAGGGCGTGGCCGCCACCAAGGCCCGCTACTCCAACGACTACCTGTGCCTTCCGACGCTCCTCACGCGCGGCGGGTACCACACACGAATGGTCATCGGCCAGAATCGCGACCGCAGTCATTCACGCCTGGGACTCTTCATGGCACGCAACGGCCTCGAGGAGCTGATCGACGAGAGCGCGTTCCCGCGCAGCACGCCGCGCCTCGGGCTCGGCGTCGCCGACGGCGCGCTCTTCGATCGCTTGCGTGCGGAGATCGACGACTTGCGCCGGGGCGGACGGCCGTATTTCCTCACGTCGCTGACGACGGGGACGCATCACCCGTTCGCCGTGCCGACGAGCCATCCGGAGGTCGCCGCGCTGCGCGACGAGTCAGACCGCTATCTCGCCGCGCTGCGATACCTCGACGTCGAGCTCGAGCGCTTCTTCCGCGGCCTCGAGCGCGACGGCGCCCTGCGCGACACCGTCGTGCTCGTCCTGGGCGATCACGGCCGGCACGAGCGCCTGGCCCGCACCGATGCGGAGAACTCTGCGGGACATTTCATGGCGCCGCTGGCCATCTGGCTGCATCCCTCGTTGCGCGCTCCAGCCGTCTATCGGCCGCGCGTCGTGCCGGGAATCGCGAGCCAGCTCGACCTCACGCCCACCATTCTGGCGCTCGTCGGTCTCACGCCGCGGGTATCGTCCTTCGCAGGACGGGACGTGAGCTGCGCGCTCGCGACCGATTGTCTGCCTGTGCGAGGCGTGTACCTGAGCTCGGTCTACGAGGCGGGCGGGGGCATCGCCGACCCCGACGGTTTCTGGTTCTACCTCTTCCATTCCCGCGCACTACAGCACGTCGATCTGGGGCTCAGCACGCCGCCGCGGCGCTGGCCGGACGACGACCC
>JBKOZH010000035.1:0-6408 GCA_046725765.1 Candidatus Methylomirabilota bacterium | reverse complement strand
GTCGTGCTCGGCGCCGACGGCGCGCGTTGGCCCGCCGCCGCGCTGCCGCGGCTCTCCGCCACTGGAGCGCTGCTGACCGTCCGCGACGTCGTGGAGTCCGCCGCGCACAAGGCTCGCCTGTGGATGGAGACGGGGGCGCTTGCGGTCGACATGGAATCCGCGCCCATCATGGTGTGGGCGCGCGAGCGCGGCGTGCCGGCGGCGGTTGTGCGCGGGGTCGCGGACGACGCCGAGCGCGGCATTCCCGCCGCGCTCGCAGCCGCCGTCGGCGAGGATGGGCGCGTGCGTCCGCTGCGCGCCGTCAGCGCGGCGCTCGCGCGTGCCACCGCGCTCGGCGATCTGCTCGAGCTGCGCGCGGGCACGGAGGCCGCGCTCAAGACGGTCGCGTCCGCGCTGGCGACGCTGCTGCGCGGCGCCGACGGCTCCGTGGAGCCGCGCCGGTGAAGCCAATCTTGATAACCGGCGGCACCGGCTTCGTCGGCGCTAATCTCGTGCGCGAGCTGGCTGCGCTCGGGACGGCGGTGCGCGTGCTCGCGCGCCCGGGCGGCGACCGTCGCGCGCTCGAAGGCGTGCGCGTGGAGATCGCCGAGGGCGATCTGCTCGATCGCGCGTCGCTGGCGCGCGCCGTGCGCGGCGCGGATACGCTGTATCACGTCGCCGCGGACTACCGGCTGTGGGCGCGTGACCCACAGGATTTACACCGCGTGAACGTCGGTGGCACGCGGGCCATCCTGGAAGCGGCCGGCGAGGCCGGCGTGCGCCGCATCGTCTACACGTCCACCGTCGGTGCGCTCGGCATTCCCAAGGACGGGACGCCGGGCACCGAAGACACGCCGGTGTCCCTGGCCGACATGGTCGGGCCCTACAAGCAGTCGAAGTTTCTCGCCGAGCGCGTGGCCGCGGAATTCGCCGGTCGCGGTCTGCCCGTCGTCATCGTGAATCCGTCGGCGCCGATCGGTCCGTGGGACGTCAAGCCCACGCCGACGGGACAGATGATCCTCGATTTCATACGCGGGCGGATGTTCGCCACCGTCGACACCGGGCTGAACATCGTCCACGTCCGTGACGTCGCGCGCGGCCACTTGCTGGCCGCGGAGCGCGGGCGCGTCGGCGAGCGCTACATCCTCGGCCACGCGCACGGCAACGTGTCGCTCGACGACATCGGCCGGATGCTCTCCGCGATCACCGGCCGTTCCGGGCCGCGGCTGCGCGTGCCGTATGCGGTCGCCTGGTGCGGTGCGGCGTGCACCGAGGTGCTGGCCAAGCTCACGGGCCGGCCGCCGGCGGTGCCGCTCACCGCGGTGCGCATGTCGCGCAAGCGGATGTATTTCTCGCCCGCGAAGGCCGTGCGCGAGCTCGGCCTGCCACAGACCGATCCGCGCGAGGCGCTGCGCGACGCCGTGCGCTGGTTCGTCGAGCACGGGTATGCACGGCTCGCCTCCGGCGCCGAGGCGCTCGCGCGGTGAGCCTGGTCGGGCTCAGCTCGCGCGTCACGCGCAAGAGCCGCTCCAACTTCTATTACGCGTTCCTGGCGCTGCCGCGCGCGCGGCGCGAAGCGCTCTACGCGGTCTATGCGTTCTGCCGCACCGTCGACGACATCGCCGATCTCGGCACGGATGCCGCCGCGCAGCGTGCGGGTCTCGCGCGGTGGCGGCGCGACATCGCGCGCTGCTACGACGGAACACCGCCCGAGCATCCGATCGCCGTGCAGCTGGCGGAGGCCGTGCGACGCTTCGCGCTGCCTCGCGAGGCCCTGGAGGCGATCGTCGAGGGCTGTGAGATGGACCTGCAGCGCACGACGTACGAGACGTTCGAGGAGCTCGCGCCATATTGCTATCGCGTGGCGTCGGCGGTCGGGCTCTGCTGCATCGAGATCTTCGGGTACACCGATCCCCGCGCGCGCGACTACGCCGTGCGGCTCGGCACCGCGCTGCAGCTCACCAACATCATCCGCGACGTGGGCGCCGACGCGCGCAACGGGCGAGTCTACGTGCCGCAGCGAGAGCTCGAGGCCTTCGGTGTGACCGGCGACGATTTGAAGTCCGGCCGCTACGACGACGCGTTCGTGCGCCTCATGGCGTTCCAGGCGGCGCGCGCGCGGGAGCATTACGCCCAGGCGTGGGCGGCGTTTCCCGCACGGGACGCGCGCTCGCTCGTGCCCGCGGAGATCATGGGCCGCATTTACTTCGCGCTGCTCCAGGAGATCGAGGCACGCCGCTTCCACGTCTTCGACGAGCGGGTCGCGCTGTCCGCGGCGCGCAAGGCGCGCATCGCGCTGCGCTGCTGGATGAACGGAATGCTTGCAGTGCGAGCCGCAGGACGTCGCGGGGCTGGGGACCCGCCGTCCGAGGCGAGCCTGTGATGAAGCGAGTGGCATGAGGGCGGTGGTGCTCCAGAGCGCCGGGCGGCTGGCGCCGGCGGACGTGCCACGCCCCGCTCCGGGCCCCGGCGAGCTGCTGCTGCGCCTGCGCGGCTGCGGGCTCTGCGGCTCCGACATTGCCAAGCTCGGCGATCCAGGCGCGCGCGTGCCGGCCGTGCTCGGGCACGAGGTCGTCGGCGACGTCGTCGAGGCGGGCGAAGGCGTGCGCGGCTTCGCGGTCGGCGACCGCGTCGTCGCCGCGCACCACGTGCCGTGCGGCGAGTGTCACTACTGCCGTCGCGGCAGCGAGTCGATGTGCCGCGCGTTCAAAGCCTCGAACCTCGATCCTGGCGGCTTCGCCGAGTTCGTGCGCGTGCCCGCGCCGAACGTGCGGGCGGCGACGTTCCGGATACCCGATCATCTCACCGACGAGGAAGCGTCCTTCGTCGAGCCGCTCGCGTGCTGTCTGCGCGCCGTCGAGCGCGCCCGCGTGCAGCCGGGCGACACGGCGATCGTGGTCGGCCTCGGCTCGATCGGCTGCCTGTTCCTCCAGCTTCTCGCGCGCGCCGGCGCGAGCGTCATCGGCGCCGATCAGGACGCCGGTCGCAACGAGTTCGTCGCGCGGTTCGGTGTCACGGCGGGGCTCCCCGCGCAGGCCGTCACGCTCGCGCGCCAGGCCTCGGACGGCCGCGGCGCCGACCACGTCATGATCACGGGCGGCGCGGCGGCGGTACTGCCGTGGGCCGTCGATGCGGCCCGCGATGGCGGCGCGATTCATTACTTCGCGGGTGGGCCCGGCGACGCGCTGCCGGTCGCGCTCGAAACGCTGTATCACCGCGAGCTGACGCTGACCACGACGTATTCGTCGTCGCCGGCGACGCTCGCCCGCGCGTTCTGGCTGATCGCCGCCGGCAAAGTCGACGTCGACGGGCTCGTAACGCATCGTCTGCCACTGGAGCGCTTGGCCGAGGGTGTCGATCTCATGCGCCGGCACCAGGCGCTGAAGGTCTACGTCACGCCATGAGCCGGACCATGCGCGCCGTGGTGTTCCACGGCCCGGGCGACCTGCGCGACGAGGAGCTGCCGGTACCGGAGCCGGCCGCGGGTGAGATCGTGGTGCGCATCGACGCCGCGCTGACGTGCGGCACCGACGTCAAGGTGCGACGGCGCGGACATCCGGTGATGATTCCGCACGTCCCGACGGTGTTCGGCCACGAGCTGGCCGGCACGGTCACCGCCGCGGGAGCAGGCGTCTCGCGCGTGCGCGAGGGCGATCGCATCTCTGCCGCCAACTCCGCCCCGTGTGGCGAGTGTCGCGCGTGCCTCGCGCGGCGCCCGAACCTCTGCGAGGATCTGCTGTTCGTCAACGGCGCCTATGGCGAATACATCGCGCTGCCGCCGCGCCTCGTCGCGCGCAACATCGTGCGACTCCATAAGGTACCCGCCGAGCGCGCCGCATTCGCCGAGCCGCTCGCGTGCGCGATGCTCGGCATCGAGCGCGCGCGTGTCGAGCCGGGGCAGACGGTGGCCGTGTTCGGCCACGGTCCGCTTGGCTGCCTGCTCGCGATGGTGGCGGCGGCGCGCAAGTGTCGCGTTATCCTCGTCGGCAAGCGCGGCTGGCGCCTCGAGCGCGTGTCCGGGCTCGGCATCGCCGAATGCGTGGACGCCACCGCGAGCGCGGACGTCGTCGCCGACCTGCGCGCGATGACGGACGGACACGGACCCGAGGTCACCATCGACGCCACCGGCCGTCCTGAGGTGTGGGAACACGCGATGGCCGCGGTGGGGCGCGGAGGAAGCGTGGTATTCTTTGGTGGCTGCGCGCCCGGGACATCGGTGCGGGTGGACACGCGCCGGGCGCACTACGAAGAGCTCACGCTCGTCGGCGCGTTCCATCACACGCCCGAGCTCATCCGGCAGGCCGTCGAATCACTCGAGTCGGGGACGATCGTGCCCGACCCACTCGTGACCCACCGGATGCGACTGGACGGTGTGCACGCGGCGCTGGATCTCATGCAAAACGGCGAGGCGTTGAAGGTCCTCATCGAGCCATGACGACGTGGATGCGCGGCATCACCGCGACGCTCGTGTTGCTCCTCGCCGCGGCGGCGCCCGCCGCGGCGTTCGACGCCGAGCAGACGTTCCGGAAGGGGACGTTCGTGCTCTCCGGCGAGGGCGCCTACGGCTGGCAGTTCAACTTCGAGGAAAAGCACCAGGGCGTCACGTATCTGGAGTTCTACGACGTCGGCGTGCGCTTCAGCCTGCTGCCCTTCGAGCCGCTCGGCCGCGACCACTTCTGGTATGGCGCGCTGGAAATGGGCTTCGAGCCGCTCTACCAGAAGTACACGGTGCCGCGCTCGGCGTTCTGGGCGGGGCTCGCCGCGGTCACGCGATACCACTTCCTCGGCCTCGGCCGCTTCGTTCCCTACGCCGAGATCGGCGGCTCGGCCGGCGGCACGGACCTCGACATTCCGGAGATCGACTCGACCTTCGCCTTCCTGGTGTTCGGCGGCGTCGGCGCGTCGGTCTTCGTGTCGAACAAGACCGCGCTCTACGCGGGCTACCGCTGGCAGCACGTCTCCAACGGCAATACGAGCCTACCCAACCGGGGCTTCGAGGCCCACGTCGTGGTGGGTGGCGTTTCCTTCTACTTCCCCTGAGGTAATCACGTGGCTACTGTCCCGATCTCGGAGATCCTGCTCGCCGGTCCGCGGGGCTTTTGCGCCGGCGTCGAGCGCGCGATCGATATCGTCGAGCTGGCCCTGTCGGTGTGCCGGCCGCCCGTCTACGTCCGCCGCGAGATCGTCCACAACCGCCACGTGGTGGAGTCGCTGCGGGCCAAGGGCGCGATCTTCGTTGACGAGCTGTCGGAAGTGCCCGACGACGCCACCGTGATCTTCAGCGCGCATGGAATCTCGCCCGCGGTGCGCGACGACGCGGAGCGGCGCGGTCTGCGCGTGATCGACGCGACGTGCCCGCTCGTGACGAAGGTCCATCTCGAGGCCGTGCGGTACGCCCGCGAGGGTTATTCGATCGTCCTGATCGGCCACGAGGACCACGACGAGGTCATCGGCACGCTCGGCGAGGCGCCCGATCGCATCGTCGTCATCGACAGCGCCGCCGAGGTCGAGCGGCTCGAGGTCCCCAATCCCGACAAGATCGCGTACCTCACGCAGACCACGTTGTCTGTGGACGATACGCGAGATGTCATCGACGCCCTCCGCCGCAAGTTTCCGCGCATCGTGGGGCCCTCACGCGACGACATCTGCTACGCCACGCAGAACCGGCAGGCGGCGGTCAAGCGACTCGCGGGCGACGTGGACGTGCTGCTCGTCATTGGCGCCGCGAACTCCTCGAACGCCAACCGGCTCGTGGAAGTCGCCAAGACCGCCGGCACGCATGCCCATCTCATCAACGACGTGAACGACATCAAGCCCGAGTGGCTGGCGGGCGCGACGCGCGTCGGCATCACCGCGGGCGCCTCCACGCCGGAGATGCTGGTGACGCAGGTCGTGCACGCGCTACGCGCGCGGGACGTCAGCGTGCGCGAGGTCCACGTGGTCGAAGAGGACGTACGCTTCGCGATCCCGCAGGAGCTCGAGCGGATGGCGCAGGAGCGCGGCATGGCGCTGCCCGAGCGCGTCGCCATGCGCCAGTCTATTTAAATGGGGGGCCCCGAAATGGCCCCCATACCCCCAAGCGCTCGGAACCGCGCCGGCGCAGCCGTCGCGGTCCTCGGTCACCGAGTGCGCGAGGTCAGGGGCCCCGAAATGGCCCCCATACCCCCAAGCGCGCGGAACCGCGCCGGCGCAGCCGTCGCACCCCTCGGTCACGCCTGATATGCATCTCGTAACGTACCGAAAGGGCTCGTCCAGGCCGCGGATCGGCGCGCTCGTCGGCGACGCCGTCTTCGACCTCGGCGCGCTGGCGGCCGACCTCGCGCGCGAGCGCGCCGCCGTCCGTCATGGTCGCGGCGGCTTCCCCAAGAGCATGCTGGAGTTGATCGCGCGTGGTCCGGACGGAATGAGCGCGGCGCGTGAGGCGCTCGC
>JBKOZH010000139.1:0-10910 GCA_046725765.1 Candidatus Methylomirabilota bacterium | reverse complement strand
CCACGAGTGCACGCATGGCCTGGTGGTGACGCCCGTACGCCGCGACGTGTAACGGCGTGCGTCCATGCGCGTCGCGAACGTCCGGCGTTTCCCGCCTCGCGACGAGGGCCTGGATCTCGACCGTGTCGCCTCGCGAGGCAGCTTCAAGCAGTCCACGGTACGCTGCTCTCTCGACGGAGGACGGCGGCGTCTGGGCGTGAGCCGCGTCCGCCGAACATGCGAGGAGCACGGCGCCGAGAAGCTTCACGGCGGCGACACGCAAGGCACGACGCGGCGCGGTCACGGTCGGCTATGCTACGTCACGAATTCACGAGGAGGAAGCGATGCGCATCGTCGTCGCGCTGCTGACGCTGGGCCTGAGCCTTGTCGCGGCGTCGTCACACGCGCCAAGCGCGCAAACGCAGCGCGCGGCGATCAATCGCAGCGGGGTGCTCGGTGGCGCCGACTATCTCATCGCGGTGCCCGAGAACTGGCATGGTGGCCTCGTCGTGTTCGCGCATGGCATCCAGCGCGGTCCGGGGCCGGGCGCGGTCGCCGCCCCGCCGATCGCCAGCCACGTCCTCGCCGAGGGCCACGCGTGGATCGCCTCCGGCTATCGCGCGCGCGAGTACCAGCCCCATCTCTTCATCGAGGATCTCGTCGCGCTGCGCGAGCTGTTCGTGAAAGAGATCGGCCGGCCGCGCTGGAGCATCGTCTACGGCCAGTCGATGGGCGGCCACATCGTCGTGGCGTCGCTGGAGCTGCGCCCCGGGCTCTACCAGGGCGGTCTCGCCGAATGTGGTCTCGTCGACGGCATCAGCATCGCCGACTATCTGCTCGCCTACACGGCGGCTGCGGAGCTCATCGCCGGCGTGCCGCTCCTCGACGCGCCGGACGAGCAGACGTTCGCCCGCGTCCTCAACGAGCGCGTGGTGCCCGCGCTGGGTACGCCGGGCTCCTATACCGCGCGCGGACGCCAGTTCGACAGCGTCGTGAAGTATTTGATGGGCGCCGATCACGCCGGCAACGAGCTGCCGTTGCGTCTTCAAGGGCTGCAGCGTCGGTATTTGCTGAACATGATCTATCGGCATCCCGACGTCGAGCGTGAGTCGCGGCCCGGCGCGCGCGCCGCCACCACCATGCACGTCCGGTATCGGATCGACGCCGGACTCGGCCTCGCCGAGGACGAGCTCAACGCGCGCGTGCGCCGGCTGCGGCCGGCGAAGGACGCGCGGACGCCGAGCGTCGATCCGGTCTACGCCGAGCGCACGGGCCGGCTCACCGTGCCGCTCATCACGCTGCACGAGACCGGCGACGCCTGGGTGCCGCTCAGCCTCGAGCAGTCCTACCGGCGTCGGACGCTCGCCGCCGGGACGAGCCAGCTGCTGGTGCAGCGCGTGCTGCGCGCGGGCAGTCACTGTGGCTTCGACGGCGTGATGCGCGAGCAGGCCTTCGACGATCTCGTCGCGTGGATCGAGCGCGGCGTGCGACCCGAGGGTGAGGACGTGCTGGCGCCGGATCTCTCACGCATCGGGCTCAAGTGGACCACGGCGCTGCATCCCGACGATCCGCTCTTCAGGAGAACGCCATGAGCAAGTACATCCCGAGTCCTCGGCAGTGGGTGCGCGATCAGGTCGAGCTGTATGAGTCGAGCGGCGGCACGCAAGGCACGACGCTGCGCGATACCGGCTTACCCGTCGTCATCGTCACGCACACCGGCAATAAGACGGGTGCCGTTCGCAAGACCCCGCTGATGCGCGTCAAGGACGGCACGAACTACGTGCTGGTCGGCTCGGTGGGT
Source organism: Candidatus Methylomirabilota bacterium (assembly GCA_046725765.1). Classification (GTDB taxonomy): domain Bacteria; phylum Methylomirabilota; class Methylomirabilia; order Rokubacteriales; family CSP1-6; genus AR12. The sequence goes on along the minus strand of JBKOZH010000139.1, from coordinate 9,130 downwards.
GGCGCGCCGAAGAATCCCGTCTGGGTGTACAACCTGCGCGCGAATCCCGACGTCGAGCTGCGCGACCTCACGGTGGTGCAGCCCATGCGCGTCCGCGAGGTCACCGACGACAAGGAGCGCGCGCGGCTCTGGAAGCTTGCGGTCGCGGCCTATCCGCCGTACGAGGAGTACCAGGCGAAGACCACACGGCGGATTCCGCTCTTCGTCGCCGCGCCGAAACGCTAGAGGTCGCGGCCGCTGAAATCGATCGTCCGCGGCATCGTCGGTCAGGCGCGACCAATTCTGATCGGCCAGGTCGCGGGACTGGCGTTCGCGGTCGTCGATACGGTGTTCAGCGGCCACGCCTCGCCCGTTGATCTCGCCACGATGGGTCTCGGCCTCAGCGTGTACGCCACCGTGTTCGTCGGCCTCATGGGCGCGACCGCCGCGCTGAATCCCATCGTCGCGCAGCACTTCGGCGGCGCGCGGCTGACCACTATCGGCGCGACCTACGTGCAGGGCCTCTGGATGGCGCTGTTCCTCGCGGTGCTCGGCATGCTGCCGCTGCTGTTCGCGCGGCTCTGGCTGCCGTGGCTGCATGCGCCGCCGGAGGTCGAGGCGCAGGTGGCGCGCTATCTCACCATCCTCGCGCCGGCTCTGCCCGGCGCGCTCATGTTCCGCGCGATCTACGCCGTCAATACCGCGCTGTCACGTCCGCATGTGGTGATGACACTGCAAGTCACCGGTTTCGCGCTCAAGGTGTGCCTGAGCTACGTCCTCATCCTCGGCGGCCTCGGGCTGCCCCGCATGGGCGCGGTCGGCGGCGCCATCGCCTCGGTCATCGTGTTCTGGGTGTTGTTCGTCATGGGCTTCGCGTACATGCACCGCAGCACGTTCTACCGCCAGTTCGACATTCGCCGGGCGCGGCCGACGTGGTCGGCGCAGCGCGAGATTCTCCGCCTCGGCGTTCCGATGAGCCTGTCGTACGCGCTGGAGTCGACGTCGTTCACGGCGATCACGCTGCTCGGCGCACGCCTGGGTACCACCGTGATGGGCGGCCATCAGATCGTCGCGAACCTGGCCGCGCTGTGTTTCATGCTGCCGCTGTCGCTCTCGGTCGCCACGGCCACGCTCACCGCGCAGGCCATCGGCGCGGGCGATCCGCGGCGAGCGCGCGACACGGCGCTGACCGGCATGCGCATCACGGCGCTCGTCGCCGCCGTCACCGTGCTCACGGTGTGGACGCTGCGCGGCGGCATCGTCGGTCTGTACTCGCGCACTCCTGACGTGGTGGCGACGGCGCTGACACTGATTCCCTATCTCGTCGCGTTTCATTTCTTCGATGCGCTGCAGACCATCGCCAGCTTCGTGCTGCGCGCCTACAAGCTGGCGATCGCGCCCACCGTGATTCACGGCGCCGCGCTGTGGGGCGTCGGCGTCGTCGGCGGGTACCTCGTCGCCTTCGGCGGGTTCTGGGGACCCCCGTGGGGCATTGCGGGCATGTGGCTGATGCAGTCGTTCGCGCTCGCGCTGGCGGCGATACTGCTGGTCGGTTTCTATCTCACCCTGCCGCAATCCCTCGCGCGATGCGACGTGTGATCTTCCTGGACATCGACGGGGTGCTGGCGCCGATCCGCCGCTGGGATCGCTACGGCGACCTCGATTCCGCGTGCATGCAGGTGCTCAACGAGATCGTCACCGCCAGCGGCGCCGACGTGGTCGTGTCGTCGACGTGGCGGTACGGCCGGACGGTCGCCGAGCTGCAGGCGATGCTGCACGCGCAGGGGTTCGTCGGCCGCGTCGTCGATACGACGCCGAACGGCACGCCGGGTGCTTCTCGCGGAGACGAGATCGCGGCCTGGCTCGCGGAGCACGAGGTGGGCGCGTACGTGATCATCGACGATCACGCCGATGTCGGCGAGCTACGGCCGCGTCTCGTCCAGACCCAGTCCGGCCTGGGACTCTGCTCGGCCGACGCGGATCGAGCGATCGCGATACTCATGCAGCCAATCGCGGGAAGGAGGGCCCGTTGAGCGCCGGCGCCCTACCGCATCGCGGGCAGCGAGAACTGAAACGTCGCCCCGTGGGTCGAGTTCGGTGTCGCCCAGAGCTGCCCGCCGTGCGTCTCGATGATCGAGCGGCTGATCGCGAGCCCCATGCCCATACCGTTCGGCTTCGTCGTGAAGAATGCGGTGAACAGCCGGTCGGCCTCGCGCGGGTCGAGTCCCGCGCCCGCGTCCTGCACGGCGACGACAACCCGATCCTCAGCGTCGGCTTCTGAGCGGATCACGAGCTCACGCGGCCGGTCGTCGACGGCCACCATCGCTTCCACGCCGTTCATCACGAGGTTGATGACGACCTGCTGGAGCTGCACGCGATCGCCGAGGACAGGCGGTAAGGCCGAGGTCAGATCCGTCCGCAGCGACACGTGATGCTTGAACAGCTCGAGGCGGACCAGCGGGACGACGCCGTCGATGAGGTCATTGATCTCCAGCGGGGTTTTCTGCGGATCGTTCTTGGCCGCCAGCTGCCGAATCCGCTCGATCACCACTCCCGCGCGGCGCCCACCCGCCACGACGTCAACCAGCGCCTCGCGCACCATGTCGAGCTTCGGATTGCTCTCGGCCAGCCAGCGGAGCGACGCGGCGGCATCGGCCACGATCGCCGTCAAGGGCTGCCGGATCTCATGCGCGATCGACGCGGCCAGCCCACCGAGGGTCGTCATCCGGGTCGCGTGCGCCAGCTCGGTCTGCGCCTGGCGAAGGGCCTCCTCCGACCGTCGACGCTCCGTCACGTCCGTGACGGTGCCGACAAACTCGACGAGGTCTCCGGAGGCGCTGAACACAGGATGGCCGCGAGAAAGGAGCCATCGCAGCGTCCCGTCGGGACGGACGACGCGGTACTCCACTTCGTAGTCGGTCCGCTGATCTGCGGCGTTCTTGACGACGTCGGCGGCACGCACCTGGTCGTCCGGATGAATCCGCCTCTGAAACTCGAGCAATGACGGTCGGTCGCGTTTCGGATCGAAGCCAAACAGCCGGGCGTGCTCGTCCGAGGAGTGCGTGACCTCTCCGGTCGCGCCGTCCCGCGCCCAGCTGCCCATGTGGCTCAGTCGCTGCGCTTCTGCGAGATGGGCCTCACTGCGCTGCAAGTCCGCCGTCCGTTCGGCCACCTGCGTCTCGAGCTCGTCGTGGGCAATCCGAAGCTCTTCCTCGGCGCTGCGGCGCTCGTAGACGAGGCGCGCGGTCTGGTACGCCGTCGCGGCCTGATTCGCGGCCACCGAGAGCAGAAGCTGATCGGTCTCCGTGGGAAAGTCGCTGCGATGACACGCCACCGCGACCAGACCGCCATTGCCATTGAAGCCGATCGGAATGACCAGACCGCGGCACCGCGTCCCATTGTCATCGACATCAGGAACGATCGTCCTGCGCGCCTGCGTCCCGACCGCGAGATGATGCCGCAGAAACTCTGCGAATCCGCTCCAGGCATTGCCCCGCACGACGTCGACCGGATCGCCGCCGTTGGAGTCGCACAGACGGACGAAGGCAAAATCGAGATCCAGCGACCCGATCAGCACGTCGGCGAGGCTCGTCGCGATGGTCGGTGGGTCTCTGCCGATCCACGCCGCCGGGATCGTCGAGAGGGCGACGAGGTCGCGGAGTGCTGCGCGAAGCCGGCGGTTCTCGTCGGCGACGCGCATCAGCTCGTCATGCCGAGACTTGTTCGAGCCAAGCGACGCTCGCGCAGCTCGAGGAGGAACTGGTCGGGAGGGACGAAGAAGGGGTTCTCCTGCAGGATTCCGCCGATGATCACCATCGGGTGCGTTCGTAGGATATCGAAGACCACGGTCGCGCCGAATTTCGACAGGTCGTATGTGCAGATCACGGGGTCGTCGTACTTGAGCAGCACGTAATTCACGCGGGTCTCGTATTCGACCAGGTCATCGACGCCGGGGCGATCGAGCAGCGCCCACTCCATGTGCGCGAGGATTCTCGTGGCCGGGTAGCCGGCCGCCCTGTTCGCATGGAGCACGTCGTCGACCAGCGTCAGCATCGCGTCTTGTTCGAATCGATCGCCGCGGAGATGAGCCTCCTGCCACGCCCGAACCTCGAGCTGGCCGCTCGCCATGGCCCGCTCGACGTCGATGCCTCCCGCCGCGAGCCGCCTCAGATGCTCGTCCCTCAGCTCCGGGTCGACGATGTGGAAACCCTTGTCGCCGCCGGCGAGCCCATCGGTGATGAACGAGCGCAGCACGCGGTGCTCCTCGTCGGGGCTATTGAAGAACGCGCAGATGTGACGATGCGCGCCGAGCTTGCCTCCGGCGAATTCGACGGCGCGCGCGGCGCCTCGCATAGACGGCCTCCCCGTTGACATATTGGCGGCCATGCTATTGGGCCCAGAGGAGGGCGTCTATACGCCTTTCGTCCAGTGCGATGTGACGGCGGTCGTCTATGCGACCACCAGCCCGCTATCGGAGGGGGCTATCGGGGCGCGACGAGAATCCAGGCCTCGGGACAGCTCTGAACGTGCGGATAGTAGCCCCGGGCGCTCATGCAGTAGTGCCAGTAGCCCGAACCCGGTTGGCCGCCGGAGCCGTTCTGGCCGGAGCCGCTCTGGCCGGGCCCGCTCTGGATATAGACCGGCGGCTCGGTGACGACGACCTGCGGCGGATAGTACGCAGGCGGATACGCGTAATACGGGTACCACCACCACGGGCCCCACCAGAAGCTGCCGCCGAGGAACACCGTGCTGTGGCCGTGGAAATGACTGCCGTGGTGCCCGTGTCCGTGCCAGCCCCCGCCGCCTTGCCAGCCGCTGCGTCCTTGCCAGCCGCCGCTGCGTGAGCCACCAGCACCGCCGCCGCTGACACCCGCGCCACCACCGCCGCTGACACCCGCGCCAGCACCGCCACCGCGTCCGCCGCCGCCGGCCGCGAACGTCGTGGTCGCCGGCAGCAGCATGGCGACGATCAACACGATCACACCCACGAACCGAAGCACCGCCGCGTGAGTCATCAGCCCGAACCCCCGCTTCAAAGACAATGCCTCCGACTCGAAGGGGCATAGGGCCGAATGGAAGCGCGAGCGCAGCAACCGGCCGCGGCGCGGCAACGCTCGCTCACGGCTGACGTCGCGTTGTCAGAGCGATGACGTCGCGGACGTCTCACCTTTCGGTTTTTGCGCTGCGGCCGGTGCGGCACTTCGTTTGCTGTGGAGATCGCTCTTCAAACTTCAAAGAAACAGTAGAAATTCTTTACCACTTCGCTGCTCCCGCCGCGCCTGATCGGAGCTCACGCAATGCAACTCGAACGAGTCGCCGCCACCGCCAACATCATCGACGTACTCGACCGTGTGCTGGACAAAGGGATCGTGATCGACGCGTGGGTCTCGGTGTCGGTTGTCGGCATCGAGCTCGTGACCGTCCAGGCGCGTGTGGTGGTGGCGTCGATCGGCACCTATCTGGACGCCGCCAGCGCGCTCGCTGAGCTGAAGCCGATCGCGGCGTCCGCGCCGAAAGGCCCAGCGCTGAACGGCCCCCGGCCCAGCTAGTCGGCCGATGCCGCCTGCGCCCGGCGCAGCGCGGCGCGCCGCTCCTTCGTATCCACCTCGTCCACCGCGGTACCGTCCGGCGTGAGCACGACGCCGTATTCCGTCACGGCTCGCGCCGCCGAGATCTTGCCGTCGAGCACGTCGCGGAGCACGGCGGCGGAATCGCGCTCGAGCGGATCGCCGTAGCCGGCGCCGCCCGCGATGTACTCCCAGAGCTGATCGCCGGGGTGCAGCACGATCATCTTCTTCGATGGCAGCTCCTCGCGCGTGCCGTCCGCGCGCACGATGTACGCGTGCGCGCGAGCGCCCGGCGCGCCGCCCTCGAGTCCCCAGGGTGACGACGCGAACCGCTCGCCGCGATGCGAGACCATGACGTCCGTGGTCGTGGCCTCGAATACCTTTTCCAGGCCGAGGCCGCCGCGAAAGCGTCCGGCGCCGCCCGAGTCGCGCCACAGCCGCGCGCGCGGGATTCGCAGCGGGAAGTTCATCTCCACCGACTCGACCGGGATGTTCATGCAGTTCGACACGTCGGTCTCGATCGTGTCGATGCCGTCCTTGTCGGGCCGCGCGCCCATGCCGCCGGCGGCCAGCTCGCTTGCGACGAACGGCTGTCCGCTCTCCGGATCGCGGCCGCCGAACGCCATGACGAGCAGCGTGCCCGAGTTGGCCGCCGGCATCTTGCCGGGCAGCGCGCGCACCAGCGCGCCGAGGATCGTGTCGGCGATGCGCTTGATCGTCGCCGTCCGGCAGCTCACCGGCGCCGGCGGCCGCGGATTCACGATTGTGCCTTCCGGCAGCACGGCATCCACCGCGCGGAAGCAGCCGCCGTTGTTCGGGATCGAGGCGTCGGAGATCGCGCGCACCGCGTAGTACACGGCCGACATCGTCGAGGCCGGCACGGAGTTGAACGGGCCGCGCACCTGGGCATCGCTGCCCGTGAAGTCGAACGTCATGGCCGAGCCGCGCACGCGCAGCGTCACCGCGATCTTCACGGGCTGCCCCACGTTGACGCCGTCGTCGTCGAGCCAGTCCTCGAACGCATAGTCGCCGTCGGGGATGTCCGCGATCTGCGCGCGCGTGAGGCGCTCGGCGCGTGAGAGCAGCTCATCGATGTACGCCATGACCGTCGGGGCGCCGTGGGCGGCGAACAGCTCTCGCAGCCGCGCGCCGCCGAGCCGCCCAGCCGCGACCTGGGCCATCAGGTCGCCGGTGAACACGTCGGGCAGCCGCACGTTGCGCGTGAGGAAGCGAAAGAGGTTTTCGTCCAGCTCGCCTGCGCGGAACAGCTGCGTGGGCGGGATGATCACGCCTTCCTGGTAGAGCTCGGTGGCATCGGTCGGCACGCTGCCGGGCGTGCGGCCGCCGACGTCCTGGTGGTGGCACATCGTGCACGCCAGCGCCACCGCGCGCCCGTCGGCGAAGACCGGCACGGCGAGCGTGATGTCGGGCAAGTGAGTGCCGCCGTCGTACGGGTCGTTGAGCAAAAACGCGTCGCCCTCGCGCATGCGCGACGGCGGGAACGCGCGCACCAGCCGCTGCGCGGCGAATTGCAGCGCGCCGAGGTGGATCGGGATGGCCGCCGCCTGCGCGATCGTCTCGCCCTCGGTGTTGAAGAGCGCGGCGGAGGCGTCGAGACCCTCCTTGACGATCGGCGACGCCGCGCTCTTGAGCAGCGTCAGCTCCATCTCGTCGGCGATGGCGTCGAGCCGGTTGCGCAGGACCTCGAGCAGGATCGGGTCGATGGCCATCACGTTCGCCGCAACTTCAAATTTCCGGCGTCGTCCACGAGCGCGGTCACGCCGGGTGGGACGACGGTGGTCGTGTCGGTCTGCTCGACGATTGCCGGCCCGGCGAGCCGCGCGCCGAGCGGCAGCCGCGAGCGTTCGTAGATCGGCGTGGGAAGGAACGCGCCGAAGTATGCCCGGCGCGAGCCGACGCGCGCATCGTCGAGCGTGCCCGTGGCGCGCGCGGCAGCGGTGACCTCGGGCCGCGGCAGCGGGTACGTATGCACCGCGCGGAAGTTGACGAACTCCACGGGCTGCTGCGTGCGCGCATAGCCGTACACACGCTCGTGCACCGCGTGAAATGCCGCGAGGACGTCGGGCACGCGCTCACGGACGACGGGCGCTTCGATCGGCACCTCGAGCTCGTACGCCTGACCCACGTAGCGCATGTCGGCCGCGTACGTCACGCGCACGTCGGCGGCCGGCACGCCTTCCGCTCGCATCCGCGCGCGACCCGCGGCGTCCACCTCGGCCAGGCACGCGTTGACGTCAGCGAGGTCGGCGACGTCGGTGCGGGCCTGCAGCGTGCGCGCGTGGTGATGCTCGATCGCGGCGGCCAGCAGGCCGAACGCCGCCAGCACCCCGGGCGCTTCGGGCACGAGCACCTCGGCCATGCCCATTTCCTCGGCGAGTGCCGCCCCGTGCACCGGGCCCGCTCCGCCGAGAACCACGAGCGCGAACTGCCGCGGGTCGTAGCCGCGCTTGATCGTCACGAGCCGGATCTGGTCGGCCATCCGCGCGTTGATCACGCGGTGGATTCCGGCGGCCGCGGCGACGGTGTCGAGACCAAGGCGCCGGCCGACGGCGGCGACGGCGCGCTCGGCCGCGCCCACGTCCAGCGCCATGGCGCCGCCCGCGAACCGGTCGGGGTTGAGGTAGCCGAGCACCACGCTCGCGTCGGTCACCGTCGCGTCCTCGCCCCCTCGGCCGTAGCAGGCGGGACCGGGCTCGGCGCCCGCGCTTCGCGGGCCGACGCGCAATCCGCCCGCAGCGTCGATCCATGCGATGCTGCCGCCGCCGGCGCCGATCGTGTTGACGTCGACCATCGGCGTACGTGCGGGGTAGGGGCCGATCGAGCCTTCGGTCGCGAGCAGCGGCTTGCCCTCGCGCACCAGCGCGACGTCGTTGCTGGTGCCGCCCATGTCGAGCGAGACGAAATCGCGCACGCCGGCGCGCTCGGCCGCGACGCCGGCGCCGATGACGCCGCCGGCGGGCCCAGAGAGAAACAGCGTCACCGGCTGCTGCGCGGCGAGCGCCGCCGAGACGATGCCGCCGCGCGAGCGCATGATGAGCGGCACGGCGGGCACGCCGAGACCGTGCAGCGTCTCCGCGAGGCCCGCGAGGTAGCGCTTCACCACGGGACCCAGGTACGCGTCGAACGCCGTCACGCACAGACGCTCGTACTCGCGGAACGTCGGGTCGACGTCCGACGAGAGCGACACGCTGATCTCCGGCGCCACCTCCGCGATGATCTCGCGCGTGCGCCGTTCGTGGGCGGGATTGACGAACGAAAACAGATAGCAGACGGCGATCGCCTGCACGCCCTGCGCACGCAGGCGTGTCACCGCCGCGCGCACGACGGCCTCGCTCAATGGGACCAGCACGCGGCCGTGGGCGTCGAGCCGCTCGCGGATGCCGATGCGGCGCCGGCGCGGCGCGAGGAACGTCGGTGTCTCAGGGTCCATCTGCAAGTCGTACATGCGCGAACGCTTCATCCGTCCGAGCTCGAGCACGTCCTCGAAGCCCTCGGTGGTGAGCAGCGCGGCCACCGCACCCTTCTGCTCGAGGACCGCGTTGGTGGCGATGGTGGTGCCGTGG
>JBKOZH010000053.1:0-38803 GCA_046725765.1 Candidatus Methylomirabilota bacterium | reverse complement strand
CCGCAGCGGTTCATCGGCCATCCCGCAACGGCCGAGTACATGGCCGCCATCGCGCGCCGGGACTCGGGCTCCGCACGGCTGCCCGGCCTGGACAGCGTGCGGCGGCACACGGTGTGGAACCGGCTCCAGCATGCCCCCTGGACGGTGTACCTCGCGCTGCCGGCGACGCTGATGGACGCGGTGTTCCAGCGCTCGCTGTGGGCGCTGATCGGCGGCGGCTTCGTGTTTCTCGGCGCCGGTATCGTCCTGGCCCTGCTGGTCGGCCGCCGGCTGACGACGCCGATGGTATCGCTCTCGAACGCCGCCGCGCGAGTCGGCGCCGGCGAGGCGCCCGAAGCTCCGCCGGAGAGCGGCGTCAAAGAGGTCTCTGCGCTCGGCGCCGCGCTCGCCGACGCCGCGGGCCGGCGTCGCGAGGTCGAGAAGGAGCGCGAGATCCTTCTCGTGCGCGCCGAGGCGTCGCGCGCGCGCGCGGCGCTCCTTGCCGAGGCCAGCCGGCTGCTCGCCTCGTCGCTCGATTACGAGGCGACGCTCGAGCGCCTGGCGCGGCTGCTCGTGCCGGCGTTGGCGGATCTGTGCGTCGTGGACATCGTCGCGGACGACGGCGAAATCCGCCGCGTGGCGGCCGTGCACGCGGATCCCGCGAAGGAAGAGGCGGCCCGAGAGCTGGCGCGCCGGTTCGCGCCCGACCGGAGCGGGCGCCACCCCGTCGCGCGTGCACTGCGCAGCGGCCGCCCTGAGCTCGCCGGGGAAATCTCCGACGACGCGCTCACGAGCATCGCGCCCGATCCGGCGCACCGCGAGCTGGCCCACGCGCTGGCCTACACGTCGTACCTCGTGGTGCCGCTCATCGCGCGTGAGCGCAGCCTCGGCGCGCTGTCGCTCGTCTCCGCCGGCTCGGGCCGCCGCTACACCGCGGAGGAGGTGCCCCTCGCCGAGGACATCGCGCGGCGCGCCGCGGTGGCCATCGACAATGCGCGACTCTATCGGCAGAACGAAGCGCGACTGCGCGCGGCGGAGGCCGCGGCCGAGATCGGCAGCTTTCTGAATCAGACGCTCGACCCCGAGGTCGTGAGCCGCCGCACCGCCGAGTCCGTGCGCGCGCTGCTCGGCCTCGGAACCTCGCTCTTCTATAAGATCGACCCGAACACGCTGGAGATGACCGTCGTTGCGAGCGCCGGCACGCCGGTTCGCGGTCTCGACCCCGGCACGACGCTGGCTGCCGCCTCTCCGGCCGTCGGTCTGGCCGTGCGCGAACGGCGCGCCGTCACCACTCCTGACCTGCTCAACGACTCCCGCATCGTGCTGACCCCCCACGAGCGCGAGCTCGTCGAGCGCGCGCCCTATCGCTCGGTGCTCGCCGTGCCGCTTCTGTCCCACGAGCGCGTGATCGGCGTCCTGGCGCTGGGCGATCGTCAGGGCCGGCAGTTCCGGCAGGACGAAATCCTGCTCGCGCAGAACTTCGCTGAGCAGGCCGCACTCGCGCTGGAAAACGCGCGGCTCTACGCCGAGGCCCGCGACGCGAATCGTGCCAAGGACGAGTTTCTCGCGACGCTGTCCCACGAGCTGCGCACGCCGCTCACGGCGATGCTGGGCTGGGTGCGGATGCTCCAGAGCGGCACGCTCGATGACGCCACCACCGCGCGCGCGCTCCAGGTCATCGACCGCAATACGAAACTGCAGGCGCAGCTGATCGACGATCTGCTCGACGTGTCCCGGATCGTCACCGGCAAGCTCGGCCTCGACTTTAAGGCTGTCGACGTCGGCGCCGTCGTGGAGGCGGCGCTCGACGCGGTGAGGCCCGGCGCCGCTGGCAAATCGGTCGCGCTGGAGCGGCGGATCGACCCGACGGCGGGCCCCGCCTGGGCCGACGCACACCGCCTCCAGCAGATCGTCTGGAATCTGCTGTCCAACGCGATCAAGTTCACGCCCGCCGACGGCCGCGTGAGCGTGAGCGTCGAGCGCGACGATCCGCACGTCGTCGTGCGCGTCGCCGACACCGGGCAAGGAATCGCGCCGGCGTTCTTGCCGTACATCTTCGATCGCTTCCGCCAGGCGGACTCCACCACGACCCGCGCGCACGGCGGACTCGGTCTCGGCCTCGCGATCGTCCACCATCTGGTCACGCTCCACCGGGGCAGCGTGAGCGCGGCCAGCGAGGGCCTGAACCGCGGCGCGACGTTCACCGTGCGCATCCCGCTGGCGCCGCTGCGGACGGAGGGGCGCCTGACGCCCGGCACGGTCACCGGCGTCGATCGCCTGCCGCCGCTCGCCGGTGTCCGGGTGCTGGTCGTCGACGACGACGCCGACGCGCGCGAGCTCATCACCGCCGTGCTCGGCCAGTCCGGCGCGGAGGTGGTGACGGCCGCCTCGACGGCCGAAGCCCTGAACGCGCTCGCACGCGCCCGTCCGCACGTGCTGGTGAGCGATCTGTCGATGCCCGGCGACGATGGTTACGCGCTACTCGAGCGCGTGCGGGCGCTGGGGCTCGACCGCGACGGACGCGTCCCCGCCGTGGCGCTCACGGCGTTCGCGCGCGCCGACGATCGGGCACGCGCCCTCGCCGCCGGCTACGCGGTCCACATCCCGAAGCCCGTGGAGCCCGCCGCGCTCGTCGAAGTCGTCGCGCGGTTGGCGCCGCGCTGAGCTTCAGGCCTTCGCCGCCTCCGCCCGCATCTCTCCGAACACGCGCGAGGCGACCAGCAGCGCGTCCCGCGCGAACGGCGCGCCGACGTAGCCGACGAGCTGGATCAGCACCTCGGTCAGCTCCTCCTCCGTCCAGCCCTGCCGCAGCGCCATGCGCAGATGGATGGCGAGCTCGGGCTCGCGTCCCGTCGCCGCGTCGGAGACGACGCACACGAGCGTGCGCGTTTTCAGATCGAGGCCGGGGCGCGTCCACAGCATGCCGAACACCGCTTCGGTGGCGACGTCGATGAACTTGCCCATGACGGGGTCGGCATACACCGTCTTCGTCGAGCGGTCGACGAACGCATCGCCGAGCAGCCGCCGGCGCATCTCCGCACCCTTCCGGAACGTCTCGCTGTCCTTCATCCGCGTATCTCCTTGGGCTCGACAGGCTAGAAAACGCGATCGAAGGATATACTGCAGCCGATGACCGGCCTCTCGTTCGGTCAGCCCGCGCCCGACTTCTCGCTGCCCTCGACCGCCGGCGGACAGGTGCAACTGCGGGATTTTCGCGGGCGCGACGTGGTGCTGCTCTTCTACTGCTTCGACTGGGGAAGCATCTGAACCCCCGAGCTCAGCGACCTGGTCAAGGTCGCCGACCAGGTGCGAGACCGCGGCGGTGCCGTGCTTGCGATCAGCGGCGACAGCCCTGCCTGTCACGCCGCCTTCGCCGACGCGCGGAAGTTCCCGTTTCCGCTGCTGAGCGACCTCCATCGCAGCGCGATCCGCGCATACGGCGTCCTGGACGCAGAACGCAACGTCGCCTGGCGCTCGACGTTCGTCGTCGATCGGGACGGCGTGCTGCGCTGGGGTCAAGCCGGTGATCGCCAGATGGTGCGAGATGGCGCCGAGATCCTGCGAGTGCTGGACGTCATCGCCGGGCTGCGCGGGTAAGTCCCAGTCCGAGCTCTCGCTGGCATCGCGCCTGCTGCTCACCCGGCCGCGCTGTACGCCAAGGGGGTAAGCATCATGCGTGACGACGACGCCCTGTGCTGGCTGTGCGACCACCCGCTCGAGTCTGACCGCTCCGCCACATCCTGGCATGGCTTCGGCGCGCACCGCGACTGCGTCCGGCAGCAGGATTCGCGCGCCGAGCCCGAGGGCAGTCTAGACAAGTCTCCTGTAATCGGTACAAGTACGTAGGTCAAATCAGAGAAATTATTTTCCGGGCTGCTTTTACCGAACCTCCGGCGGTACTGTGTGACCAGGAGAAAACGTGATTCGATGACGCCCATGCGTCCGGCGGCGCTGCCCGACCTGACAGGGCTCACGATTCTGGTCGTCGAGGACAACTTCGACGCGCTGAACCTCATCCGCGCGATCCTCGAGGTATCCGGGGCACGCCCGCTGCTTGCAACGCACACCGGCCAGGCCCGCGACTATCTGCGGATGCGAAAAGTCGACCTCATCCTGTGCGACCTCCAGCTGCCCGGCGAGAACGGCGCCCACTTCATGCAGTGGCTGCGCGAGCGACCGGCCGCCGAAGGGGGCGAGGCGCCGTCGGTCGCGATCACCGCGCACTACGAGGACTTTCCGGTGGGCGGCGCGCGCGGGTTCACGGCCTATCTCCGGAAGCCCCTGCAGATGGACCGCCTCTGCCGAACGATCGCCGCGCTCTGCGGCCGTAACGCCGACGCCGGCGAGGCCGCCGCGGCGTTCTAAGCCGGGTCACACCACCCGGTTTTCTGGCGGCTCCCCGCGCGAGACACGGGCGACGTTGTCCGCGATGAGCCGAACGCGCGCGCGCAGCATCCCCTCCGTCCAGCCCGACACGTGCGGCGTCATGAGGACGTTCGGCAGCTCGTGGAACGGCTGTCGGGCCGGCGGCGCGGGCCCGGCCTCGGTCGGGTAGCGGTACCAGACGTCGAGCGCCGCGGCCGCGATCGTGCGCTCGGCCAGGGCGCGATACAACGCCATCTCGTCGACGATCTCCGCGCGCGCCACGTTGACGAGCACGGCCGTGCGCTTCATCGAGGCCAGCTGCGCCGCACCGATGACCCCGTGGGTGGCGTCGGTGGCCGGCATCGTAATCGCCAGATAGTCCGACCGGCGTAGCACCTCGTCGAGGACCTCCAGACCGCCAAGCAGCGCGAGACCATCCTTTGCCGAGCGGTCCACGTCACGGCGGATCGCACAGATCTCCATGTCGAAGGCGCGAGCGCGCCGCGCGAGCGCCTGACCGATGCGGCCGTACCCGAGGATGCCGAGCGTCTTGCCGGCCAGCTCGGGCCACGGCGCGGGCGGTGGCGCGCCCACCGCCCACTGGCTCCCCCAGACGCCGCGCCGCAGCGCCGCGTCGAGCCGGACGACGTCGCGGGTCAGGGCCAGCATCGCGCCGAGCGCGAATTCGGCGATGCCGACCTCGTGGCCGTACGCGTTGGCCAGCGCCGTCCCCGCGGGAAGGGCCCCGCGGTCGATGCGCTCCAGCCCGGCGCCCGGCACCTGCACGAGCTTGAGCCGGCGCGCGGCCGCACCCATCTCGCGCGTGAACGCCATGGTGACGAGCACGTCGACGTCGGCCAGCCGCGCCGCGATCGTGCGCTCATCGGCGACCACGAGGGTGGAGGGCACACGCAGCTCGGCGCGCAGCGCGGCCTCGAGGCTTGCGGCGAACGTTCCGGCCATGGCGACGGTGAGCACGGCGCCCGTCAGCGTCGCCTACGCCATCGAAGGAATCAATTACCTACCGGGTAAGGACAGCAGCCGTACGGGCGAATTCGAGAGCAAGGAGCGGAGTGTGCCGGGCTCCACGGTTGCCCAGAATCAGAGACCGAAAGGAGGCATCATCATGGGCGTGGCGACGATCGATCGAAATGGGACTTCGCGGTTTGCGAGCGATGCCGAGCGGTGGACGGCGGTCGTGGGCCGCGACCGGCGCGCTGACGGCGTCTTCTACTACTCCGTGCGCACCACGGGCGTGTACTGCCGGCCGTCGTGTGCGGCCCGCCAGGCGCGGCGGGAAAACGTTCGGTTCCACGACACACCGGCCGACGCCGAGCGCGCCGGGTTTCGAGCGTGCAAGCGATGCCGTCCGGACGGCGGCGGGCTCGGTGAGATCCGCGCTCGGGCGGTGGCCAAAGCATGCCGACTCATCGAGACGTCCGAGGAGCTGCCGAGCCTCGGCGCGCTCGCAGAGGCCGCCGGCCTGAGCCGTTTTCATTTTCATCGGGTGTTCAAGACCACGACCGGCCTGACCCCGAAGGCCTATGCGGCGGCGCACCGCGGGCGTCGCGTGCGCGAGGAATTGGCGCGGAGCGCGACCGTGACCGGCGCCATCTACGAGGCGGGCTTTGGCTCGAGCGGCCGTTTCTATGCCTCCGCCGCGGACCTGCTCGGGATGACGCCCAGCGGGTTCCGCGCGGGCGGTGAGGGCATCGTGATGCGCTTCGCCGTCGGCGAATGCTCGCTCGGCTCGATCCTGGTCGCCGCCACCGAGCGCGGCGTGTGCTCGATCCTGCTCGGCGACGACCCGGAGGCGCTGACGCGGGAGCTGCAGGATCGGTTTCCGAACGCGCGGCTGATCGGCGGCGATCGTGAGTTCGAGCGCGTCGTCGCGAAGGTCGTCGGCTTCGTCGAGGCGCCCGCGCTCGGGCTCGACCTGCCGCTGGACGTGCGCGGCACCGCGTTTCAGCAGCGCGTGTGGCAGGCGCTGCGCGAGATTCCCGCCGGGCGCACATCGACGTACACCAAGATCGCCGCGCGGATCGGGGCGCCGAAGGCCGTGCGCGCGGTGGCGAGCGCATGCGCCGCGAACGCGCTCGCGGTCGCCATTCCCTGCCATCGGGTGGTCCGTCTCGACGGCGGGCTGTCGGGCTATCGCTGGGGCGTGGACCGCAAGCGCCGGCTGCTCGAGCGGGAGGCGGTGTCCTAGCGGGCTGGCTGCAGTTCTTTCAGCCGAGCGTCGGCACGCAGTGGCACGCACCTCGCTACCCAGTGCCGCGGAGGTGCTGCGATGGGCGCTCAGAGCTCGGCAAAGCGTGGACTGCAGTCGGAATCGCGCAAGGCGGCGACGTCCCGTCACGGCATCGCACCTCAGCCCGCCAGCCGTGCCGTCGGCGGCGCGTTCGGGCGCGAGGGCGCCGATCGACGCACGCCACGCTCCGCCGGAGCGCTCGAGCCGCGGCGTCCCAAGACCCGGTCGGGTCGCCTGCGCGCTGTCGGCGCCGTCGGCATCTCGAACCTCTCGCCCGCGGGCGAGGAACACGAGCAGCGCCGCGTGCCGCCGCGCGGCGCGCGTAAGGGCCGCTGAGCGCCGCTGTCAGAAGTCGGCGGCCTGCGTGAGACCCTGGATGAAGCGGTCGACGACCGCGGTGAACAACACCGCCGCGGGAACGCCGACGAGCAGGCCGCCCGCCATGAGTGCGCCCCAGAAGAAGATGTCGCCCCGGATCAGCATCGTCGGCATGCCCACCGTGACGACCTTTTGATCGATGGGCGCGGCCAGCACGACGGCGTACAGGTACTCCTGCATCGCCAGCGTGAACGCGAAGATCGCCACGGTGGCGACGCCCGGACGGGAGAGCGGCAGCACGACGCGCACGATTCCGCCGAGCCGTCCGCAGCCGTCGACCCACGCCGCCTCCTCGACCTCGAGGGGCACGCCGCGCAGAAAGCCGAACATCAGCCAGGTCGCGATCGGAATGGTGAACGTCGGATAGACGAGCACCAGCGCCCACCACGAATCGAACAGCCCCACGCGGCCAACGACGTACGTGAGCGGCAGGAACAGGATGATCGGCGGCACCAGATACGTCGCGAAGATCGCCGTCGCGGTATTGCCTGCACCGGGCAAACGCAGGCGGGCCAGCGCGTACCCCGCCGGCACGGCGGTGACGAGCGTGATCGCCACGACGCACGCGGAGACCAACGCCGTGTTGATGAACCACGTGGCGAACCACGTCTGGGTGAACAGCAGATGAAAGTGCTTGAGCGTCGGCGGCTCGTAGAACCAGAACGGGATGCCGCGCATCGAATACAGATCCCGCTCGTCCTTGAAGGCGGTGATCAGCATCCAGAGGACCGGGAACAGCGCGACGAAGAGAAACCCGCCGAGCCCCGCATAGATCAGCATGCGCCGCATCGCGGAGGATAAGATAAGCCCGGTGAGTGACATCGGCATCCATCCCGTCTCCGGCGCGCTCGGTGTGGAAGTCACGGGCGTCGACCTGACGAAGCCGCTCGACGACCAGGCGGCCGGCGTGCTGCGGCGCGCGTGGCTCGATCACCTCGTGCTGTTCTTCCGCGAGCAGGCGCTGACGCCGGCGCAGTTCCTCGCGTTCGGCCGGCGGTTCGGCGAGACGATCGAGTATCCGTTCGTGAAAGGGCTCGACGAGTATCCGGACATCATCCCGGTCGTGAAGCTCGAGCACGAGCGCATCAACTTCGGCGGTGTCTGGCACTCGGACACCGCCTATCTCGACGTGCCGCCCATGGCGAGCATGCTGCTGGCCCGGGAGGTTCCCCCGGCCGGCGGCGACACGCTGTTCGCCAACATGTACATGGCGTACGACGCACTCTCCGAGGGGATGAAGCGGCTGCTCGGCGGGCTTCGCGCGGTCAACAGCTCGGCGAAGGCCGACGCCTCGCGCACGCGTGAGGACCGCATCGCCGAGCGCGGCCGGACCGACGCACGGTCACTGTACGAGGCTTCCCATCCGGTGGTGCGCGTGCACCCCGAGACCCGACGCCGGGCGCTCTACGTCAACGTCGCCCACACCGTGCGGTTCGAGGGCATGACCGAGGAAGAGAGCGCGCCGCTGCTGAGCTTTCTCTATCGCCACCAGGTGCGGCCGGAGTTCACCTGCCGCTTTCGCTGGCGCCCCGGCTCCCTCGCCTTCTGGGACAACCGCTGCGCCCAGCACAACGCCGTGAACGACTACGCCGGCCACCGCCGGGTGATGCACCGGATCACCCTCGCCGGCGACGTCCCCGCCGGCGCGGCGTAAGCCGCGTCAGGCTGGCGCGCGTGGTGTCACTTCGCGCGTGACGTCCCTGGCGTCAGGGCACAACGCCCTGCCGCGTGTGTAGGCGCGTAGCGAAAATCGCGCGCCAATCCGCGGTGCGGACGCCGCCGGGCCCATGGCACTGCCCTTGCCATATGCGGCCGCCATGCGATCCCGCTTGCAGGTCACGACCGCCGCCCGGCTCTACTTCCCGCTCGCCCGCCTCGTCCTGTGCGCCGACTGCGAGGTCTGCTTCGAGATCGGCTTCGACGCCTGCCCCGCCTGCGGCGGCCGGACGTGGTCGCCGCTCTCCCGGCTGATCGGTCAGGCGGCCGACGGCGCGGTCGCCCGCGCGGTGCGCGCGGTCGTCGCCGAGACGGGCGGGGCCGGCGGCGCCGGCGACGCCCACCATCTCGTCATCGTCTCGCGCGAGCAGCCCAAGCTGTTCGAGATGCTCCGCCGGGAGCTGCAGGGCAACCAGACGGTGACGGTGATCATGGACCGCCGGGGCAATCGCCCCCAGGCGGCGCTGGCGCGGATGAACCTGCGCTGGCGCAACGTCGACCGTCAGATCGCCGCGCTCGGGTGGGCGATCGTCCGCTCCGACCTCACGACCTCCAAGCGCTAGCCCGCACTGCTACGGCGCGGCGGCCATCGCGCCGCCGTCGGCGACGATCGCGGCGCCGGAGATGAACGATGCGTCGTCGGACGCCAAAAACAGGGCACAGCGCGCAATGTCCTCCGGCTCGCCGACGCGACCCAGCGGGATGCCGCGCCCCTCCTTCGCCGCACGCTCCACGCGATCCACGATATCGACGGTCAGCCGCGTGCGGATCGTCCCGGGACAGATCGCGTTCACGCGAATCCCGTCGCGGCCGTAGGACGCCGCCATCGCGCGTGTGAGCGCGAGCACCGCGCCCTTGCTCGCGGCGTACGCGTGGCTCGGCCGCTCGACCGAGCCGTGGAACGCGGACACGGAGGCGATGTTGACAATGGCGCCGCCGGCGCCCCGCATGTGGGGCAGCGCCGCGCGGCTCACCAGATAGATCGCGCGCACGTTGACGTCCTGGGCGAGGTCCCAGTGCTCGAGCGTGATGCTCTCGACCGTGCCGCCGACGACCATGGTGCCCACGCCCGCGTTGTTCAGCACGACGTCGAGCCGGCCGAACGCGCCCACCGCGCGGGCCACCACCGCGGCGCAGTCGTCGGGCTGGGCCAGATCCGCCACGACCTCTACGGCCTCGCCGCCGGCCGTGCGCACGTCGGCTTCCGTCCGGGCCAGCTCCGGCTCGCGCACGTCCACGAGCGCGACGCGTGCGCCCGCGCGGGAGAACAGCAGCGCGCTGGCGCGGCCGATGCCAGTCGCCGCGCCCGTGATGAGCGCAACCTTGCCCTTCAACGCGCCGCTGTCCGCGAGGCTCATGGCGCGGAGTATACTGGCGCACGCGAGAGAGGTGCGGTACCCGTCACCCGACGCGCCACGGCGCAGTGAGGATCGCGATGATCCAAGCCAAGAAGCTCGGTCACCTCGTGCTGAAGGTACGCGACGCCCGGAAGTCCCGGGACTTCTACACGCGGACGCTCGGCCTCAAGGTCGCCTACGAGGACCTCGCGCACGGCGCCGTGTTTCTGAGCTTCGGCACGCAGCACCACGACCTCGCGCTGTTCCAGCTGGCAACCGGAGAGGCGCCCGACGCCAAGCAGCCCGGCCTGCACCACACCGCGTGGCAGGTCGGCAGCTTCGCCGAGCTGCAGGCCGCGTATCGCGAGCTGGGCGAGCTCGGGATCCCCGTCGAGTCGACCGTCGAGCACAACGTCTCCCGGAGCGTGTACTTCACGGATCCCGACGGCAATCGCGTCGAGCTCTACTGCGACATGGTCGAGGATGGCTTCGACGCGATGCGGACGCTCGGACCGCGGCGTGACGAGATGAACATCGAGACAGGCGAGATCGTGCACCGCGGAAAGGAGTACGTGCGATGAGCGAGCCCAAGCAGCTCTTCAGCGTCAGCCGCGCCCAGGACGCCGTGTACAAGACCGGGCTGCGCAGCTTCATGGAGTATCGCGATCTCGGTATCGAGGGCGCGACCCATGGACGCTTCCGCGCCCACGTGATTCGCATCAAGGCCGATTCCGCCGGCGCGCACGAGCTGCACACGACGGGGCTCCATCAGCACCAGTGCGACTTCCAGATGTTCTACGTGCTCAAGGGCTGGATCAAGTTCGTGTACGAAGGCCAGGGCGAGCACACGTTCCACGTCGGCGACTGTGTGCTGCAGCCGGCCGCCATCGTCCACAACGAGCTCGACTGCTCGGACGACGTGGAGGTGCTGGAGATCTACTCGCCCGCCGTGCACCCCACCGTCGTCGTCGAGGCCATGCCGGAGGCCGCCGCCGCGCGCTGAGCCGCCGTCTCCGTGTCGGGGCTCATCCGGGGCGACGGCGTCTTCCCACCCGCCGCCTACGAGCGCGACGACGAGTCACCGGATGAGCAGTTCTACGCCGTCGCGCGCAAGGTCGTGCACATCGACGACGGCGCCATCGCCGCCCTCGGCGGCCTGTACGCGCGCGTCCTTCCCCCCGCCGGCCGCCTGCTCGATCTCATGAGCAGCTGGCGCACGCATCTGCCCGCCGATTCCGGGCGCGAGGTCGTCGGCATCGGGCTCAACGCCGAAGAGATGGCCGACAATCCGCAGCTCACCGCCCGCGTCGTCCACGATCTCAACCGCGATCCGCGTGTGCCGTTCGGCGCGGCGGAGTTCGACGGCGCGATGTGCGCGGTGTCGATTCAGTACGTGCTCCATCCGCTGGCCGTGTTCCGCGAAGTGCGTCGCGTGCTCCGAGCCGGGGCGCCGTTCGTCGTGTCGTTCTCGAACCGGTGCTTTCCGACCAAAGCCGTCGCGCTCTGGCTCGGCACCACCGACGCCCAGCACCTCACGCTCGTTCGCGCGTATTTCGAGAGCGCCGGCGGCTTCAGCGACGTCCACGAGGAGGATTGTTCGCCGGGCGGCGGCGATCCGCTGTATGCGGTGTGGGCGCGCGCGGGTGAGCGGCCGCCTTGACACCGACACGGGCCGGACCTACGGTTGAGCCCCTATTCTGCGTTGTCTGATGCTGCGGCCGGTCGCGGTCGCGTCGTCGCTGGGAGCGCAGCATGCAGCTCAAGACGGTCGACGGCGATGTAGCCAAGCTGGCCGCGCGCGGCGGCGCCGAGAGCGGTCGGCTGTCGGAGCTGCTCGTGAGCGACACGTCCGTCGCCTACGGCTTCATCGCGCCGGCGTTCTTCCTGCTGCTCTTCCTCGTCGCGTATCCGTTCGTCCTCTCGCTGTGGTTCAGTCTGAGCGACGCCCGGGTCGGCGAGACCGGCAGCTTCGTCGGCCTCGACAACTTCGTGCGGCTGCTGCGAAGCGGGATCTTTCTCCAGACGCTGCAGAACTCGATCGTCTTCACCACGGCGGCGCTGACGCTCAAGACCGTGCTCGGGATGGTGCTCGCGCTGCTGCTGTTCCGGCTGGTTCGCTTCAAGCGCCTGATCCGCGGCGCGGTGCTGCTTCCGTTCATCGTGCCGACCGCGCTCAGCACGCTCGTGTGGTGGTGGATGTTCGAGCCGATGTACAGCGTCGTGAACTGGACGCTCAAGAGCCTGCACCTCGTCGAGCGCGACATCCCGTGGCTGCCGGACCCCTACCTCGCCATGTTCACCGTCGTCCTCGTCAACACGTGGCGCGGCCTGCCCTTCTTCGCCATCACGCTGCTGGCCGGGCTGGTGGCGATTCCGCGCGAGCTCTACGAGGCGGCCGAGTCCGATGGCGCGGGGCCGATGGGCCGCTTCTGGCACGTCACGGTGCCGCTGCTCAAGCCCGTGCTCGCCGTGGTGATCCTGTTCTCGGCGATCTTCACGCTCGCCGACTTCAACATCGTGTACGTCCTCACCAAGGGCGGCCCGATGAACATGACGCACCTGTTCGCGACCTATTCGTTCGCACTCGGGCTGCAGAGCGGACACATCGGCCAGGGCGCGGCGGTCTCGCTGTTCCTGTTCCCGATCTTGCTGGTCGTCGTCTTCGTGCAGCTGCGCCTGGTCCGCCGATCGGGGATGTATGACTAGCCGCGGACGCCGGCTGCGGCCGCTCTTCACGCTCTACATGCCCGTCGCCCCATTCGTGCTGTTCGCGCTGTTTCCGCTCTACTTCATGCTCGTCACCTCGCTGAAGAAGAACGCCGAGATGTACGACGTCAACGCGGTGCCCTTCCTCATCCGGCGCGGCGTGACGCTCGGCCACTACCAGCTGCTGTCGCAGGACACGCTGTTCTGGAGCTGGTTCGTGAACAGCCTCCTGGTCAGCGTGGCGGCCACGGTCGTGTCTGTCGTCATCGGCATCCTGGCCGCCTATCCGCTCGCGCGCCTGCGCTTTCCCGGCGGCGACTCATTCGGCGTCGCGATCTTCGTCACCTATCTCGTCCCGCCGTCGCTGCTGTTCCTGCCGCTCAGCACGGTGGTGAATCGGCTCGGACTCTCCGACAGCCTGTGGGCGCTCGTCGTCACGTACCCGACCTTCCTCGTCCCCTTCTGCACCTGGCTCCTGCTCGGCTATTTCCGCACGGTGCCCAAGGAGATCGAGGAGTGCGCCATGTTGGACGGCTGCAACCGGGTGCAGACGCTCGTGCGGATCCTTCTCCCGGTGGCGGTGCCCGGCGTGATCTGCGCGGCGCTGTTCGCCTTCACGCTGTCGTGGAACGAGTTCCTCTACGCGCTCGTCTTCGTGTCGCCCGCCGAGCTCAAGACGATGACCGTGGGCGTGTTCTCGGAGCTGATCCGGGGCGACATCTATTACTGGGGCGGCCTGATGGCGGGCGCGTGCATCGGGTCGCTGCCGATCGTGGTGGCCTACGTCTTCTTCCTCGACTACTACGTCTCGGGACTGACGGCGGGTGCCGTCAAGTAGGAGGAGCGCCATGGCACAACTGAGTCGACGCCATTTCCTTCGCATGACCGCGGGTGGCGCCGCCGCGCTGGGCGGTGCGACGGCGCTCGACCGCGCGCCCGCGACGGCCCAGACGCGCGAGCTGACCTTCCTGACCGTCGCGAGCTTCGTGCCCGACACCGACAAGGAGCTGAAGCGCCAGTTCGAGGAGTGGGGCGCCAAGAACAAGGTCAAGGTGCGGCTCGATATCATCGCGCACCTGCAGCTGCAGGCGAAGAAGGCGGCGGAGGTCCAGGCTCGCTCCGGCCACGATCTCACGGCGCTCGGGCCCGGTCTCGGCGACGCGGATCTCTACTTCGACTACCTCGCCGATCTCAACGACGTGGCCGGCGATATCGCGCCCAAGAACGGCGGATGGCTGAACCAGGACGACTATCTGATCCGGGGCAAGTGGAAGCTGCTGCCGTGGTGGATGCCGCCGTTCCCGATGGCGGTGCGCACCGACCTCCTGGAAAAGATCAACGAGAAGAACCCCGACACGTGGGAGGACTGGCTGCGCGTCGGCAAGAAGGGCAAGGCCCTCGGCCATCCCTTCGGCACCGCGCTGGGCCACAGCGGCGATGCCAACGTCACGCTGCTGTCGATCCTCTGGAGCTACGGCGGCTCCTACGTGGCCAAGGATGGCAAGACGATCACGATCAACTCCAAAGAGACGCGTGCGGCGATGGAGTTCGTCAAGCGCCTCTACACGGAGGCGATGGATCCCGAGGTGGTGGCGTGGGACGACGCCAGCAACAACCGCTGCCTCAACGCCGGCAAGTGCATCGGCATTCACAACCCCATCAGTGCGTACGAGTCGGCCAAGAAGGACAAGGTGCTGGTGCCGGGCACGCAGCGCGAGATTGCGGAGGTCGTCGACCACATCCACACCCCGCGCGGGCCGGTCGACCGCAAGGCCACGACCGGGTACTGGTGCGTCGGCGTCTGGAACTTCAGCAAGAACGCGGATCTGGCGAAGGACTTCCTGCGCTATCACTTCCAGCCCGACAACCTCTCGAAGTGGGTGGAGGCGGGCCGGGGCTTCAACATGCCGTTTTTGGCGAACCTGACGAAGCACGCCGTATACAAGAGCGACAAGCAGTACCGGTTCATTCCCGAGGTCGCGAAGGTGACGGTCCCGCCGTCGTGGCCCGGCCCGACGACGGCCGCCTCACAGCAGGTGCTCGACCTCTACATCATTCCGGACATGTTCGCGCAGCACGCGACGGGCAAGATGACGGTCGACCAGGCGATCGCGTGGGCCGAGAAGGAGATGCAGGAGATCTACGCCGGGCGCAAGCGCAAGCCCTGAGGGTCAGAGCCCGCGCTCGATCCGCGGATCGAGGCCGGGAAAGAGGGCCAGCCACCGCGACGCCTCGGCAATGAACGTGCGCGCGACGGAGAGGTCGCGACGATCGGCGGCAGCATGTTCTGGCGGACGGTTCACCGTCCGCTCGCCGACATTGAAATTTTTACCTTTCTTCATATCTACTCATACTATTTCACTTTTTATGCGAGGTCGGTCAGGCACCACGCTTGCCAAACGTATCTCCTCCGGTGGGTCACACCGAAGGAGATTCCGAGGCGATCGACGTCGCACTGGCCGTCACGCGCACCGAGCTCGATGCCGCCAGCCGCCTCGTCCACAACTGCTACGTGCGCTGTGGCTACGTGAAGCCGTCTTCGGATGGCCGCCACGTGAGCCCCTATCTGGCGATGCCGTCGACCGTCGTGTTCGTCGCGCGCGCGAACGGCGCGATCGTCGCGACTGTGTCGCTAATCGCCGATTCCGCACAGCGGCTGCCGTGTGACGCGCTCTGGGCCTCCGACCTCGCTGCGCTTCGCGCGAGCGGTCGGCGTATCGCCGAGGTGTCCGCTCTCGCGGTGAGCGAGGCGTGGCGCGGAAGCAGTCTGCGGGTGTTACGGACACTCGTGCGTGCCGTCGGTGTGTACGGACGCGACATCGCCGGGGTGGACACGCTGTGCGTCGCGGTGAATCCACGACACGCGCCGTTCTATGAAGCACTCCTCCGGTTCCAGCACTTCGGTCCGCTGAAGCCGTGTCATGCCGTGAACGGTGCGCCGGCGGTGGGCCTCTATGTCGACCTGTCCGGGCTGGATGACCGGCTGGACGAGCGGTTTGCCGCCGGGGTGTTTTCTCCCGATGGGCGGCACAACATGCGCGCGAGCCTGCGGCGCGACCTGCTGCGGCTCCGATCCCGTCGATTGAAAGTCTTGCAAGGATTCCGCCAAGCGCGGCACGTGCGCCGCAGAGGAGACGAAAGTGTGTTAGGCTCACGCGCGCCGTAGGAGAAGACGGTGGTCGTCACGCTCGTCGACACGCTGACCGGACTGGCGCAAAATCTTGCGCTGTTGCTTTCGCTCACCCTCCTGTACAGCGTCGTCCGGCCGCACGCGCCGCGCATTCCGAGCGCCGCGCGGCAAATCGTGAGCGGGATGCTGTTCGGCCTCATCGCGATGGCTGCCATGCACACACCGTTCATCATCGCGCCCGGCATCATCGCCGACGCGCGTGTCGTCCCCGTCCTGCTCGCTGGACCGTTTGGAGGACCGGGCGCGTCGTTGACCGCGGGCGCGCTCGCCTCGGCCCATCGCGCCTGGCTCGGTGGTGCGGGCAGCGCGGCCGGCATCGGGACGATCACCACGGCCGCCGTGCTGGGCGTGGCCGTCGCGTGGTGGTGGCGGCGAGGCGCGCCGCGGCACCCCGCCCTCACGTTCGTCTTTCTCGGTGCGCTCCTCGACGTGATCGTCCTCGTGTGGGCCGCGGCACTGCCCGATCGCGAGCTGGCGCAACGCGTGCTGTCGGCGGCGGCCGTGCCCGTCGGCCTGTTCCTGCCGTTCGGCACGCTCGTGCTCGGAATGCTGCTCGTTCACGAGAGCCGCCGGCACGACGAGCGTGAGCGCCTGGCGCTCACACAGTTCGCGCTCGAACGAGCGACGGAGGCGCTGTTCTGGATCGACGCCGCCGGTCGCATCGTGAACGCTAACCACGCCGCCACGCACCTCACCGGCTACTCGCGTGAAGAGCTCTTGATCAAGCGCGTGTGGGAGCTGGAGGCCGAGGGCTCGCCCGAACGCTGGCGCGCTATCTGGATGGACGCCCGCAACGGCCGCCGTCAGCTCGAGGAGCGCTGGTATCGCCGGCGGGACGGCGGCGTGGTCCCGCTGGAGACCTCGGGGCACTTCGTCGCCTACAGCGGGCGCGAGTGGATCAGCGTCTTCGCGCGGGACGTCACCGAACGCAGGCGGGTCGAGCAGGAGCGCGCCGAGCATCTGACCCGCGAGCAGACGCTTCGCGCGCGGGCAGAGGAAGCGGCCACGCTCAAAGACCAGTTCCTCGCCACGCTGTCGCACGAGCTGCGCACGCCGTTGACCTCGATCCTCGGGTACGCCCGTATGCTGCGTGACGGTACGCTGCCGGCCGGCGCGGCGGGACGCGCCTTCGACATCATCGAGCGGAACGCACGTGCCCAGGTGCAGCTCTTCAACGACCTGCTCGACGTCTCCAGCGTCATGCTCGGCGAGCTGCGGCTTGATCAACAGTCGGTTCCGCTGCCGGCGGTCGTCGAGGCCGAGGTCGAGGCCGCACGGGCGGACGCCAGCCACGCGCGCCTGACGCTGGAATACGAATTAGCGGGGCCGGTGCCACCCGTGATCGGAGACGTCGGGCGCTTGCAGCAGATCGTGCGCAACCTGCTCTCGAACGCCATCAAGTTCACGCCACCGGGCGGACGCGTGCGCGTCGGAGTGGCTCGCGTCGGTGACGAGGCGCAGCTGACGGTCAGCGATACGGGCGTCGGCATCGCGCCCGCCTTCCTGCCCCACGTCTTCGATCGCTTCCGACAGGCGGACGGCTCGATGACGCGCGTCTACGGCGGCGTCGGTCTTGGCCTCGCACTGGTCCGCGATCTCGTGGAGCTACACCACGGCCACGTCTGGGCAGAAAGCCCTGGCGACGGCGCGGGGGCGACGTTCACCGTGCGGCTGCCGTTGCGGCATGCCGGCGAATCCGTCACGTCGGCCGCGATCGAGGGCGTCAAAGACCGCGCTCGAGCCGCGGATCCAGCACATCACGCAGCCAGTCCCCAACGAGGTTGATGCCGAGCACAACGACCAGGATGGCGAGACCGGGAAAGAGCGCCAGCCACCAGCCCGTCGTGATGTAGTTGCGGCCCTCGTCGAGCATCGCGCCCCAGCTCGGCTCGGGCGCGGGGATGCCGAGGCCGAGGAAGCTCAGCGACGCTTCGGCGATGATCGTGCGCGCGACGGAGAACGTCGCGACGACGACGAGGGGCGGCAGCACGTTCGGCAGCAAATGTCGGCGCACGATCCAGGCGTCGTTGGCTCCGAGCGCCCGCGCCGCCGCCACGAAGTCACGCTCGCGCAGCGTGAGCACCTCGCCGCGCACGATGCGCGCGTACGTGATCCAGCCCGTCACGCCGAGCACGACGATCAGGTTCAGCAGACTGGCGCCGAGCACGGCGAGCACGGCCACGGCGAGCACGAGCACGGGAAAGGCTAGCTGGACATCGCCCAGGCGCATCACCAGATCGTCCAGCCAGCCGCGGTACCAGCCGCTCAGCAGTCCGAGCGCGACGCCGACGACGCCCGCGAGCACGACGGCCGAGAAGCCGACGATGAGCGACACCCGCGCGCCGTGCAGCAGGCGACTCGCGACGTCGCGGCCGAGCGTGTCGGTGCCGAGGGGATGCTCGCGGCCCCAGGTCGGCGGCGTCAGCCGATCGAGCAGCGCGTTCTTGATCGGATCGCCCGGCGCCAGGACCGGCGCGGCGACGGCCACCACGATCGCCGCGACCACGACCAGCGCGCCGACGACGGCGAGGGCGTCGATCCGCCTCACGTCAGGCGCACACGCGGATCGGCCACCGTGTACAGGATGTCGACGATCACGTTGATCGCGACGAACACCAGTGCGAAGACGAAGACGCCCGCCTGGATCACCGGAAAGTCCCGTCCCGGCACCGCCTGCACGATGAGCCGTCCCATCCCCGGCCACGCGAAGACGGTCTCGATGATCAAGGCACCGCTGAGCATGAATCCGAGCGACAGCCCGGCCACCGTGATGACGGGCAGCGCGGCGTTGCGGAGCGCGTGGCGGTAGACCACGCCGCGCTCGGCCAGGCCTTTGGCGCGCGCGGTCCTCACGTAATCCTGGCCGAGGACCTCCAGCATCCCTGCACGCACGAGGCGCACGTTCTGGGCGAGCGGCGCCGCCGCGAGCGCCACCGCCGGCAGGATCAGGTGACGCCACGTTCCGGTGCCGTAGGCCGGCAGCAAGCCGCCCAGCACGACGGCGAACAGCAGGATCAGCATGATCCCGAGCCAGAAGCTCGGCATCGATTGTAAGAACAGCGAGGCGATGCGGCTCAGGTGATCGGCGGCGCGCCCGCGTTGGGTGGCGGAGATCACGCCGAGCGGCACCGCCAGCGCCGTGGACAGCAGCAGCGCCGCCGCCGCCAGCTCCACCGTCGCCGGCCAGAAGTGCTCGAGCACCATGCGCATCGCCGGTCGCTTCTCGCGGATCGACATCCCGAAGTCGCCCCGCACGGCGGAGGCGAGGAAGTCCGCATACTGCACCGCGACGGGACGGTCCAGCCCGAGCAGCGCGCGCGTGTGCGCGATCTCCGCCTGCGTGGCGTTCTGATCGACGAGAAACAGCGTGGGATCGCCCGTGAGACGCACCAGGAAGAACACGACGGTCACGACGCCCCAGGTCACGAACACCGCGTGCAGCAGCCGCCGCAGCAGGAACGCGGTCATGGCCGCCGAGCCGGCTCAGCCGGCGGACGCGGCAAAGATTCTCAGATAGTTGCCGCCGACGATCTTCGCGGCGTCCGCGCGCGAGAAGCCACCGCGCAGCATGGCGTCGACGAGGCGCGGGAAGTGATCGTACTCGGTGAACAGCCCCGGCGAGCCGGCGGTGTCGGTGCCGATGCTGACATGGTCGACGCCGACGACGTCGGCCATTTCCTTGAGACCGTCCACGTAGCGCTCGAGGCTCGGAAAGAAGTGCCAGATCCCGATGGAGCCGCCGGTCTCGGCGAGCGCGCGGGCGTGGTCGGGCGTGATCTGACGCTCCGTCAGCGGGGTCGGTCCCTGCGCCTTCGAGCCGCGCAGCGCGGTGTGCGAGAGCAGCAGCGGCCTCGTGGACACGCGGATCGCCTGCTTCACGGTCGCCTCCGTGGCGTGCGCCACGTCGACGACGACGCCGAGGCGGTGGCAGGCGCGGATGACATCCGAGCCGAACGGCGTGAGTCCGTTGTGCACGACGGCGCCCGTCTGGAAGTCGCCGATGTCGTTCGGCGTGTAGTGCACGAGCTGCATGGTCCGCACGCCCCGCTGGTACGATTCTTCCAGCCGTTCGAGCCTCTTCTCCAGGAAGTCGAGCCCCTCGATGTCGAGGATGATCGCCGGCTCGCCGGCCGCGTGCGCCGCGCGCAGATCGCTCACGGTGAGCGCGCGCCGAACGCCGTGCTTGGCCACGAGCTCGTCGACCCAGTCGAGACGGTCGCGGTGATACGCATAGAGGAATCCCGGCTCGGGCGTCCGCAGCGCGACGAGGACGTTCTGCGGATTGCGGCCGAGGATGGGACCGTCCGGAACGTCGGCGAGACACAGGACGGCGATGCGGCCCGCGCGCATCTGCCGGGCGACCTCCCCGCTCGGGCGTGCGGTCCGCGACGAGAGGCCGTTGGGCCCGGCGTGGCTATGCACGTCGATCGAGATGTTCTCGCGCAGCAGCGCGGTGGCGGCGGCGAGCGGGTCGTCGGCGGGCCGTGACTCCGCGCGCGTCCCTGCACAGCCCGCCAGCATCGCGCCCATGGAGGTGCCCACGGCCGACCACATCCAATGGCGACGGCTGATCGCGAGACCGCAGCAAGACATGGGCGTGCCTCCGTTACTTCGTAATCGCGACGCGGCGGAAGTCCATGTGCAGCTCGCTCAGCGGCGTGAAGCCGGTGACCCGCGCGGTATGCGCGTAGAGCTTGACCTCCTGATAGAGCGGCACGACCGGCGCCCAGTCCCGCACCCCCCGCTGCAGGTCGGCGAGCAGGCGCAGCCGCTTGGCCGTGTCCAGCTCCCGACGCTGCGCCGTGTACGCGGCCATCAGCTCGGGCGGATACGGCGCCCAGTTGATGAGCGTGAACGCCGTCCAGTCGCGCAGGAAGTCGTCGGCGTCGAGGTTGTTACTCGTGCGGCACGCGGTGAAGCCACCGTTGTACGGCAGCGTTCCCTTCTGGGTCATCTGCAAGACACTGCCGAAGTCGAGCGGCTTGAGCGTGACCTGAACGCCGATCTCTTTCAGCATCTCCGCGACGGCCGCCGTGGTCTCATCGAACGCCTGGCCGTAGTGCTTCGCGGCGTAGTGCAGATTCAGGACGAGCGGCTCGCCGTTGCGCTCCCACCCGCGCCCGGTGTCCTTCCAGCCGGCCTCCGCCAAGAGAGCCCTGGCCCGTCGCGGATCGAAGGGGTACGGCTCCTGCTGCGCGTAGCCGTAGGAGACGGTCGCCACGGGCGACGTGTTGGCGAGCGCATAGCCCTGGAAGATCTTCTTGATGATCGCCTCGCGGTTGACGGCGTGGGCGAGCGCCAGTCGGGTCTTGGTGTCGCCGAAGAGCCCATCCTTGCCGCCCGAATCGTACTGGTTCTTGAGGCGGCCGTTGAGGTAGAGGCGGCAGTTCAGCTTCTGCGGGCCGGAGA
Organism: Candidatus Methylomirabilota bacterium; assembly: GCA_046725765.1. Taxonomy (GTDB): domain Bacteria; phylum Methylomirabilota; class Methylomirabilia; order Rokubacteriales; family CSP1-6; genus AR12. The sequence continues at coordinate 17,472 of JBKOZH010000053.1, read as the reverse complement.
CGACCTTCACGTAAGGCTCGCGTGCGAGCACGCTGGCGTCGAGCGGCGGCACCGCGTCGACGAGCGACACCTGACCCGCGCGTAGCGCGGCCAGTCGCGCCGAGGCCTCGGGAATGACCTGCAGCCGCAACCGCTTGGCCAGCGGCGGCGTGCCCCAGTAGCCGTCGTTGCGCTCGAGCAGCATCGACGTCTTGCGCTTCCACTCGATCAGCTTCCACGGCCCGGTGCCGACCGGGCGCTCGTTCAGCGCCTCGACGCCGTTCTTGATCGTCCACGACTTGGGCACGAGCGGCTCGCGGCCCAGTGCGTCCCACAGTGTCGGCGCGGGCTCGCTGGTGTGCACGCGCACCGTGTAGTCGTCGACCTTCTCCCACCGGCTCACGTACGGCAGCGTCTTATCGAACTGGGTGCCCGCGGCGACGTCCTTGATGGCGTGCTTGTCGAGGTTCTTTCTGAACATGCGGTCGAGGTTGAAGAGCACGGTGTCCGCATTGAAGGGCTCGCCGTCGTGGAACTTGACGCCGCGCCGCAGCGTGAACTCCCAGCTTGTCTCGCCCACGGGTTTCCACGCCAGCGCCAGCCCGGGCACGGGCTTGCCCTGCGCGTCGACATCCACCAGGCTCTCGAAGACCTGACGGATGTAGGTCGAGCGGATCGAGCCCATGCCGATGCGCGGGTCCATGTTGTTCGTGTCGTCGGGCATGGCCACGACCAGCTCCGCTTCGGAATCGATCGCGGGCTGCGCGAGGGCGGAGCCGACGAGAACCAGGACGGTGAGCCAGGCGCTGACAACGATGCGCATCATGTCTCCTCCGGGGGGCACACTATACACGGTCCATCCGCCCGGGCGACTCCGGGTGCTTGACTAAGACCCGCACCACGCGCACGATCGAACGCCACATGCAGTGCGAGCCGTAGGACGTCGCGGGGCCGCGGTGCGAGCCGCAGCCGCAGGCGAGGCGAGCCTGTGATCTGAGACCCGCCGTCCGAGGCGAGCCTACGAACAGAGAGGCACGCGATGGCCTACGTCAAGGATTCCAAGTCCGCCCACGTCCGCCGGCGTCTGGATCACCCCGTCATCGATGGCGACGGCCACTGGCTCGAGCCCATGCCGATCTTCCTCGACTACCTGAAGCAGGTCGGCGGGCCGTCGCTCGTCGAGCACTTCAAATCCAAGGACGTGGAGCGTGGCTGGTACGCCATGAGCCGTGACGAGCGCCTGGACAAGCGGCCGTTCCGGCCGACCTGGTGGGGCGAGCCGGCCAACACGCTCGATCGCGCCACCGCGATGGTGCCGAAGCTCTTCTACGAGCGCCTGGACGACTTCGGCGTCGACTTCTGTCTGCTCTACACCTCGCTGGGGCTCTTCCACATCAACAACGCCGACGAGCAGATCCGGCGAGGCGTGTCGCGCGCCGTCAATCTCATGAACGCCGAGATGTTCGCGCCGTATCGCGACCGCATCGCGCCCGCGGCGGTCGTCCCTGTGTACACGCCCGACGAAGCGATCGAGGAAGCGACGTACGCCGTACGCGAGCTCGGCTTCAAAGTGATCATGATCAGCAACCACGTGAAGCGGCCGATCCCCGCGCTCGCGCGCGAGGTGAAGGACCCAACCACGGTCCGCTACTACATCGACTCGCTCGGCTACGAGAGCCCGCACGATTACGATCGCTTCTGGCGCGCCTGCGTCGACCTCAAGGTCGCGGTCACCGCGCATTCCGGCAGCATGGGCTGGCACGGGCGCGAGTCGATCAACAACTTCACCTCCAACCACATCGGCCACTTCGCCGCGGCCAGCCACGCCTTCGCGCGCGCGCTGATCTTCGGCGGCGTCGTGCGCCGCTTTCCGATGCTGCGCTTCGGCATGCTGGAGGGCGGGGTGGGCTGGGCCTGCAACCTCTTCACCGATCTCATCGCGCATTGGGAGAAGCGCAGCGCCGGACCGATGGAGCGGCATCTGCGGCCGACGAACCTCGACAAGAACCTGCTCAAGGATCTCTTCACGCGCTACGGCGGCCGTCCGTTCGAAGACAAGATGGACGAGCTGCTGGCGGCCACGAGCATCGTGCCGCCGTTCAAGACGAACGAGGAGCTGACCGAGCGCGAATACGGGCTGCAGCAGCTCGACGACTTCGCCGCGGCCGGCCTGTCGTCGGCCGATGACCTGAAGCGGCAGTTCGTGGACCACTTCTACTTCGGCGCCGAGGCCGACGATCCGATGACGGCGTGGGCGTTCCGCGACCCGCACAAGCTCCACCCGCTGTTCAGCTCGGACGTCAGCCACTTCGACGTGACCGACATGACCGAGGTTCTCGAGGAGGCGTGGGAGCTGGTCGAGCACGGCATGATCACGGAGGCGGACTTCCGCGAGTTCACCTTCGAGAACGCGGCGCGCCTGCACACCGCGCTGAACCCCGACTTCTTCAAGGGCACGGTGGTCGAGGGGGCCGTCGCCAAGCTCCGCTGACCGGCGACCGCGCCCCTCTCCCCGGGCGTTAACGGCGCGTCACTTCACCGTGACGCTCTTGGCCAGGTTGCGCGGCTTGTCGGCGTCGTGGCCGCGCAGCAGCGCCAGGTAGTAGCCGAGCAGCTGCGCGGGCGGCGCGTTGAGAATCGCCGTCGCCGGCCCGAGGTCGGGAACGGCGATGTGGTAGTCGAACGCCTCGTGCGGTCGCGGTGAGACGCCGATCAGCATCGCCCCGCGCGCCTTGACCTGCATCGCTCCCGCCATGATGTCGGCGTACGTCTCATCGCAGGGCGCCAGGACGAGACACGGCGTGCCGGGCTCGATCAGCGCGATGACGCCGTGCTTGAGCTCGCCGCCGGCGAAGCCTTCGGCGTGGATGTAGCTCACCTCTTTCACCTTCAGGGCGGCCTCGAGCGCCATCGGGTAGCTCGGTCCCCGGCCGATCACGAACAGGTGCTCGCGCGTATGCACGGCCTCGGCGATCTGTCGGATGAGGTCGCGGCGATCGTCGGCCAGCAACTGCTCGATCTCCGCGGCGGCGCGCTCGATCAGCGCGGCCGCCGCCGCGCGCCGCCCCGACAGCTCGTGGGCGGTGAGCAGCAGCATCGCGAGCTTGGCGGTGAAGCTCTTGGTGGCCAGCACGCAGCGCTCGGGACCGGCGCCGAGCGGGACCGTGAGGTCGGCCAGCCGCCACAGCGTCGAGCCCTCCACGTTGACGAGCGCGGCCGTGCGCGCGCCGCGCTGTTTCGCCGCGCGGACGGCATCGATGACGTCGATCGTCTCACCGCTCTGGGACAGCGCGATCACCAGCGAGCCCCGCGCGACGAAATCCATCAGGTACGGAAACTCGGAGCCGGTGGCGACAGTGACGCGACGTCCCGCGACGCGCGCGAGCAAGTACTGCCCGGCCAATGCGGCGTGGCCGGCCGAGCCGCAGCCCACGACGAAGACGTCCGAGGCTTTCCGGATCATCTCCGCCAGGCGCTGCGCGTGCTGGCCGCCCGCCACCGCGAGGTGACGAAGCACCGCCGGCTGTTCGTGGATCTCCTTCGTCATGTAGTCGGGATAGCCGGAGAGCTCGGTCGCCGCCGCCTCCCACTCGATCTCGGTGACCGACGCCGGCACCTCATGGCCGGTGTCGGCGTCGAAGACCCGGCCGCCGTCGTGTGAGAGCAGCACCGCCTGGCGATCTTCGACGAAGGTCACCCGGCGTGTGTGCTCCAGCAATGCGCTGAAGTCGGAGGCCAGGAACTGACCGCGGTCGCTCCAGCCGAGCACCAGCGGCGAGCCGCTCTTCGCCGCCGCGATCTGTCCGGTGCGCACGTCGGCCACCGCGATCGCGTTGAGCCCCTGCAGCCGCCGGAACGCCGCGATGGTCGCCGTGATCAGCTGCTCGGGCCCCGCGGGCGTCGCACGCAGGCAGTCCTCGAGGAGGTGCGCGACGACCTCCGTGTCAGTCTCCGAGCGGAAGCGATGGCCGGCGCGGACGAGCGGCTCCCGCAGCTCCCGGTAGTTCGAGACGATGCCGTTATGGATCAGCGCGAGCCGCCCCTCGCAGTCCAGGTGCGGATGCGCGTTCTGCTCGGTCACGCCGCCGTGGGTGGCCCACCGCGTGTGGCCGATGCCGATCACGCTCGGCGGCAGCTCCGGCGCCGCATCGCCGATCTTACCGGTGCGGCGCTCGAGCACCACGCCGTCGTCCTGGCCGACGGCGATCCCCCACGAGTCGTAGCCGCGATATTCGAGCTTCTTGAGCCCGCGCAATACCAAATTCGCCGCATGGGGGTCCTGCCCGACGTAGCCGAAGATTCCGCACATGTCGTCCTCCGCCCCGGGGACGGCGGGCGCGGACGCAGAGAGGCGGGCGGACGTCGAGAGACGGGTCAAGAATACCCGCCGGCACTCTGAGTGGCCTTTGTCGGCGTGTTACCACGCCGGTTTGCTCCACTCATCACGACCGTGCCCGCCGAGGGACCATCCGCCGAATGATTCGATCGGTCCCTACCTCGTCATCCGCCCGCCGTGGGCGGACCTGGCGCTCATCGCACGCGACGACCGTCTCGCTCAGCTCGTGCCCCGCGCACCCTCCTTGCCGGGAAATGGGTTTGGGGTGAACTGCTCGTAACGGTTATAGCAGGTTTCGCAACCCGCGTGTCGAGAGCGCGAAAACGGTTGCCTACCGGGACCGCGGCGACGCCGACGGGCTCGGGTTCTCGACGCGCAGCTCGTTGCGCACCTCGCGCACGCCCTTCGTGCGGCGGGCGATACGCTCAGCTTCGAACTTGTCGTCGACCGTCGGCACCTTGCCGGACAGACGCACGATACCGTCGTCGGTCTCGACGCTGACGTCGACCAGGTTCTTCATCCGATCGGTGGTGAGCTTGGTCTTCACGGCCGTGGTGATCTTCGCGTCGTCCATCTTCTCGCCGATGCTCCGGTCGGCCGCCTGCGCGGAGCCGCCGACGAGCGCCAGGGTCATGAGCCCGACCCCGAGTGCACACAGCAATCGCTTCATGTGGTTACCCTCCTATCGGTGGTGGAGAAGCGAATGGCGTGCCAGCGACTGTGAACGTGGCTGAACCGTTGGCGGGCGTGCGACGTGCGGCCGGGATCAGCCGATGAAGCGTCCGCCCATCACGCGGATCGTGTCGCCGGTGACGTAGGAGGAGGCGTCGGAGGCGAGAAACACGCACGCCTCGGCGATGTCCTCCGGACGTCCGAGCCGCCGCAGCGGAATCTCCTTGAGCTGCGCGGGATCGCCCGGCGGTGTCTGCTTGAATTCGGGATACCACTCGGCATAGCGGCGCTCGGTGTCGATCAGCCCGGGAACCACCATGTTCGCGCGGATGCCAAACGGCCCCAGCTCGGCGGCCAGCGCGCGGATCAAGCCGAGGAGACCGGACTTCGCCGCCGTGACCGCGGCGGTGTTCGGCCGACCGGTGATCGCCGACTGCCCGCCCAGCGCGATGATGCTGCCGCGTCGGCGTGTCTTCATGGCGGGCACCACCGCACGCGCGAGATAGAACGCCGAGTGCAGATCCACCGCCATGACGCGGTGCCAATCCTCCAGCGACGTCTCCGTGATGGCTTTGTGCGGCCGGATCGCGGCGTTGCAGACGACGACGTCGATGGCGCCGAGCTCGGCGAGTCCCTGGGCCACCATCGCGTCGACGGCGGCGGCGTCCCCGATGTCGCCGAGTGCCTGGACCACGCGCACGCCGGCCTTGCGACAGTCGGCAGCCACGGCGTCCAGCTCCTCGCCGTTCACGCGCGTGTTGAGCACCAGGTCGGCGCCCTCGGCGGCGAACGCGAGGGCAATGGCGCGGCCGATGTTTCGGCTGGCGCCGGTAATGAGCGCGCTCTTGCCCGTGAGCCTCAATTCTTCCCCCACCGTCCGTTCAGAGTGGTGGATAGTCTAGCCGATGCAGATCGGCTTTCACCTCACTCCGTTCTGGAGCCCGACCGATCGTCCGCCCAGCGCAATCCTCGACGAAGCGATCGCCGTCGTGCGTGCCGCCTCCTCGATGGGCTACGCGTGGGTCTCCGTCGGCCATCACTGGATCTCACATCCCACCGTATGGCCCCAGCCGATCCCGCTGCTCGCCCGCCTGGCGCCGGAGTCCGGCGAGATGCGGCTGAAGACGTCGATGCTGCTGCTGCCGCTGCTCAACGCCGTCGACGCGGCGGAAAACGTCGCGACGCTCGATCACCTCACGCACGGCCGACTCGACGTCGGCGTCGCGATCGGATACCGCGAGGCGGAGCTGCGGGCGGCCGGACTCACGCGGGCGGACCGCGTGCGCAAGCTCGAGGAGTCGCTGGAGCTGATGAAGCGGCTCTGGCGCGGCGAGAGCGTCAGCGCCGAGGGCGACTACACGAGGCTGAGCGGTGCGCGGCTCGGCCTGCTGCCGCGCCAGCAGCCGCATCCGCCGATCGAGATCGGCGCGCAGAGCGTGGGCGCGACGCGCCGGGCCGCGCGCCTGGCCGATGCCGTCTTCTTCGGGCCTCAAGTTTCGTGGGCTGACGTCGAGCGACTGGCTTCCGTCTATCGTGAGGCGCGCGCCGGCGCGGGGCGCGCGCCGGGCCGAGCGCTGGCCTCACGCAGCCTGATCGTGGGCTCCAGTAAGGAGGCCGCGCGCGCAGCGGCGCAGGCCTATCTCGAGCGGACGTTCGCGATGTACCGCGGCTGGGAGATGCAGGAGTCGACGATGGTGCCGCTGCAGCTCGGCTTCGACAAAAGCCTCGACGACTGGACGATCAACGGCACCGCCGCCGATTGCGTCGAGACGATCGCGCGCGCCAAGGCGCTCGGCCTGGACGGCATCGGGCTGACGATCTACAGCCTGCCCCGTGACGTCACCGCGCGGATCGAGTATCTGCAGATGATCGCGCAGGATATCGTCCGGCCGGCGACTCGCGCGTGAGCTCGACCGGCTAGGCGCGCAGCGCGGCGGGCAGCGCGCGCGGCGGCCGGAACGTCATCGCGATGGCGACCGCGCCGAGGCCGATGCCGAAGGAGCCGACGAAGAGCCAGAAGTAGGCGCCGAAGTTGTCGTAGAGCCAGCCGCCCGCCCACGGGCCCAGCGCCATGCCGAGCGTGGAGACGAACGCGACGGCGCCGAACGCGGTGCCGAGGATGCGCTCGCCAAAGTACTCGCGGACGAGGATGGCGTACAGCGGCATCACACCGCCGTAGGCGAAGCCAAAGACCACGGCAACCGCATAGAACCCGGCGAGCCGGCCGGTGCCGAGATAGAGGCTCACGGCGATCGCCTGCAGCGCCAGTCCGGCGACGAGCGTTCGCTTGGCACCGACGCGGTCGGCGATCAGTCCGCAGACGATCTTGCCGCTCAGCGACGCCAGGCTGGCGACGCTGAGCACCGTCGTGGCCGCCATCGCGGAGATGCCGTGGTCGATCGCGTTGGTGACCATGTGGAAGATCGGTCCGGAGTGCGCGGCGCAGCATGCGAAATAGGCGAGCGCGAGCGCGGCGAACTGCGGCGTGCGCAGCACCTGCGCCACCGTGAGGTCGGGCCCGGCGGCCGCGGCGCCCGCCACACCGGCGACGCGGGGCGCACGCGGGTCACGAACGAGCAACGAAACGGGAATGATGACCAGCCACACGATGTCGCCGATCACGAGCATCGCGAACCGCCAGTCGTAGGTGTTGATGAGCCAGCGGGCGAGCGGTGCCATGACGGCCGAGCCGACGCTGAGCCCCGCCGACACCAGGGCGACGGCGAGGCTGCGATGACGCGTGAACCAGCGCGCCGTGGTCGCGGTCATCGGCGTGTAAAAGCTGCCGGCGGCCAGCCCCACCAGGACGCCGAACAGCAGCTGGAACTGCGTGAGCGTCCCCGCGCGGCTGGCCGTGACGAAACCGAGGCCGAGCAGCACCCCGCCGCTCAGCACCACGATGCGGGTGCCGAACCGATCGGAGAGCGCGCCCCACGCGAACGCGCCGGCGCCCATGCACAACCAGTTGACGAGCGCGGCCACGGAGATGCCCGTGCGCGACCACCCCATCACGTCGGCAATCGGCGCCAGGAAGACGGTGAGCGACAGCATGGCGCCCATGCCGACGCACGTCACCACAATGCCGACCGCGACGATCACCCAGCCATAGAACATGCTCATGCTCACTCTATCGTCGAACGGACATGAAAAGGGGCCCTCGGCTCGCGAGGGCCCCTTGGCCAGCTCTGGGTGGGAGAGTTTCGGTTAGCTCTTCGCCTCCAGCTCGTTGCGCACGCCACGCACCCCGGGGACCTTGCGCACGACGTCCGCCGCACGGGTCTTGGCCTGCATCGTCGGGACGGTGCCCATCAGCGTGACCATACCGTTGTCGGTACGGACACGGATCGAGGCGTCCTTGAGCTGGCCCTCCGTGGCGAGACGGTTCTCCACCGACTTCGTGACCTCGTCGTCCTTGGTGTCCAGCGCCTTGCGCTTCATCTCGGGAACGATCTCGAGCGTATTCCGAACCGACGCGACGCCGTCGACGCGCTTGGTGATCTCCTCGGCGGCGCTTCGCTCCTCGCCCGAGGCCACCTTGCCGCGCAACGTCACGACGCCGCGGTAGGTCTCCACCTTGATGCGGCGAGCCTTGGTGCGACTGTCCGTAATCAAGGCGAGCTTCGTCTTCGAGGTGATCCAGGAGTCCTTCACCTCGTTGCCGCCGCGCTTCGTTTCCGCGGGCGTCGTCGACTGAGCGCAGCTCAGTGCCGGCGACGCGAGCAACACGACCAGAAAAAGAAGAGCGAGTCTCATGGATGGCCCTCCCTTTCTGGCTGACTCTGTCCAAGGGATGTGCCAGATCCATGGAGGCGTCGAGCCCGCGGCGCAGGCGAGCCAAGCTCGCGATGTCCCTCGCTCTTCCGCCACGCGATGCCCCGGCCGCGGGGTGGTCGAAATCTCGCCGCGTCAGCCGGCTGTCATGTCGCTGTCGTGCCGCGCCGGTTTGACACGCCGCCGAGCGCGCCGGCGCCGACGGGCCATCGACGCCAACCGTCATCACCGCGCGCTAGCCGCCGGCCATCGCGCCGACGACCAGAAGCGGCTCGCTGCCCGTCGCGACCGCTTCGGGCAGCGGCGCATCCGGCGATTCGTCGGACACATCGCGCTCGCACGCGAAGAACCGAATGAACGCCCGGCGGCGCTGCGTGTCCTGATCGCGAATCGTGCCGCGCAGCATCGGGTACCGCGACTCGAGCGCGTCGAGGACGGCCCGCTGGGTCGCGGGACCAGCGAGCTCGAGCTTCACCTCGCGGTCGACGTGGGCGAGTGTGCGCAGGTGCGCCGGCAGCACGACACGGACGATCATGGCAGCGTCTGCACTTCGACCGACACCACCGAGGGCAGGTGCTGGACGATCGGGTTCCAGCTGTCCCCGGCATCGGCCGAGACGTAGACCTGCCCGCCGGTCGTCCCGAAGTACACGCCGCACGGATCGAGCGCGTCGATGGCCATCGCGTCGCGCAGGACGTTGACGTAGCAATCGCGCTGCGGCAGCCCTTTCGTCAGCGGCTCCCACTCGTTGCCGCCGCTTCGGCTGCGGTAGACGCGCAGCTTGCCGTCCGGCGGATAGTGCTCCGAGTCGCTCTTGATGGGGACGACGTAGATCGTCTCCGGCTCGTGCGCATGCACGTCGATGGGGAATCCGAAATCGGTGGGCAGGTTGCCGCTGACCTCGCGCCACGAGTCGCCCGCGTCGTCGCTGCGCATCACGTCCCAGTGCTTCTGCATGAACAGCGTCGCCGGACGCGAGCGGTGCATCGCAATGCGGTGCACGCAGTGCCCGACTTCGGCCGTGGGGTTCGGGATCTGCTCCGACCGCAGGCCGCGGTTCATCGGGCGCCACGTCTTGCCGGCGTCGTCGGTGCGGAACACGCCTGCCGCCGAGATGGCGATGAACATCCGGCCCGGCCGCTCGGGGTCGAGCACGATCGTGTGCAGACACATCCCGCCGGCGCCAGGCTGCCAGACCTTCGCCGAGTCGTGTGTGCGCAGACCAGGCAGCTCTTGCCAGGACTGTCCGCCGTCGGTCGAGCGGAACAGCGCCGCGTCTTCGACACCGGCGTACACGGTATCCGGATCGGCCGGCGACGGCTCCAGGTGCCACACGCGCGCGAACTCCCACGGATGCGGCGTGTTGTCGTACCAGAGATGGGTTCCCGTCGGTCCGTCGTATGCGAACTTGTTGCCCACGGGCTCCCAGCTCTTGCCGCCGTCGTTGGAGCGCTGGAGGATCTGGCCGAACCAGCTGCTGGACTGCGAGGCGTACAACCGGTTCGGGTCGGCTGGCGAACCCTTCATGTGATAGATCTCCCAGCCGCCGAAGTGCGGACCGCTCACGTCCCAGGTCTGCCGCCGTCCGTCCGATGTCACGACGAACGCGCCCTTGCGTGTGCCGATCAAGACCCTGACACGGCTCATCGCTGACCTCCTCCCGTCTCCACGATCGACTTCAGCTGCGCCAGCCCCTTCTCGAAGTTACCGCCGATCATCGCGTCCATGTCGACGAACAGGTGGATCGCCTTGGCGACGAAGCTCGCGTCGCCGACCATGCTCCACGTGACGGCGGTCCGATCGCCCTCCGGCTTGAAGGTGAACTCCGCCGTGCTGGTGGCCGCGACCGGCTTGAGGAACTCGAGATTGATCCGGATCATCTCGTTGGGCCGGCTCTCGAGCAGCGTCATGCGGCCTTCGCCGACCTCACGGTTGCCCGCCCACGTGTAGACGGCGCCCGGCCCGGCCGACGCGCCCGCGTACGCCTGCTTCATCTGCGGATCGATCCGCGCCCAGGGGTTCCACGCCTCCCACCTGTGAAAGTCGTTCACCTGCGCGAACGCTGCGGACGGCGGCGCGGCGATGGCGATCGTGCGCGCGACGCGATACTGCGACGGCCGCGTCGCCACGACGCCGGCGAATCCGATGACCAGCACGGCGAGCGCGACGAGAATCTTCACGAGCATCGTCCATTGTCTCCTGCGTGATGGTGGTTGACTGGGTCAGCGCGGCTCGCCCTCGCGCACCGGTCGCACCTCGACCGTGCTGGTCCGCGCCAGCGGCACGCGCGCGGCGATGGCGAGCGCTTCGTCCAGGTCCTTCACGTCGATCATCATGTAGCCGCCGATCTGCTCGCGGGTCTCGGCGAATGGCCCATCGGTGACGAGCCGCTTGCCGTCGCGCACGCGCACGCTGGTGGCAGACGACGACGGGTACAGAGGCGAGCCGTGCAGATACTGTCCGCGCGCGGTCAGCTCCTCCGAGAGCTGCAGCGTCTCGCGATAGATCTTCTGTCGCTCACTGAGGTCGAGCTTTTCCCACGAGGGCTCGTCGCGGCAGATCATCAGCATGTATTTCATGGCGCTCCTCCGCGCGATCCTTTCCTCGGATCGATGCCGGTCGTGAGTGGACTCAGCTGGCCGACCGCAGTGCCGACCGTGGAGACGATCCCTGGAGCGGGACGACCCGCCAGCGCCCGTACGCGACGAAGACGGCGAGCAGCCCCACGACCAGCGATATCAGCGCCGGCCCGATCAAACCGGCCATCAGCGTGATCACGGTTGCGCCGATCATGATGATCACGAGGCCCGCCGCGGCCAGCGGCGTGAGGCCCGGCCGCGTGCGCAGCAAGCCTGGCAGGATCAGCCCCAGCCCACCGAGCAGCTCGGCCACCCCGATGAAGCGGACGAACCACTCAGGGAAGGTGACGGGACCTGCGAGCTTGTCCATTGGCAGGACCAGCTTCGTCCCGCCCGCGAAGACGAACACCGCGGCGAGCAGCACTTGTACGATCCACAGCGCAACGTTCATGAACGGCGCGTCTCCTTTCGGGTGCCTTCGTATCCTCGCGTGCTTTCATATATGAGTCGAACAGGCGGCCGACCGATCGACACGACCCGTAAAATTATCCCTCGTGGCACACGTCTCCACCGCCGACGCGGCCGTCGACGCCGTCTATCGCGCCGATTGGGGCCGGATCGTCGCGACGCTCATCCGGCTCGTCGGCGATTTCGATGTCGCCGAAGAGGCGGCGCAAGACGCGTTCAGCTCCGCCGTCGAGCAGTGGCCGGTCTCGGGGGTCCCGGACTTCCCGCGCGCCTGGATCATCCAGACCGCCCGGCACAAGGCGATCGACCGGATCCGCCGGCGCATCCGATTCACGGAGAAAATGGAGGCTCGGGTCGCGGCGGGACTGATCGACACCGTCGAGGTGCCGACGTTCGATCCGGACGAGATCGCCGACGACCGCCTCCGCCTCATCTTCACCTGCTGCCACCCGGCGCTGGCGCTCGACGCGCAGGTGGCGCTCACGCTTCGCACGCTGGGCGGCCTGGAGACCGACGAGATCGCACGCGCGTTCCTGGTGCCGACACCGACGATGGCGCAGCGCCTCGTGCGCGCCAAGGCCAAGATCCGCGACGCGCATATCCCGTACGAGGTGCCGGACACGCGCGAGATGCCCGCCCGGCTCGACGCGGTGCTGACCGTCATCTATCTGATCTTCACCGAAGGCTATGCACCCACGCGCGGCGAGGCGCTGGTGCGCACCGACCTGTGCGCCGAGGCGATCCGCCTCGCGCGACTGGTGCGCGTGCTGATGGCGCCGTCAGCGCCGGCCGAGGCGACGGCGCTGCTGGCGCTGATGCTCCTGCACGACTCACGGCGCGAGGCGCGTCTGGACGAGGCCGGCGACGTCGTGCTGCTCGACGAGCAGGACCGCAGCCGCTGGAATCGCGCGCTGATTGCCGAAGCGCTGCCGCTCGTGGAGGAGGGACTGCGCGGCGGTCCCGGGCCGTTCGCCGTACAGGCCGCCATCGCCGCACTGCATTGCCAGGCCGCGCGCGCCGAAGAGACCGACTGGCGGCAGATCGTCGGACTCTACGGAGTTCTGGAGCGGCTGCAACCCTCGCCGATCGTCACGCTCAACCGCGCGGCCGCCGTCGCGATGGCCTATGGCCCGCGAGCGGGACTGACCTTGATGGACGCGCTGGCCGCCGGCGGCGATCTCGACCGCTATCATCTGCTGCACGCCGCGCGCGCCGACCTGCTGCGGCGCCTCGGGGCGCGCAAGCAGGCGGCAGAGAGCTACGAGCGTGCGCTCACGCTGGTCACCAACGACGCCGAGCGGCGGTTTCTGGAGCGACGTCTGCGCGAAGTTCGCGGCCGCTGAGCACCGAGCGCCTCAGCGCTCGATCCCGTACTCCTTGAGCTTGCGCCAGAGAGTCGTGCGCCCGATGCCGAGAGCCTCGGCGGCGCCCGAGTGATTGCCGCCGAAGCGCTCGAGGGTCTGGAGAATATGGTCGCGCTCGGCGTCGGCGAGCGTGATCTGCTTCGGCAGCGCCGGCGAGGGACCGAGCTGCAGGCCCGCCGAGACATGGGGCGGCAGGTCGTCCGGCTCGACACTCCCGGTCCGCGTGAGGATTGCCGCGCGCTCCATCGCGTTCTCCAGCTCGCGCACGTTGCCAGGCCACGGATAGCGAAGCAGTCGCTCCAGCGCGTCCGGTGACAGGCGGAGCGCGCGACCGAGCTTGTCCGCCGCGCGCCCGAGGAAGTGTTCCGCCAGCGCGGGAATGTCCTCGCGCCGGTCGCGGAGCGGCGGCAGCATCACGTGAATGACGTTGAGACGGTAGAAGAGATCCTCGCGGAACGTGCCCTGGCTGATGCGTGTCGCCAGGTCGCCGTTCGTCGCCGCGATCACCCGGACGTCGATCGTGGCCGCCTGCGTCGCGCCGAGCCGCCGGACTTCCCCGCTCTGCAGCGCCCGCAGCAGCTTCACCTGGAGCGCCGCCGGTGTCTCGGCGATCTCGTCGAGGAACAGCGTGCCGCCGTCGGCCTCCTCGAACAGCCCGAGCTTGCTGGCGGCGGCGCCGGTGAACGCGCCGCGCACGTAGCCGAACAGCTCGGACTCGAGCAGCGGCTCCGGCACGGCGCCGCAGTTCACGGCCACGAACGGGCGCGCCGCGCGCTTGCTCGCATGGTGCACGGCCTTGGCGATCACCTCTTTGCCCGTTCCCGACTCGCCCTCGATCAGCACCGTGGCGTCCGTGGGCGCCACGCGCGCCACGAGGTCGAGCACCGCGTGCATGGCGGGCGACTGCGCGATGAGCCCGGGCAATCCGTAGCGCTCGCGGAGCTGCGCACGCAGGTTGGCGTTTTCGCGCCGGAGGGTGCGGCCGGCCAGCGCCTTGTCGATCCGGTGATAGAGCTCTTCCGGCTCCTGGCCTTTCTCGAAGTAATCGAGCGCCCCGAGCCGGATGGCTTCCTTGGCCGATTTCCACTCGGCATAGGCCGTCAACAAGATCACCTCGGGCGCGTCGGCCTGCGCGCGCGCCGCCTGCAGCACGTCGAGCCCGTCGCCGTCCTGCATCCGCAGATCTGTCACGACGAGATCGAAAAGCTCGTCTGCCAGGCGCTTCGTCGCCGTGGCGACGCCGTCGGCCTCGACGACGCGATGGCCGCGCTTGCGCAGCAGCAGCGCGAGCGTCGTGCGCGCCGGCGCTTCGTCGTCGACGACCAGCAGGTACGCCATCGTCACACCGCCTCGAGCGGAAAGCGCAGCGTGACCCGCGTGCCGCCGCCCGGCGGCGACTCGATGTCGATCCGCCCGCCGTGGGCGGCGACGATGCGCTCGGCGATCGTCAGCCCGAGCCCGCTGCCGTCGGGCTTGTCCGAGTAGAACGGCTCGAAAACGCGCGGCCGGACTTCGCTCGGGATACCGGGGCCGGTGTCGCTGACCGCGAGCGCGACGTGGCCGTCCACGCGCGCGACGTCGACCGACAGGCGGCCGCGGCCGTTCATCGCCTGCACACCGTTGAGCGCGACGTTCCACAGCACCTGGGTCACCTGATCGCGGTCGAAGGGAAAGCGCGGCACCGTTGGATCCACCGCCACTTTCACGTCCACCCGCGGCGCGCGCGAGCGATCGTCGCGGATCAGCGCGCTCACGTGCTGCACGACCTCGCGGATGTCGCCGGGCGCGCGCCGCACGTGTTGGGGACGCGCGAACTGCAGGAAGTCGGAGAGGATCCGGTTGAGCCGCCGCGCCTCCGTCCGGATGGCCGCGACCGTCGACGCACGCTCATCGGCCGTCAGCCCCGCCTCGTCGGTGAGCAGCGCGGTGGCATTGACGATCGCTGCCAGCGGATTGCGGATCTCGTGCGCCATACCGGCGGCCAGCTCGCCCGTCGTGGCCAGGCGCTCGGCCGCGCGCAGCCGCGCATGGAGTCGCTCGCTCTCGCTCCGCGCGCGCTCGAGCACCATGATGATGACGGCGAACGTCGAGAGGAAATAGAGCGTGATGAACACGGCATGCACACTCAGGTACGCCGGCGATCCCGCCGGCGCCGTCACGAACTGGGTGGCGATGCGATGGACACCCCACAGCATCAGCAGCCCCGCGAGCAGCCGCTCACCGCGCACGCGCTGGCCGTGGGCAACTCGCTCCGGCGACGGCCAGAACAGCGCGCCCGCGACCATCTGGACGCCGCCAAGCGCCAGGCCCACGAGCCGCAGACCGTCGTCGCCGCTGCCGCCGACGTCGCCGGCGATCGCCAGCACGAACGCACCGGCGGCGCCCAGCACGACGTCACGACCGCGCAAGCGGTAATCCCAGCGGTACGCGCACGCGGCGGCCAGCATGAAGCCGACGGCGGCGACGCTGGCCATGCCTGACACGAGGCCGGGCTGCTCGAGACCAAAGACCAGGACGTCGACCAGCTTGAAGCCCTTCGACAGCGTGTACGCGCCCCAGGCGAGCAGGAGGTACTGGAAGAACCGCACGCGGTGCGAAGAATAGAGGTACGCGAAGATCAACAGCTGGATCGCGAACGCGACCGTCGAGACGAACGTCAGCAACAGCGGCACCGGCATCGAACCCTCCAACTCAGTGGAGTCTACGCCGGCAAATTCGATGCCGCACCCATCCCCACGACAATGCACGCCATCACCACGTGTCGCGCGTTTCAAGCTGGAACGCCGTTTCAATCCGAAACACGCGTCGGCGCGCGCAGTCGTGGTGGCCGGCCCGCGGCGGCGCGCCACGCGAGCGTTTCAGAGTGAACCGCGCGTTCCGCGATGAAACCGGCGGGCCATTCCCGAAGCGCCCATGAGGTCAGCCATTCCGCGCAATTCGAGTGTGGCACGCCGGGTGCTCTGCACGGGGCGGCGAAAGGAGATCACGACATGACACGACGACACGCCATCGCAATCGCTCTCGCGCTCGTTCCGCTCGCGGGTGCCGCGCACACCAGCGCGCTCGAGCGAGACGAGGTGCAGGCGCCCCGCGCCTACGAGTACGAGGCTCCGCGCAGCGACGAGGTGCAAGCACCACGGGGGTACGAGTACGAGGCCCCACGCAGCGACGAGATCCAGGCGCCGCGTGGTGAGCGCACGGTCGAAGCGCCGGAGCGTTGATCGCACGCGCCGGGCGAGCGGATCCGCGCTCGCTCGTCCGGCGCGCTACCGCAGGGGGACATTACGGATGAGCTGGCTGGACGCCCACGAGTCGTTCTTCATGGACCTCGTCGCCGACGATCGCATCGCCGACCTTCACGGCTCGATCGACGCCGAAACGCCGAACCGCGAGGCGCCCGCCGAGACACCACGGTCGGTTCCCGCGCCGCCACACGGCCGCGACGCGGGCGCGGGACTGTCGCGTTGGGCGCTGGTGAAGGCGACGCGATGAGCGCGACCGTGGAGGGTGGCCTTCTCGACGGTCTGCGGCGAGGCGACGAGAGCGCGGCGGAGCGCGTCGTGAGCTCCTACGGCGCGCGCGCATATCGGCTGGCCCTCGGAATCACCCAGGACGCCGAGGACGCCGAGGAAATCGTCCAGGATGCGTTCTGGAGCGCGCTGGACACCATCGACACGTTTGGCGGCGAAGCCGCGTTGGGATCGTGGCTCTATCGAGTCGTCGCGACGGCGGCGGTGCGAAAGGCTCAGCGAGCCGCGCCTCAGCGGAGCGGCGAGCCGAACACCCTCGACGACGAGCTGCTGTCGCTTGCCGAGCGCCGCGACTGGTCGGAGCGGCTCGACGATCCCGCGCTCGCGCGCTCCTTACGTGCGGCGCTCGGCGCCGCGATGGACGATCTGCCGGCGGCCTACCGTGCCGTCGTGATCTTGCGTGACGTCGAGGGGCTGCCGATGGCCGAGGTCGCGGCGGCGACGCGCAGCACGGTCGCCGACGCGAAGACCCGGCTTCACCGCGCGCGATTGTTCCTGCGCAGCCGGCTGGCCGCGGTCATGGCCACGGCCGTCACGTCGTAGCGTCGAACTGCGCGACCACCGCCGTGGCGTTGTCACGGCCGCCGCGCTCGCTGGCCAGCCGCAGGAGCGTCTCGCACGCCGCGCGCGGTTCGGGGCGGCGACGAACGACCTCGGCGATCTCGTGATCCGCCAGCGACGACCACACGCCGTCCGAGCACAGCACGACGACGTCCCCGTGACGCAACCGCGTGCGGCTGATCTCCACGACGACGTCGGGCTGGGGGCCGAGC
>JBKOZH010000008.1:0-2451 GCA_046725765.1 Candidatus Methylomirabilota bacterium | reverse complement strand
CCGGTCGACAACGAGACGGTCGAGCGCACCGAGCTCGTGCGAGGCTACGAGTTCGCGAAGGGCCAGTTCGTGCGTGTCACCGACGACGAGCTCAAAGCGCTCGAGGGCGAAGCCTCCAAGATCATCGACATCCTGGAGTTCGTGCCGCTGGCGCAGGTGGATCCCGTCTACTTCGAGAAGGCGTACTACCTCGGCTCCGACAAGGGCGGCGAGAAGCCCTATCGCCTGCTCGCCGACGCGATGGCCAAGGCCGAGCAGGTGGCCGTCGCGAAGTTCGTCATGCGCGGCAAGGAGAGCCTCGTTCTCATCCGCGCCGCCCAGGGCGGGCTGCTGCTACACACGATGTTCTTCGCCGACGAGGTCCGCTCGTTCGCCGACGTCGACAAGGGCGAGTCGGCGAAGATCCGCGACGGCGAGCTGGACCTGGCGCTGCAGCTCATTCGCGGGCTCGCCAGCGAGGAGTTCAAGCCCGAGCAGTTCGCCGACGACTACCGGCAGCGCGTGCAGAACATGCTCGAGCAAAAGATCGAAGGCCGGGAAGTGACCGCCGCGCCGGCGCCCGCCGAGCGCCCGCACGTCATCGACCTGATGGACGCGCTCAAGGCATCGCTTGCCCGCCGCGGCCTGCCGGAATCCGCAGCCACGGCGAAGAAGCCGCCCGCGAAGGCCGCCGAGGCAAAGCCCGCGGCCGCCAAAGCCGTCGCCGCCAAGGCCGTCCCCAAGCGCGCGTCGGGCGGCCGCAAGTAGCACGCCGCGCGCGCGTCCCTCGCGACTGCACGTTCCGCTGGGTTCACCGGGTACAATGAGCGCAACACCGGAGGGCGTGCATGCCGAGAACTGCACTCGAGCCTCGCTTTACGGTCGAGTACCTGTCGATCCTCGACGCGGAAGGCAACCTCGACGGAAGCCTGGACCCCCGTCTGGCACCCGACGAGCTCAAGCGTTTGTATCGCGCGATGCTGCTGGCGCGGCGCCTCGACGAGCGCATGGTGCGGCTGCAGCGTCAGGGCCGCATTGGCACCTTCGCCCCCATCAAGGGCCAGGAGGCCGCGCAGCTCGGCAGCGTGGCGGTGCTGCGCCCGACCGACTGGATGGTGCCCTCGTTCCGTGAGACAGCGTCGATGATCTGGCGGGGGTGGCCGATCGAGAAGCTGCTGCGATTCTTCGCCGGCCACCTGGAGGGTGGCCAACCCGCTCCCGATCAGCGCGACCTGCCGATCACCATCCCGGTGTCCACCCAGCTTCCCCACGCCGTCGGTCTCGCCTACGCCGCCCAGTACCGTGAGGACGACGTCGTCGTGATGGCGTACTTCGGCGACGGCGCGACGTCCGAGGGCGACTTTCACGAGGCGCTGAACTTCGCCGGCGTCTGGCACGTGCCGGTCGTGTTCGTGTGTCAGAACAACCAGTGGGCCATCTCCGTCCCGCTCAAGAAGCAGACGAACTCGAAGACGATCGCGCAGAAGGCGCTGGCCTACGGGCTGCCCGGCATCCAGGTGGACGGCAACGACATCCTCGCCGTCTACGCGGCCAGCCGCGAGGCCGTCGACCGCGCGCGCGCCGGCGACGGCCCGACGCTCATCGAGTGCGTCACCTATCGCCTCGGCGTGCACACGACGGCCGACGATCCGACGAAGTACCGCTCTGCCGAAGAAGTCGCGGAGTGGGAGCGCAAGGACCCGCTGACGCGCTTCGCCGCCTATCTCAAGAAGAAGCGCCTGCTCGAAGACGGGCTCGAGGCTCAGGTCGACGAGGAGATCGCCGCAGCCATCGCGCGCTTCGAGGCCACCGCACCGTCGGACCCGCTGCTGATGTTCGACCACGTCTACGCGGAGCTGCCGCCGGAGCTCAAGGCCCAGCGTGAGACGCTCGCCGAGACGCTGCGAAGCGGCGAGCCGGGCCGGCGCGAGAAGCACGAGCCCTCGCCCCCCATGCGCGGACAGCGGAGCGGGCGCCGCTGATGGCCAAGCTGAACATGGTCAAGGCGCTGAACCTGGCGCTGACGCAGGAGATGGAGCGCGATCCGGACGTGCTGGTCATCGGCGAGGACGTCGGCGTCGACGGCGGCGTGTTCCGCGTGACCGAGGATCTGCACCGCCTCTACGGCAGCAAGCGCGTGATCGACAGCCCGCTGGCGGAGTCCGCGATCATCGGGACCTCCATCGGCATGGCCCTCTACGGCCTGAAGCCGGTGTGCGAGATCCAGTTCTCCGGCTTCGCCTTCCAGTGCTTCCACCAGATCGAGAACCACGCCGCTCGCTACCGCAACCGCTCGCAGGGCCGCTTCCACGTGCCGATGGTCATGCGCATGCCGTACGGCGGTGGTGTGCGCGCGCTGGAGCACCACAGCGAGTCGGAGGAGCAGTTCTACGCGCACATCCCCGGGCTGAAGATGGTGATCCCGTCGGGCCCGCGCAACGGTCGCGCGCTGCTGGCGGCGGCGATCCGCGA
>JBKOZH010000039.1:0-5208 GCA_046725765.1 Candidatus Methylomirabilota bacterium | reverse complement strand
CTGTCGCGGGGGCTGATCGTTTTCTGATGCGCGAGGTCGTCTTTGCGCTGGAATTCCGCGGCCGCGCGCGGCCGCTGGCCGGCGACGCCTCCAAGCGACGGGCCACGTCGACCGCGCCCAGTCAGACGCTGACGACCGTGATGGGCAGGGATGGCGTGCGCACGCGCGTGGAGCCCGTTGAGGGCGAGCAGGCGGTGCTGGAGTCGCGGGTGGAGCGCTTCGACGACGGCTCGTTCGTGGAGGACGGCACGATCACCTACGGCCGCGCCGGCCGCGTCTCGTTCGTGACGGTCGGCCGCGGCACCGTTGCGCCCAGCCCGATCCCGGGCTGGACGCGCGGCGCCGTCATGTGGACCGTGACCGGCGGCGACGGGGTGTTCGCCGGTGCACTTGGGCTCATCACTTCCAACTTCGCCGTGGGCGTGGACGGCGAAGTCATCGACCACCACTTCGCGCGGCTGTACCTGCGCGAGTGAGGCAGCGAGACTACGAGATCTTCTTGCGCGCGGCCTGACGCTTGTTGAGCGTCATCGTCGCACGGCGTAGCCGGCGCGTGAGCGCCTTGACCGCGCGCTTTGCGCGCGCGACGTTCCGATCGGCCTTCCGTCTCCGCACCCGCATCCTGCGCTGCGTAGCCGTCATCTGGTCCCTCCATGGCAATCGGTTCAGTGACGCCCTTGGGACCATTATTTGCGTAGGAGGCCTCGAAGCTGTCGAAAATTCGGCGCCGGCCGATGCTCCGGCCCGCCGCCGCCCGATGCGCCCTCCGCCGGCTACGAGTGCAGCGCGATGCGCTCCAGCAGGCCGATGTCGCCCAGCAGGGTCCCCAGCCCGCGCGCCACGCAGGACAGGGGCTCGGCGGCGACGGCCACCGGCAGATGCGTTTCCTTGTGGACCACCTCGTCGAGGCCGGTCAGCAGCGCGCCGCCGCCGGTGAGGACGATGCCGTTGTCGACCATATCGGCCGCGATCTCGGGTGGCGTGCGCTCGAGCGACGACCGTACGGTGGCGACGATGCCCGACAGGCAGTCGTGCACGGCCTCCCGCACCTCGTCCTCGGTGATCACGATGGCCTTGGGCACGCGCGCCACGACGTCGGCGCCCTTGACCTCGATCCGCTGCGGCTCCCCGCTGGCCCGCCGCACACCGAGCGTGAGCTTGATCTCTTCGGCCCGGCGCTCGCCGACCAGTACGTTGTAGTGCTTCTTGATGTACTGGATGATCGCCTCGTTCAGGTCGTCGCCGGCCAGCCGCCCGGACTGACAGAGGACAACGCCGGAGAGGGACATGACGGCCACCTCGGTCGTACCCGCGCCCAGATCGACCACGACGTGGCCGCCGGGCTCGTGGATCGGTAGCCCGGCGCCGATGGCCGCCGCGATCGGCTGCTGCACGAGATGGACGCTGTGGGCGCCTGCCTGGATCGCCAGCTCGCGGACCGCACGCTCCTCGACCGGGGTGATGCCGAACGGCACCCCGATGATCATGCGAGACCGGCCAAACGGCTGGCGTCGGATCCGGCCGACCAGCTGTCTCAGCATCATCTCGGCGGCGTCGAAGTCGGCGATGACCCCGCCCTTCAGCGGCCGGATGACCTCGATGTAGTCCGGGGTGCGGCCGAGCATGGCCTTGGCGTCGTGGCCGACGGCCACCACGGAGCGATCCCGCCGGTCGATGGCGATGATCGAGGGCGCCGAGAGCACGATGCCGCGGCCGCGGACGTGCACGACGATGTTGGCGGTACCGAGGTCGATGCCGATGTCGCTGACGAACCGTTCAGGCAACCCGAAGCGCATACGCGACGCCCTCCAGCGGCAAAGTGCCGAATCAGCAAGCAAGTGGCGAGCCGGATTTGTGAATGCCCAACTCCAACGCTTTGGCGCGCGCACGATTACAAGCGGCGTCGACCGCCCGACATTGGACGTCACCGGGTGTCGGCGGCCGGACTACGTGCTAGGATCGCGGACGCTATGAAGTTCACCTGGTTCAACCTCATGCCGTGGCCGTACCTGCCCGACGACTTCCGGGAGCGGCACCGCTCGGTCTGGGTCGACATCCCGAACACGCTCTACGACCCTCGTCGCGGCCATAACGTCTATCACACGTATCTCGACCAGCTCGAGTACGCCGAGACCCTGGGGTTCGACGGCATCGGGTGCAACGAGCACCACCAGAACGGGTACGGCCTCATGCCCTCGCCGAACCTGATTGCCGCGACCCTCACGCGGCGGACATCTCGGGCGGCCATCTGTGTCATCGGGAACTCTATCGCCGGCTACAACCCTCCTATACGGGTGGCCGAGGAGTTCGCCATGCTCGACGTGATGTCGGGCGGCCGGCTGGTCGCCGGCTTCCCGGTCGGCACGTCGATGGACACCAACTTCTGCTACGGCCAGATTCCGGCGCTGACGCGCGACAAGTATCGCGAGGCGCACGAGATGATCATGAAGGCGTGGGCGAGCGAGGAGCCCTTCGCCTTCGACGGCAAGTACAACCAGCTGCGCTGGGTGAACTGCTGGCCCAAGCCGATCCAGAAGCCGCACCCGCCGATCTACATTCCGGGCGGCGGCTCCATCGAGACGTGGGACTTCTGCCTCGATTACGACTACAACTACTCGTACCTGTCGTTCTTCGGTTACCTGCGCGGCAAGTCGCTGCTCGACGGCTACTGGGAGCGCGTCGCGAAGCGCGGGAAAGACGAGTCCCCGTACCGCGCCGCCTTCGCCCAGATCATCTGCGTGGCGGACACGGACGCTGAAGCCGAACGGCTCTACGCCGAGCACTGCCTCTACTTCTTCAACCGCTGCCTGCACATCTTCCCGCCGTTCGCCGACCCGCCCGGCTACCGCACCATGGCGACGGTGAAGTACGGCGCGCTGTCGCAACTCACGCGCGCGCGCCAGAAGATCCTCGAGAACCTGACGTGGAAGCAGCTCGTGGACGAGCGGTTCGTCATCGCGGGCAGTCCCGAGACCGTGCGCCAGCAGCTGGAGGAGTGCATCAAGGGCCTGCGCATCGGCCACCTGTTCTGCCTGTTCCACAACGGCAACATGCCGGACTGGAAAACGCGCCACTCCTCCAAGCTCTTCGCGGAAAAGGTCATGCCGCGGCTGCGCGACCTCTGGCCGGACTACAAGCACGACGAGCGCTGGTGGATCCATCCCATGGACGATCGCCTGCGTCCCGAGGAGCAGCGGCCGGGGGCCGAGAAGAAGCACGTCGAGTGGCCGCGATGAAGTGGCAGGTCGTCGACACCGTGAAGGGCACCCGGTGCCGCGTGCTGGAAGCGGGCAGCGGCGCGCCCGTCGTGTTCTTCCACGGCGCCGGCGGCCTCCTCGCCGACAATCCGTTTCTCGACCTGCTCGCGCAGCGCCATCACGTGTTCGCGCCCGAGTGGCCGGCTTACGGCGAGTCGACTGGCGACGAGCTGCTCGAAGACATGCTCGATTTCGCGCTGCACGGCTGGGATCTCGTGAACGCGCTGGGACTCTCGCAGCCGCACCTCATCGGTCATTCGATGGGCGGGATGATCGCCGCCGAGATGGCGTGCCTGGCGCCGCGTGATCTGTCGCGGCTGGTGCTCGTCGGTGCGGCGGGGCTCTGGCTCGAAGACCGGCCGATCCCCGACATCTTCGCCATGCTCCCCCACGAGATCGCCGAGGTGCTGTTCGTCGATCCGGCGCGGGGCGCGGCGCTGCTCACCGGCGGCGCCGACCTCTCGGACATGGAGGCGCTGAAGGATTTCTACATCGTCACGCAGCGCCGTCTGGCGATGGCCGGCAAGATCCTCTTTCCCATTCCCAACCGGCGGCTCTCGAAGCGCCTCTACCGGCTGACCGCCGACACGCTCGTGCTGTGGGGCGCGCAGGACCGGCTCATTGCGCCGGCGTACGCGGCGCAGTGGCAAGCGCTGATCCCCCGCGCTCGCGTGCAGATGATCGAGGGAGCCGGCCACATGCTGCCCTGGGAGGCGCCTCAGGCCTTCGCGGACGCCGTCACGAACTTCCTCGCGTGAGCATCACCGTCTTCGGCGCCGGCGCCATCGGCGGCATCACCGGCGCGGCGCTCGCTGGAGCCGGCCATGAGGTCCTGCTCGTCGACAAGGCCGCCGACCACGTGGCTGCGATGAACGCAGGCGGTCTCACGATCGAGCGGCGCGGCGGGAGCCAGACCGTGCGCGTCCGCGCGATCACCCCGGATGCGCTCGGCTCCAATCTCGAGCTCGTGCTCTTGGCCGTGAAGTCCCAGGACACGCCGGCGGCCCTCGACGTGCTGTCCCCGCGACTCGCGCAGGACGGCGCGATCGTCTCGATGCAGAACGGCCTGAACGAAGAGCTGATTGCCGCCGCCGTCGGCGAGCGCCGCACGGTGGGTTGCCTCGTCAACTGGGCGGCGGACTGGACGGCGCCCGGGCGGATCCTGCATGGCGGTGAGGGCGCGCTGGTGCTGGGCGAGCTGGACGGCCGGCGCAGCGAGCGGGTGAACGCGCTGGCCAAGCTGCTCGACGTTGTCGCCGCGACGCGCGTCAGCGACAACATCCTCGGCTACACGTGGGCCAAGCACGTCTACGGCTCGCTGCTCATTGCCACGGCCGTGGTGGACGCGCACGTGTACGAGGTCGTGGAGCGCTCCGTGGAGGTGCAGGGCATGCTCGTCGCGCTGGTCATGGAGAGCATGCGTGTGGCCGACGCGGCAGGAATCCGGCTCGAGGCGTTCGACGAGTACGATCCGGCCGACTATCGCGCGGCGGCGCGCGGCGACGGTGCGGCGCGTGCGCGCGCGATGGCGGTGATCGCCGAGCATTACCGCGCGCACACCAAAACAAAGACCGGGATCTGGAGGGACCTTGCCGTGCGCCGGCGTCGGACCGAAGTCGGCGCGCTGCTCGGCGCGACTGTCGCCAAGGCTCAGAAGATGAACCTGGCGATGCCGCTGACCGAGCGGCTCATCGCGATCATCGGCGACCTCGAGACAGGCCGCCGCGCGATGAGCTACCGCAACCTCGACGAGCTGGTGGCGCTGGCCTAGCTGCGCTGAACGGGAATCGATGTGGCGGGGCGCCGCCGGTGCAGGATCTCGCACCAGCGTCGGTTGTCCTCGCCACCGGCTTCGACGCTGCCCAGCAGATATGCCGTGGCGCTGACGAGGCCGTCGTCGGTCCCCTCGTGCTGCAGTGCATGCGCGTCGCACCACCGCACGTCGAGGATC
>JBKOZH010000157.1:0-13069 GCA_046725765.1 Candidatus Methylomirabilota bacterium | reverse complement strand
CGACTGGCGGACCAGGATCAACGAACTCGACAACCAAATCCTCAACCTCCTCAACCAACGCGCCGAGGCCGCCCTTCAGATCGGCAACCTCAAACGACGGCAGGGGACGCCGTCGTATGTCCCGGAGCGGGAAGCTGAGATCCTGAGGCATTTGTCCGCGCATAATCGCGGACCGCTCAGCGCCGACAACGTGACGGCGATCTGGCGCGAGGTGCTCTCGGCGTGCCGGGCGCTCGAGGGGCCGCAGACGGTCGCGTATCTCGGACCGAAGGCGACGTTCACGCATCAGGCGGCCCTCGGCCGCTTCGGCAACGCCGCGGACTTCCGCCCCGCGCGCACGATCCTGGACGTGTTCGACGAGGTGGAGCGCGGCCGCGCGGCGTTCGGCGTCGTGCCGGTGGAGAACAGCACCGAGGGCGCCGTCAACGTGACGCTCGATCGCCTCATCGACTCCGAGGCGATCATCTGCGGCGAGAT
Source organism: Candidatus Methylomirabilota bacterium (assembly GCA_046725765.1). Taxonomy (GTDB): domain Bacteria; phylum Methylomirabilota; class Methylomirabilia; order Rokubacteriales; family CSP1-6; genus AR12. The sequence goes on along the minus strand of JBKOZH010000157.1, from coordinate 12,592 downwards.
CTATCTCGAGATCGCGCAGCAGCTCTTGTCGCGGGCGAGCGACCTGGCCGAGGTCAAGCGCGTGCTGTCGCATCCTCAAGGTCTGGCGCAGTGCCGCGGCTGGCTTGCCGCGAATCTGCCCGAGGTCGCGACCGAGGAGACATCGTCCACCGCCGCCGCCGTCGAGATCGCGGCCGGCGACCCGACTGTCGCCGCGATCGCGGCCGAGCTGGCGGGCACCCTCTACGGCGTGCCCGTGCTACGCGCGCGCATTGAAGACAACCGCCACAACGCCACGCGCTTTCTCGTCATCGGCTCGCCGGTGCGCAGCGTCCCCGCCGCCCCGAGCGCCCGCGACAAGACGTCGCTGCTCTTCGCCATGAAGAACGAGCCCGGGTCGCTCTATCGCATCCTCGAGCCGTTCGTGCGCGCCGGGCTGAACCTCACCAAGATCGAATCGCGCCCGGCCAAGAGCCGCGCCTGGGAATACGTCATCTTCGTGGACTTCGAGGGCCATCGCGAGACGCCGGCGGTGGCCGCCGCGCTGCGGGAGATCGGCGAACGGACCCTGCACCTGAAAGTCCTCGGCTCGTACCCCGCCGCATAAGGAGAGGGCATGCACACGCAGTGGGAGTCGCTCGCCAACACGCACATCCTGGGCATCGCCCCCTACGAGCCGGGCAAGCCGATCGAGGAGACGGAGCGCGAGTACGGCGTGCACGACGCTATCAAGCTCGCCTCCAACGAGAACCCGCTGCCGCCGTCCGAGCGCGTGCAGCGGGCGATCATGGCGCAGCTGAGCCACCTCAATCGCTATCCCGACGGCAGCGGCTACTACCTGCGCCAAGCGGTGGCGAAGAAGCACGGGTTCACGCACGACCAGATCGTGCTCGGCAACGGGAGCAACGAGCTGATCGAGCTGGCCGTGCGCACGTTCCTCAAGCCCGGCGACGAGGCGATCGTTCCGCATCCCTCGTTCGTCGTCTACCCGATGATCGTGCAGGCCGCCGGCGGCATCCGCGTGATGGTCATGCTGAAGGACCATCGGCTGGATCTCGAGGCGATGGCGCGCGCGATCACGCCGATGACCAAGATGGTGTTCGTCGCCAACCCCAACAATCCCACGGCCACCATCGTCACCGCCGACGAGGTCGAGGCGTTCATGGCCCGCATGCCCGAACGCACGATCGTGATCTTCGACGAGGCGTACATCGAATTCGCGATGGGGCCGGATTTTCCGAGCACGCTGGAGTACGTGCGCCAGGGCCGCAAGGTCATCGTGCTGCGCACCTTCTCCAAGGCGGCCAGCCTGGCCGGCCTGCGCGTGGGCTACGGCGTCGCCGATGCCGACGCGATCTCGCTCATGAACCGTATTCGCCAGCCGTTCAACGTCAACTCGCTGGCCCAGGCGGCGGCGCTGGCGGCGCTCGAGGACGACAACCACGCGCTCGAGTGCGTACGGATGATCGAGGCCGGTCGTCACTACCTCTACGACGAGTTCACGGCGCTGGGGATCCGCTACGTGCCGTCGCGCGCCAACTTCATCCTCGTCGACGTCGGCCGCAGCGCCTCCGACATCTATCAGCGCCTGCTCAAGGAAGGCGTGATCGTGCGGCCGATGACGCCGTTCGGCATGGAGTCCGCGCTGCGCGTGACGGTCGGCACGCCCGAAGAAAACCGCCGCCTCGTGAAGGCGCTCAAGACGGTGCTCGGGAAGGCGCCCGCGTGATCGAACGGCTGGCTATCGTCGGCGTTGGGCTGCTGGGCGGGTCCATCGCCCTGGCTGCGCGCGCGGGTGGTCTGGCGCGCGAGATCGTCGGCGTCGGCCGGGATCGGCAGCGGCTCGAGGCGCCGCTCCGCGCAGGGGTCGTGGATCGGATCAGCATCGACGTCGGGGCCGGCGTAGAGGGCGCCGACTGCGTGGTGCTGGCGGCCACCGTCTCGGCGAATGAGCACCTGCTGGAAGCGATCTGGCGAGGCGTGCCCGCGTCGGCGCTGGTGACCGACGTCGGCTCCACCAAGCGTGGCATCGTCGCCGTCGCCGAGCGCCTGGCCGCCGGCCGCTCGCTCGGCTTCGTGGGCAGCCATCCCATGGCGGGCTCGGAGAAGAGCGGCTGGCAGGTCGCGCGTGCCGACCTCTTTCGCGGCGCCACGGTGATCGTCACGCCGACCGACGCCACCGAGCCGCGCGCGGTCAAGGGCATTACCGCGCTCTGGGAGGCGCTCGGCGCGCGCGTGAGCGCGCTCGATCCCGAGACGCACGACCGCACCGTGGCCGCGATCAGCCACCTGCCACACGTGGCGGCGTGGGCGCTGGTCGACGCGGTCGGCCGCTTCGAGCCCGGCGCGCTCGCGTTCGCGGCGCGCGGCTTTCGCGACACCACGCGTATCGCCGCGGCGGACCCGCCGATGTGGCGCGACGTGCTGCTCGCCAATGCCGACGCGGTGCGCGCGAGCCTGGTGGCCTTCCGCGCGGCCCTCGACGAGCTGGAGCGGCTGATCGCCGCCGGCGACGCGGCGGGCATCGAAGCGCTGCTGGCGCGGCTCAAGAGCGCGCGCGAGGGGCTCGCGTGAACTTCCGCGTGCGTCCGGTTCGGCGGCTCGCCGGCGAGTGCGAGGTGCCTGGCGACAAGTCCATCTCGCACCGCGCCGCGTTGCTCGGTGCCTTGGCCGACGGGCCGACCGAGGTGCAGGGCTACCTCGAGGGTGAGGACTGCCTGCGCACGCTGACCGCGATTCAGATGATGGGCGTGGACGTCACGAAGAAGGGGCCGGGACACTACCGCATCGCCGGCGCCGGCCTCGATGGCCTCAGCGAGCCCGGCGACGTGATTGATTGCGGCAACTCCGGAACGACGGCGCGCTTGCTGATCGGCTTCGTCGCCGGCCAGCCGTTCTGGACGCTGCTCACCGGCGACGAGTCGCTGCGCCGCCGTCCGATGAGACGCGTCGCGGATCCGCTCACGACGATGGGCGCCACGATCGTCGGCCGCGCGGAAGGCGGACGCCTGCCACTCGCCGTGCGCGGCGCCGAGCGGCCGCGCGCGATCAGCTACGCGACGCCGATGGCGTCGGCGCAGGTGAAGTCGGCGATTCTGCTCGCCGGGCTGCGCGCCGACGGTCCGGTCACCGTGCGCGAGCCCGCGCCCTCGCGCGATCACTCGGAAGTGATGCTGCGCGCCTTCGGCGCCCGCGTGGAGCGGCCGGATCCGCTCACGGTCACGCTACATCCGGGGCGACTGCGCGGCACCGCGGTGCAGGTGCCCGGCGACATCTCGTCAGCGGCGTTCGTGCTCGCGGCCGGGCTGCTCGTGCCGGACGCGCGCGTGACGGTGCAGCGCGTCGGCGTCAATCCGACGCGTACGGGCCTGCTCGACGTGCTGACCGCGATGCGCGCGCCGCTGACCACGACGCCGTACGGCGCCGCGGTCGACGGCGTCGGTGAGCCGATGGCGGCGCTCGGCGTGAGCGCGGCGTCGCTGGCGGCGACGACCGTCGCCGGCGAGCTGATTCCGCGGCTCATCGACGAGATTCCCGTGCTCGCCGTGCTCGCCGCCACGGCGCGCGGCACCACCGAGATCCGCGACGCCGCCGAGCTGCGCGTCAAGGAGTCCGACCGGATCGCCGCGCTCGCGCGCGAGCTGGCGAAGCTGGGGGTGCGCGTCGACGAGCGCTCCGACGGCATCGCCATCCCCGGCGGCCAGCGCTTCCGCGGCGCGCGCGTGGTGTCCGGCGGCGATCATCGAATTGCGATGGCGCTCGCGGTCGCCGGCCTCGTCGCCGACGGGGAAACGGTGATCGAGGATGCCGCCTGCGTGCAGACGTCCTTTCCGACGTTCGTGCCGACGCTGAACGCGCTCGCGGGCGGCGAGTCGATCACGGTGGAACCCTGATGGGCCCGCGCGGGCTCGTGGTCACGATCGACGGTCCTGCCGGGGCGGGGAAGACGACGGTGGCGCGCCGGCTCGCGGAGCGGCTCGGCTACACGCTCATCCCGACCGGCGCGATGTATCGTGCGCTCGCCCTGAGCGTGCTGCGCGCGGGGATCTCGCTCGACGACGCGGCGGCGCTGGCGCGACACCTCGCACCGCTGGACGTCACGGTGGTCGACGGTCACGTGCGGCTGAACGGCGAAGACGTGACCGGCGCCATCCGCAGTCAGGCCGTCGCCGACGCGACCTCGACGCTGTCGATGCGACGTGAGGTCCGCGACAAGGTGACGCCGCTGCAGCGGCGCGCGGCGGAGCCAGGGGGCGTCGTGCTCGAGGGTCGCGACACCGGCACCGTCGTGTGTCCCGGCGCCGACGTGAAGTTCTTCCTGACCGCGAACCTCGAGAGCCGCGCGCGCCGGCGGCATTCCGAGCTGGCCGCCCAGGGTGTGCACGCCGACCTCGACACGATCCGCGACGAGGTGAAGGTACGCGACCGGCAGGACACGACGCGTGAGCTCGCGCCGCTTGCGAAGGCGCCGGACGCCATCGAGGTCGACACGAGCGACCTTTCGATCGACGAGGTCGTCGACCGCATGGCGGCGCGCGTCGCCGCGCGCCGCGCGGCCGCGCCGGGGACCCGCCTCTATGCGGCGGCCAAGCCGGTCGCGGTGGTGATCATGCGGACGATGTGGCGGCTCGAGGGGCGCGGCACCCATCATGTGCCGGCGACGGGGCCGGTGCTACTCGTCAGCAACCACTCGAGCGTGCTCGATCCGCCGTTCGTCGGCGGCGTCGCACCGCGCCAGCTGTCGTTCATGGCCAAGGCCGAGCTCTTCGCGATTCCCGGCTTCGGCCGGCTCATCCGCGGGCTCAACGCGCGGCCGGTACGGCGCGAGGGCGCCGACGCCGCGGCGCTGCGCGTGGCGTTGCGTGTGCTCGAGGGCGGAGGCGCGCTGCTCGTGTTTCCCGAAGGCACGCGCGGCGATGAGGGCACGCTGCGCGAGCCCAAGCCCGGCGCCGCACTGCTCGCCGTGCTGAGCGGCGCACCGGTCGTGCCGGTGTTCATCCGCGGTAGCGGACGCGCCTGGCCGCGCGGGCGGCGACTTCCGCAGCCTGCTAAGGTGGTGGTAACTTTCGGGCCACCCCTGCGGTTCCAACGCCCAGCGGGCGCCGGTAAAAAGGAGTATTACGACACGGTGAGCCGCGACATGATGGCGGCCATCGCGCGGCTGCAAAATACCTGAGGGGAGGACCTGGGGGCATGGCGGAGAAGGAACGACGATACCTCGGCGGTTCGCGCATGGAGGGCGCAGAACCGGAGGAGCGCATGGAGGACTGGTTCAAGGAAGGCGGCACGACCAGCGAGTTCGAGGAAGGCGAGGTCGTGCGCGGCCGCGTGGTCCACGTCGGAACGAGCGAGGTGCTCGTCGACGTCGGCTACAAGAGCGAAGGCGCGATTCCGATCGAGGAGTTCCACCGGCACGGCGCGTTGCCAAAGGTCGGCGAGGAGATTGAGGTCTACCTCGAGGCCAAGGAGGACTCCGAAGGTCTCATCGTCCTGTCCAAGGACAAGGCCGACAAAATCAAAGTCTGGGACGCGATCACCCAGGCGTACGAAAAGGGCCAGCCCGTGGAGGGCCGCGTGGTCGAGGTCGTCAAGGGCGGCCTGGCCGTCGACGTCGGCGTGAAGGCGTTCCTGCCCGGCTCGCAGGTGGATCTGCGGCCGGTGAAGAATCTCGTCTCGATGGTCGGTCAGCAGATCCGCGCCAAGGTGATCAAGCTCAACCGTCGCCGGGGCAACGTCGTGCTCTCCCGTCGCTCCGTCCTCGAGGAGGAGCGCGAGGAAAAGAAGAAGCACACGCTCGAGGTGCTGAACGAAGGCATGGTGCTGACGGGGACCGTGAAGAACATCACAGATTATGGCGCCTTCATCGACCTCGGCGGCATTGATGGTCTTCTTCATGTGACCGACATGTCGTGGGGGCGAGTTGGTCATCCCTCTGAAATCTTTCAGGTGGGTGATCAGGTAGAAGTTGTTGTTCTTCATTTCGACCGTGAGAGCGGCCGCGTCTCGCTCGGCTACAAGCAGAAGTCCAACGACCCGTGGGAGACCGTCGAGACGCGCTACGCGCCGGGGACCAAGACGCACGGGCGGGTGGTGAGCCTCACGAACTATGGCGCCTTCGTCGAGCTCGAGCCCGGCGTCGAGGGGCTCGTGCATGTCTCCGAGATGTCGTGGACGCGCCGCGTGCGGCATCCGAGCAAGCTCGTGAACGTCGGCGACGAGGTCGAGGTCATCGTGCTCGACGTCAATCGTGCGGCCAAGCGGATCTCGCTGGGTATGAAGCAGGTCGAGCCCGATCCGTGGACGACGATTGAGGAGCGTTACAAGCCCGGCACGCGCGTGAGCGGCAAGGTGCGCAACCTCACCGACTTCGGCGCCTTCATCGAGCTGGAGCCCGGCGTGGACGGCCTGCTGCACATCTCCGACATGTCGTGGACGCGCAACGTCGGTCACCCGTCGGAGATCTTGAAGAAGGGCCAGGACATCGAGACGCAGATCCTGAACATCGACCGCGACAACAAGCGGATATCGTTAGGCCTCAAGCAGATTCAGCCCGATCCGTGGTCGACGGTCGCGCAGCGCTTTCCGATGGGCTCGCGCGTGACCGGCAAGGTCGTGCGTCTGACCGACTTCGGCGCCTTTGTCGAGCTGGAGCCCGGCGTGGACGGCCTGCTGCACATCTCGCAAATGGCCCATCGCGCGATCGCCACCCCGGGTGAGGTTGTCAACGTCGGCGACGAGCTGACGCTGCTCGTGATCCGCGTCGATCCCCACGAGCGGCGCATCGGCCTCAGTCTCAAGGAGCTGGCCCACGCGGTGCCGCCCCCGGTGGAGGAAGACCGTAGTGGCGGCGGCGGTGGTGGACGGCGCAAGCGCGGCAAGAGTCGGGATTACGACTACGACGACGAGGAATAGGTGAGCCGTCCCTTGACGGTGATCACCGCGACGCTGCTGGTGCTCGTCGGGGTGATCGGCCTCTTCCTGCTCGCCGCCGGCTCGTGGGGCCGGAGCGGTGGCGACGGCGGCGCGCTCTTCGGACCCAAAGTCGCGATCGTCGAGCTCGAGGGCCTCATCGCCGAGACCGACGACCTGGTGCGCGAGCTGCGCCAGCATCGCGAGAATCCGAGCGTCAAGGCCGTCGTCATCCGGATCAATAGTCCCGGCGGCGTGGTCGGTCCCACCCAAGAGGTTTACGACGCCCTGCGCCGCGTGCGCGAGGCGGGCAAGCCGGTCGTGGCCTCGCTCGGTGCGGTCGCCGCCTCCGGCGGCTACTACATCGCCGTCGGCGCGGATCAGATCTACGCCAACCCCGGCTCGCTCACGGGCTCCATCGGCGTGATCATGCAGCTCGCGAATCTCGACGCGCTCATGAAGAAGGTCGGCGTCGACTACGTCGTCGTCAAGGCGGGCGCGTTCAAGGACATCGGCAACGTCGCGCGCCCGATGACGGCCGAGGAGCGGCGCGTACTGCAGACGTTGCTCGACGACGTGCACGGCCAGTTCATCGACGCCGTCGCGAAGGGGCGCAAGCTTCCGCGCGAGCAAGTCGCGCAGTTCGCCGACGGGCGCGTGTTCTCGGGGACGCAGGCGCTGTCGCTCAAGATGGTGGACGCGCTCGGCGGACTCGAGGACGCGGTGAACGCCGCCGCGAAGCTTGCGAATCTTCCGACGCCGCCGGCCGTCGAGCGGCCGCGCCGCCGGTTCTCGATCTTCGATCTCCTGCGCAGTGTATTGGGCGTACCCACACCGGCCGGCCTCCTCCGCCCCGCCTTGCCCCTGTTCAAGACCCCCCTCTACCTGATGGACTGACGGGCGCTAACCCCCTATTGACGTTGACATTCTTCAAACGTCCGTGCTAGCTTCCCGAACGGAGGGGAGCCACGACGATGACGAAAGCCGACCTCATCGACGAAGTCTCGAAGCTCTCGAATCTGACCAAGAAAGAGACCGAGACCATCGTCAACACCATCTTCGACAACATCACCGACGCGCTCGCGAAGGGCGACAAGGTGGAGTTGCGGGGGTTCGGCAGCTTCCGGATCCGCCACCGGAACTCGCGCAAGGGCCGCAACCCGAAGACCGGCAGCGCCGTCGACGTTCCCCAGAAGCGCGTACCCTTCTTCAAGGTCGGCAAGCGCCTGCGAGAGCTCGTCAACGCCTGAGGGCTCGGCCCGCGCGCTGACGCGCCTGTGGGCTCCGTGGCGGATGGCTTGGATTGCCGGCTCGCACCCCGCGACCGGCTGCGTCTTCTGCACCGCACGTGACGGCGGCGACGACCGCGCCTCGCTCGTGCTCCTGCGTGGCACCCACGCGTTCCTGATCCTCAACGCCTATCCCTACGCGCCCGGCCACCTGATGGCGGTGACCAATCGCCACGTTCCGACGCTCGTGGACGCTCGACCGGAAGAGCTGACGGACGCGATGGCCCTCGTGCAGCGGGCGGTGGTGGCGCTCAGCGTGGAGTACCGGGCCGAGGGATTCAACGTCGGCCTCAATCAGGGCCGGGTCGCCGGCGCCGGGATCGAGGACCACCTGCACGTACACGTCGTCCCGCGCTGGGGCGGCGACCACAACTTCGCGACCGTCGTGGGCGAGACGCGCGTGCTGCCCGAGGATCTGGCGACGACCTGGCAGCGCCTGCGGAGTCGGGTGGCGTGAGCGGCGGCACGTCCGGCGTCGACACGCCGATGATGCAGCAGTACCGCGAGCTCAAGCGGCGCTATCCCGACCACCTGCTGTTGTTCCGTCTCGGCGATTTCTACGAGTTGTTCGGCGAGGACGCCGAGCTCGGCGCGCGGCTGCTCTCGATTGCGCTGACGGCGCGGCAGGGCGCGCCGATGGCGGGCATCCCGCACCACTCCGCGGACGGCTACATCGCGCGGCTGGTGCAGGTGGGCCAGAAGATCGCGATCTGCGAGCAGATGGAGGCGCCCGGCAAGGGCAAGAAGCTCCTCAAGCGCGACGTGGTCCGCGTCATCACGCCCGGCACGCTGACCGACACCGCCTATCTCGCCGGCGGCGCGAACAACTATTTACTCGCCGTCGCCACGCCGGGCGGGGGCCCGGCGGACACGATCGGCGTGGCACTGCTCGACGTTTCGACCGGCGAGTTCGTGGCCGGCGAGGACGCCGACCGCGAGGGCGGCGTGCTCGCCGCCGCGCTGCTGCGGCGGCCCAGCGAGATCGTGCTTTCCGAGAGCCTGCGCGGCGGCGGCGCGCTGCTCACGCGGCTGCAGGCGACGGGAGCGGCGCTGACCTTCGTCGATCCCGGTGTGTTCGCGGGGCGGCGCGCGGCGACGGATCTCGCGGCGCACTTCGGCGTCGCTTCGCTCGAGGCGTTCGGTGTCGCCGACCTCACGCTCGGACTCTCGGCGGCGGCGGCCGCGCTCGCGTACGTGCGCGGGACGCAGGGCGAGCGGCTCGGCCACGTGCTGCGTTTGGGCCGTCTGACCGCCGCGGACTGTCTCACGCTCGACGAGACCGCGGTGGAGACGCTCGAGCTGCTGCGCGCCGCCGACGGCGGCGTGCGCCACTCGCTGGTGGGCGCGCTCGACGAGACGGCCACGCCGATGGGCGCGCGCCTGCTGCGCCAGTGGCTGCTGCAGCCATTGCGAGATCCGGCGCGAATCCGTGAGCGCCAGGACGCGATCGGCGTTCTCGTCGGCGCGCCCCAGACGCGCGCACGGCTGCGGACCCTGCTGCGTGGTATCGGCGATCTCGAGCGGTTGACCAGCCGCGCTACGCTCGGCGTGGCCCACGCGCGAGATCTCGTCGCGCTGCGCCGGTGTCTGGCGCCGATCGACGACGTCCGCGCTGCGTGCGCGGAGCTGGACGCGCCGCTGGTGGCCGAGGCGCGCAGCGCGCTGGCGGACCTCGAGGACGTGCGCGCACTGCTGGAGGCCGCGCTGGTGGACGAGCCGCCGCTCACGCTGAGCGACGGCGGCGTGATCCGTGAGAGCTGGAACGAGGCCCTGCACGCCATCGTGAGCGACGCCGCGCAGGCCCGGCGCTGGATCGCCGGCCTCGAGGAGCGCGAGCGGGCGCGCACGGGCCTCTCGACCCTGCGCGTACGCTTCAACCGCGTCTTCGGCTACGGCATCGAGGTCAGCCACGCCCAGGCCGCGCGCGTGCCCGAGGACTACGTGCGGCGCCAGACGCTGACTGGTGCGGAGCGCTACGTGACGCCGGAGCTGAAGGACTACGAGGCCAAGGTCCTCGGCGCAGAGGAGCGACGCCGCCGGGTCGAGGCGGAATTGTTCGAGGACGTGCGCGGTCGGGTGGCCGCACGCTCGGCTCCGCTGCTCGCCACCGCGCGCGCGCTGGCCCGGCTGGACGTCGTGGCCGCGCTCGCCGAGGTCGCACACGTGCGCAACCACGTGCGGCCCGAGGTTGACGCCGGCGACGCGCTCGAGATCGTCGAGGGTCGTCATCCCGTGCTCGAGGCGCGCTCGGGCCAGCCCGTGACGCCCAACGACCTGAGCCTCGACGCGAGCGCGCGGATCGTGATCCTCACGGGCCCCAACATGGCGGGAAAATCCGTGTACCTGCGTCAGACGGGGCACATCGTCATCCTCGCGCACATGGGCGCCTGGGTGCCCGCGCGCTCGGCGCACATCGGCGTGATGGACCGCGTCTTCACGCGCGTCGGCGCCCAGGACAACCTCGCGCGCGGCCAGTCGACGTTCCTCGTCGAGATGGTCGAGGCGGCGTCGATCCTCAACAACGTCACGCCGCGCAGCCTGGTGCTGCTCGACGAGATCGGTCGCGGCACGTCCACGTTCGACGGCCTCGCCATCGCCTGGGCGGTGGTCGAGGACCTGCACGAGCGGGCCGTCGGCGCCAAGGTGCTCTTCGCCACGCATTTTCACGAGCTCACGCAGCTCGCGGGCCGGCTGCCGGCCGTGCGTAATTTCCACGTCGCCGTGCGAGAGTGGAACGACGAGATCGTCTTCCTGCACAAGGTCCGTCCCGGCGGGACGGATCGCTCCTACGGTATCCAGGTCGCGCGACTCGCGGGATTGCCGCTGCCGGTGATCGCGCGCGCCAAGGCGCTGCTCGCGCGCTTCGAGGAGCAGGGGCAGGTGACGGCCGAGGCCGCCGACGCGGTGCAGCTCGGCCTCTTCGCGGCGCCCGCCGGGCCCGAGCCGATGGCCGCGGAGCTGGCGGCGCTCGATCTCGCTCACATCACGCCGATCGAGGCGCTGAATCTGCTCGCGAAGTGGCAGTTGATTGTAGCGGGAATGATTGGAGCAGGGTCTGTTGGAGCGGGGACCGCGAGGTCGCGTAAGGACGTAGGTGGCCTGCCCAAGGAGCCCGGAGCTCCGTGACGCCGGACAATCGTCGCAGTCGAATTCGGCGGCTGCCCGATCATCTCGTCAACAAGATCGCCGCCGGGGAAGTCGTCGAGCGCCCGGCGTCCGCGGCGAAGGAGTTGGTCGAGAACGCGCTGGATGCGGGCGCGACAGCGATCGCGGTCGACTTGCGGGACGGCGGTGCGGCGCTCGTGCGCGTGACCGACGACGGCATCGGCATGACCGCCGACGAGCTTCCGCTGGCCCTCGAGCGCCACGCCACGTCCAAGCTGCCGAGCGACGCGGACCTGGATGCGATCGCGACGCTCGGCTTTCGCGGTGAGGCGCTGGCGGCGATCGCGGCGGTGTCGCGCTTCACGGTCACCAGCCGCGCGCGCGGGAGCGAGGAGGGCTTGCGCCTGGCCGGTGAGGGCGGAGCGATCACGCAGCGTCTGGCCGTGCCCGCCGAAGTCGGCACGAGCGTCGAGGTCCGCGATCTCTTCTTCAACACGCCCGCGCGCCTGAAATTCCTCAAGTCGCCGACCACCGAGCTGGGGGCGACGCTGCGCGCGCTCACGCAGCTGGCGCTCGCGCACCCCGAGGTCCAGCTGCGCGTCGCCCACAACGGCCGCGCCTCGCTGACGGCGCCCGCGGCAAAGGACCTGCGCGAGCGCTCCGCCGCCGTCTGGGGCTGGCCGATCGCTCAGCGGCTCGTGCGCGTCGATCGCACCGAGCACGGCCTGCGCGTGCACGGCTTTGCCGGCCCGCCCGATCTCACGCGCGGCGGTCGCGACGACATCGTCGTCATCGTGAACGGCCGGCCCGTGCGCGACCCCGCGCTGCTGCAGGCGGCGCTCGCCGCGTACCGGCCGCTGCTGGCGCGCGACCGCTTTCCGCTGGTCGTGCTCGCCGTCGACATGCCGCCCGCCGACGTCGACGCCAACGTGCACCCGACCAAGGCGTGGGTGCGCTTCCGGCACCCGCGGCTGGTGCAAGAGATGCTGATGGCGGCGCTCCGCGACGCGCTCCGCGCGCCCGACGTCGTGCCGGCGCTCGGCGGCGCGCCTGCTGCGATGTGGAACACTACGGAGTCGGCGATCGCGCCCGCGGCGTCAGGCACCGACCAGCACGCGCTTTTCGCCGAGGCGCCAGCAGGCTACGCGCCCGGGCGCTTCGGCCGCGTTCTGGGTCAGGTGCAGGAGACGTTCATCGTCGCCACGAGCGACGACGAGGTCTTCTTCCTCGATCAGCACGTCGTGCACGAGCGCGTGCTGTTCGAGCGGCTGGAGGAGGACCTCGCCGCCGGCGCGCCTGCGTCGCAGGCG
>JBKOZH010000241.1:0-7648 GCA_046725765.1 Candidatus Methylomirabilota bacterium | reverse complement strand
AGCCGTGGGTGCGCGATCTCTTCGTGTTCCCGTCGTGCGGCGACGAGTCCAACGCGATCGGCGCGGCGTATCTCGGCTGGCTCGCGCGCGCCGGGGCCGAGGCGCGGCCGCAGCCGTTCGGGCCCGCGTATCTCGGTCCCTCGATCGACGCGGCCGCCGTCGAGACGCTCATCCGCACGCGCGACCTCGCGGCGAAGTACCGCGTGAGCGAGCACGAGCAGATCGAGGAGCGCATCGCCGACTTGCTCGTCGCGGACGGTGTCGTCGCCCGATGTGCGGGGCGCATGGAATTTGGCGCACGCGCCCTGGGCAATCGCTCGATCCTCGCCAATCCCTCGGACCACCGCGTCGTCGGCACCATCAATCGCATGATCAAGAACCGCGACTTCTGGATGCCGTTCGCGCCATCGATCCTGCGCGAACGGGAGACCGACTACGTCGTCAATCCCAAGGGACTGGCGTCGCCGTACATGATGCTGGCGTTCGCGACCAACCCCAAGCGCCGCGACGAGATCGTCGCCGCGCTGCATCCACAAGACGCGACGGCGCGGGCGCATCTGCTGGACGAAGCGTGGAATCCCGGCTATCACCGCGTGGTGCGCGAGTTCGAGCGGCGCACCGGCATCGGTGCCGTCCTGAATACCTCGTTTAACCTCCACGGGGAGCCGCTCGTAGGCTCGGCCGAGGACGCGGTGGACACGTTCGAGCGATCCGGCCTGCCCCATCTGGCGCTCGATCGCTGGATGATCTCCAAGAAGTAGCCGCCGCTCGCCGTCCGCCGTCCGCTCGCCGAAAAACGGAAAAGTATTTCCCGGCGTGCTGCGCGCGGACAGCCCAAATTCCCTGCCTTTTCCGCGGTGGGCCACGTGGCGGCGCGCTTGCTTCCTCCTCCGCGATGCCTCGCGCCGATTCCCCCCTCCACGGCGTCGCTGTCCTGATGGTCGAGGACGATCCCGACAGCCGCGACGCGTTACAGCAGGTGCTGGAGTACTTCGGCGCACGCGTCGTCGCGGCCGCAAGCGTCGAAGAGGCGCGGCGCCTCATCGGCGCGGCGGCGCCGCCCGACGTCGTGGTGACGGACATCGAGCTGGGCCGCGAGAGCGGCGTCGATCTGGTGGCGTGGCTGCGCGCGCAACCGAGCGCCAGGATCAATCGCGTGCCGGCCATCGCGATCACCGGCCACCACCGCTACGTCGAGGCGCCGAACGCCGATATCTTCACCGACTGGCTGCTCAAGCCGTTGCGGGCGGACGCCCTGTGCGCGGCAATCTCGAGCGCGGCAGTTGGCGATCGTCACCGGGAGCGACGCCGAGCCTGAGACTCCGCCGCGGCGACTCAGTAACCGCGCGCGCGATCGACGACGTGACGCAGCGGGCGGCCGGCGAGCCAGCGCGCGAGGTTGTCGTTGAAGACCGGCGCCATCTGCGCCGGGGTGCTCGGGCCGGAGATGTGCGGCGTGACGATGACGTTGTCGAGCGTCCACAGCGGGTGGTCCGGCGGCAGGGGCTCGGTCGCGAAGACGTCGAGCACCGCGCCCGCGATCCGGCGTGTCCGCAATGCGCCCAGCAGGGCCGCGTCGTCCACCAGCGCCCCGCGGCCGATGTTGACGAGCCACGCCGCCGGCTTCATCGCCGCCAGCGCCTGCGCGCCAAACACGCCGCGCGTGGCATCGGTGAGCGGCAGGACGAGGACGACGAAATCCGCCTCGCCGACGGCGCCCTCCAGGCGTCGCAGCGGGGACACGCGCTCCACCCCGCGAACGGCGCGGCCGGAGCGATTCACCCCGATGACGCGCATGTCCAGCGCGCGCGCCGCGGCGGCGATGGTGCGGCCGATGTCGCCCAGCCCCACGATCGTGATCGTCTTGCCGCTCAGACGCTCGGGCAGGACGTCGTCGCGCCAGCGGCGCTCACGCTGGGCGGCGCGATACGTCTCCGTGCGCTGCGTGATCGCCAGACACCAGCCCAAGACGTATTCGCGCATCCACGGCCCGAACACGCCGGGCACGCGCGTGACGATCACATCGGCCGGCAGCGTCGGCACCAGCGCGGAATCGACGCCGGCGCCCATCACGTGCAGCCATTTCAGGCGCCGCGCGCGCGGATAGATCTCCGCCGGGACCTTCCAGCCGTAGACGACGTCGGCCTCGCCGGCGGCCGCCATCGCGTCGGCCGGCGTCGCGCACACCGCCACACGGATCGGCGCGCGGCGCGCGTGCACGAGCGCGGCGTACGCCTTGGCGTCGCTCGCGTCCGGGTGATAGACGAGGACGCTGACCGGCTCGCGCGCCCTCACGTGCGAGCGGCTGCGAGCAGCGCGTCGTCCTGCGCGAAATCCGCGTCGCGGCGATCGAGGCCTTCCCGTCGGTACCAGTCGAAGGTCTGCGTCAGCCCGGACGCCAACGTGTATCGCGGCCGGATCCCGAGCTCGCGGCGCAGGCGCGTCGTCGTGTAGACGGCGTGGCAGTCGTAGACGAGGTTCTGGCCGAAGGGCGCCTTGGCCACCGGCACGATCGTGAGCGGCCGACCGACCACCTCGGCGATCAGCTCGACGAACCCGACCTGCGTGATCGCCTCGTCGCCGCTGACGTTGTAGGCGCGGCCGAAGGCTCGGCGATCGCCGAGCATCGCAGCCATGGCGTCGGAGAGATCCTCGACGTGGCCGAACTGACGCAGCCAGCCGCCGTCACCCGGCACGAGCACCGGGCGGCCGCGCACCAGACGGTCGAAGAAGAACGTCTCGTTGTTGCGCGTGTTGAGCGGGCCGAACACGTGGGTCGGCCGCACCACGGTGGCCGGCAGCCCGCTACCGAGATACGCGTCCTCGCCCTCGATCTTGTTCTTGGCGTACTCGCCCCAGTAGAGATTACGGGGCGTGTCCTCGTCGTAGGGGATTGGCAGCGCGTGATCGTGCACGCGTCCGGTGGAGACGAAGATCGCGTGACCGCTCCGGCCGCCGAGCGCTGCGAGTAGCGCGCGCACGTCGTCTCCGGTCGTGGGCGCGTACGCGATGTCCACCAGGCCGTCGAAGCGCTCGCCGCCGAGCACGCGGCCCAACGCGGCGTGGTCCTTGCGATCGGCCACGATCGTCTTCACGCCGGCGGGCACACGGCCGGGCTGACGGCCGCGATTGAGCACGACCACGTCGTGGCGGTCGCGCAGCAGCGCGCGTACCAGGTGCAGGCTGATGAACTCGGTGCCGCCGACGACGAGAACGCGCATCAGGTGAGCGAGATCGCCACGCAGGTCGTCGTGCGCGTGACGCCGTTGATCGCGCCGATCTCGTCGGTGACGAGGCGGCCGATGGCGTCGAGGGTCGGTCCCTCGACGACGGCGATGAAGTCGTAGGGACCCGTGACGGCGTCGAGATTCGCCACTGCGCCCTTGGACACCGCGCCGAGCGCCTTGCGGATCGCCTTCGTTTTGCCGGGCGCGGTCTCGATGAGCACGTACGCCTTCATGCCCTTGCTCTTGGCGGCCATGGCAGCTCCTCCGGTGATCGGTCAGTGCCGAGTGCTGGCGCCGACGACGCTCCGCAGCGTCGCGGGGAACGACGCCGCGCGCTCGATGATGCGGGCGCCCTCGAAGTCCACGCGCGTGCCGCGCTCGTCGGTGTGGTTCGCGGGGTCGAAGGCGACGGTTACCCGGCGCTCGCGCGCGCCCTGACGCACGGTGAGCGCCTCGCCGCGGCTCTCGTCGCCCAGGCGCGTCAGCACGACGTACAACCCTGCGGCGTCGGTCTCGCCCAGGTACGTGAAGCCGGTCTTGTCACGCACGACTTCGACGGTCGCATCGGGGACGGGCTTGCCGCGGCCGTCCATGACGTAGCCGAGCACGGTGAACCGGTAATAGACCTCGTGCTCGGCGCCGGCGGGCGCGATGGAGACGGCGGCGACGACGAGCATCGCGGCGAGCGCGCGGCGCGCGAGGCTCATCCGAGCTCGCTCCGCAAGAATTCTTTCACGTGCGGACTGCCGCCGATCGTCAGCCGGACCTGCGACGCGCCGGCCGGCACGTCGAGGGCGAAGTCGAAGAATGCGCAGCACCGGCGCTCCAGCGTCACGAATTCGGCGAGCTTCATGATGACGTCGGGCTCGCTCGGATACGAGAAGACGTAGCCGTCAGCGACTTCGCGAGCGTCGAGCCGATGCGCGCCGAGCTCGGTGCGCAGTGCGCTGTGCCGGGCGCGCTGTGCGGCGTCGAGCGCGCCGAGGTCGCAGGCCAGAATTCGCACCCGGTGAGTCTAGCAGATAGGCTCGGAGAAGAGAGCGGTGGCAGCGCGCTTCGTCGGCGCAGCCGCACACGAGCGTCACGCGGCCCGTGGCGCCGCGGCGCCGCACCTCGGCGAGCGCCTCCTGCGCCTCCGGCCGCTCGAGTCCGGCGAGATACCGCGGCACGTACTGGTCCCAGGTGATCGTCTCGTCCAGGTAGGCACGCAGCAGCTCGGGCACCGGCCCCAGCTCCTTGAGCCAGACGCTCACGCGCTCCTTGCGTATTCCGCGCGGCCAGAGGCGCATGATCAGCACGCGGTGGCCGTCGGCGGCGGCCGCCGGCTCGTAGACGCGCTTGGTGACGATGTCGAGGCGTTGACCCATTGGGGTAGAGTGCTCCTGGGTTTCTATCATGCTCTCGGTACGCAACGTTCGGCTCGCCTCCGGTCTCGTGATGTTCGCCTACGTGACCACGCACCTGGCGAACCACGCGCTCGGGCTGATCTCGCTGGACGCGATGGACGCCGGACGCGTGTACTTCCTGGCCATCTGGCGCAATCCGCTCGCGTCGGTGCTGCTTTACGCCTCGTGGATCACGCACGTCGCGCTCGCGTTCTGGGCGCTCTACCAGCGCCGCACCCTTCGCATGCCGCTGTGGGAGGGCGCGCAGCTGGCGCTGGGGCTCGCCATCCCGCCGCTGCTCGTCTCGCACATCGTCGGCACCCGTCTCGCGTGGCAGCTCTACGGTGTCGAGGACGCCTACTCGCGCGTCGCGCTCGTGCAGTGGGCGCTGTCACCCGAGGTTGGCCGCCGGCAGATGCTGGTCGTCGTGCTCGCCTGGATGCACGCGATGATCGGCCTGCACGCGATCGTGAAGCTGCGTCCGTGGTACCCGCGCGCCGCGCCGTGGCTGCTGGGCATCGTCGTGCTGGTCCCGGTGCTCGCGATTCTCGGGTTCATCAGCGGCGGACGTGAGGCGGCGTTGCTGGCGGAGGATCCCTCCGTGCGTATGGAGATGCTGTGGCACGGGCGGGCGCCGCTCGCGCCGGAAGAGGTCGCGACGCTCACTCGCGTCAGAACCACCGGCTTCTACACGTATACGACGCTGCTCGGCGCGGTGCTCCTCGCGCGCGGCGTCCGCAGCGCGATCCAGCGCCGCCGCGGGCTCATCCAGGTGACATACCCGAGCGGGCGCCGCGTGAGCGTGCCGGTGGGACTCTCCGTTCTCGAGATCAGTCGCTACGCGCGCATTCCCCACGCCTCGGTGTGCGGCGGTCGCGGTCGCTGTTCGACGTGCCGGGTGCGCGTAGCGACGCGGCGGCCGCAGCCGTCGCCCGGCGAGGCGGAGAGCCGCGTGCTGCGTCGGCTGGGCGTGACGCGCGATGTGCGCCTGGCCTGCCAGCTCCGACCGACCGCCGACGTCGCGGTGACGCCGCTCTTGCCCGCGACGGCCACGGCCGCGGACGGGCGTCCGCACGGCGACTCGCACAACGGCCGCGAGCAGGAGGTGGTCGTGCTGTTCGCCGACCTGCGCGGCTTCACGCGGCTGGCCGAGCACCGGCTGCCGTACGACGTCGTGTTTTTCCTCAACCGATACTTCGAGGCCGTCGGCGGCGCCATCCAGCGCTGCGGCGGCGTCGCGAACCAGTACACGGGCGACGGCGTCATGGCGCTATTCGGGCTCGACACCGGCCCCGACGAGGGCTGCCGCCAGGCGCTCGCCGCCGCCGGCGAGATGGTGCGGAGCGTGGGCGCGCTGAGCGAGGCTCTCGCCGCCGATCTGCGGGAGCCACTTCGTATCGGCATCGGTGTGCATACCGGTCCGGCGGTCGTGGGACGTATGGGCTACGCCGAGGCCAGCTATCTCACGGCGGTCGGCGACACGGTGCACGTCGCGAGCCGGCTCGAGGCCCTGACGAAGGACTACGACTGCGAGCTCGTCGTCTCCGAGGCCATCGTGCGCCGCGCGAATGTCGCGACGGACGGCCTGCCGCGCCACGAGATCACGCTGCGCAATCGCGCGGAGCCGCTCACGGTGCTCGTTGTCCGAAGCGCCGCAAGTCTGACCTCGATGGCACGGCCCGTGCTCGGTGAAGCTCCGGGAGGATAGGGCCGATGGCGAAGGACGACACGAACTTCTGGAAGATGACGTCGATCGGACTCGTCATCGCGGCGATCGTGGCCGTCGTGACCGGCATCGTGGTGGCCAACCGCACCGGTCCCAGCGACACGAGAGTGGTTGCCCCTTCGGCCTCGCCGGCGACCACCGTCGATCCGCAAGTCGCTCAGGCGCCGGAGCCAAAGGTTGCCCAGGCGCCCGCGCCGGCGCCGTCCTCCAAAGGTGTCCCGCCCCAGCCGGTCGTCGCCGAGTGCAACCGCGTCGCGGCGAGCATGAGCGGGCCGGAGCGCACACGGAACGACAAGATCCTCAACGCCGCGAAGGACGCCGGCGTTGGTGCGCTCGGCGGCGCGGCGGTGGGCGCGGTCGGCGGCGCGATCGCCGACGGCGGCAAGGGCGCGGGCAAGGGCGCGCTCATCGGCGGTGGCGTGGGCGCCGGGGCGGGCACGCTCTATGGGATCTACGACAACAAGAAACACGACGAGCGATACCGCTCGGCGTACATCGGCTGCATGAAGTCGAAGGGCTACACCGCCTGACCATGGCGCGACCGAAGCGGCGCGTGAGCGCGCGAACCGGCGTTCGCGCTCAGTGATCAGGCGGGCGCGTGGCTAGCTTTGAGGTGACGACCGAGGTGCATAGGTAGCGCGAAGCGGCGGCCGCACGTCTCGCACACGTGCGGGCCGTCGACGCCACGCGCATGAGCATGCGGCGTCGCTTCCCGATCGTTGTCGGGCGTGTCATCCGAGAGTCCGAGAAAGCTTCGGATGGACTTCGCGCGATCCGCCGAGAGCCGGCGGCGAGCGATGCGCGCGAGTCGCATCGCCTCGCTTTCCTGTCGCGCGAATTTTTCGGAGAGCTTCATCTCCTGGTCAGAATACCAAAGGCGCGCCGCAAACTGTGACTAGAGAGTGCGGAGCGCCGCCGTCACCGGCAGCCGGGCGGAGCGGATCGCCGGCAGGAGGCCGCCCACGAGCCCGATCAGCAGGGCTCCAACGAGGCCCTGCGCGAGCAGACCCCGCGTGACGCGGAAGTCGAACGCCACCTGCGAGAACGTATTGAAGTTCAGCGTGGACAGCGACGCGCCGTCGCAATACACGTAGGCGAGCGTGCCGCCGAGCGCCCCGCCCACCAGCGCCAGCGCGAGCGCCTCGATCATCACGGAGACCACCACAGGTGCGCCGCCGAACCCGATCGCCCGCAGCGTGGCGATCTCCGTCTGCCGGCTGGCGATCGCCGAGTACATGCAGTTGAGCGCCCCGAACGTGGCGCCGATGGCCATGAAGGTGGCCACGCTGTAGCCGAGCACGCCGATCAGC
>JBKOZH010000023.1:0-5155 GCA_046725765.1 Candidatus Methylomirabilota bacterium | reverse complement strand
GGTGACCGCGTCATCGGCGGCGTGACCGTGATCGGATTGCTGCCATGACGGTTGAATGCAAGCGCAGCCACACCGCACCTAGAACAGGCCAAGGGACGACCGCGGAGCGCAACCACACCGCACCTAGAACGGGCCAAGGGATGACCGTGGAGCGCAGCCACACCGCACCTAGAACAGGCCAAGGATGACCGTGGACCGCAGCCACACCGCACCTAGAACAGGCCACCTGCGGATCGGGCCGGCCTCGCGGACCCCGCTACAGTGATCCCGCGTAGACCCGGAGGCAAGCGGCCGCGACGACGCCCGTGGCAGGAGCTGCGCGCGCGGCGGCGGCAGAGCGTGTTCCTGCTGCCCAGCCTGCTGACCACTGGCAATCTCTTCTGCGGCTTCTTCGCGATGGTGCTGACGGTGGACGGCCGGTACACCGAAGCCACGCTCGCGATCTTCGTCGCGATGATCATGGACATGCTCGACGGCCGGGTCGCCCGGCTGATGAAAGCCACCAGCCAGTTCGGCGTCGAGTACGACTCGCTGGCCGACGTCATCTCGTTTGGGGTGGCGCCCGCGTTCCTGCTGTACTCGTTTGCATTGCGCGACCTCGGACGGCCGGCGTGGTTCGCCGCGTTCCTGTTCGTCATCTGCGGCGCGCTGCGGCTGGCGCGCTTCAACGTGATCACCGGCAACACCGACAAGCGCTACTTCGTCGGGCTGCCGATCCCGGCCGGCGCCGCCGTGGCGTGCTCGCTGGTGATCCTGCTCCAGGGCGAGGAGCTGACCCGCTGGATGCGTGTGGGCTTGGCCGTCGTCACCTATCTCGTCGCGCTGCTGATGGTGTCGACGTTCCGCTACTGGAGCTTCAAGGAGTTTGACTGGGCCAAGCGCCCGCCCGTACAGACGCTGTTGATCGTCGTCCTGGCCGGCATGATCGTGGCGACCAAACACGAGGTGCTGCTGTTCCTCGTGTTCGGCGGCTACGCCGCCTCGGGGCCGGTGCGACGACTGATCGTGGGGCACACGCCGGCGGCCGTGCCGGTCGACGTGCCAAGCAAGGACCATTCGTGACAGGCAAGGAAGGGGAGAAGGCCATGGACCGCGTCATCATCTTCGACACCACGCTTCGCGACGGCGAGCAGTCGCCCGGGTTCTCGATGAACACGATGGAAAAGCTGGAGATGGCCCGGCAGCTCGCGCGCCTGAACGTGGACGTGATCGAGGCCGGCTTCCCGATCTCGTCGGACGAGGACTTCGAGGCGACGCGCGAGGTGGCGCGGCAGGTCGGGACGCTGCCGGGCGCGCCGTCGATCTGCGGCCTGTCGCGCGTGGGACTCGGCGACATCGACCGGTGCTGGGAGGCGGTGAAGTACGCGACCAGGCCGCGCATCCACACCTTTGTCGCGACCTCCGACATCCATCTCAAGTACAAGCTGCGCAAGTCGCGCGCCGAGGTCATGAAAGCGTCCGTGGAAGCGGTACGCCACGCGCGCGGCTATTGCGAGGACGTGGAGTTCTCGCCCGAGGACGCCTCGCGCTCGGACTTCGACTACATGTGCGACGTCCTCGAGGCCTGCGTCGACGCGGGGGCGCGGACGATCAACATCCCGGACACGGTCGGCTATGCTATCCCGCGCGAGTGGGGCGAGCGCATCACGCGGATCCAGGAGCGGCTGAAGCGTCACGCGGGGAAATTCGTGCTCTCCGTCCACTGCCACAACGACCTCGGGCAGGCCGTGGCCAACTCGCTCACGGGTGTGATGAACGGCGCGCGGCAGATCGAGTGCACGATCAACGGCATCGGTGAGCGCGCCGGCAACGCGTCGCTCGAAGAGATCGTGATGGCGCTGCGCACGCGCAAGGATTTCTTCGGCGTGGACACCGCCGTGCGGACGGAGGAGATCTTCCGCACCTCCCGGCTGCTCTCCCACATCACGGGCGTGCACGTCCAGCCGAACAAGGCCATCGTCGGCGAGAACGCCTTCGCGCACGAGGCAGGGATCCATCAGGACGGCGTGCTGAAGGAGAAGCTGACGTACGAGATCATGAAGCCCGAGGACATCGGCCGGCCGTCGAACAAGCTCGTCCTCGGCAAGCACTCCGGCCGCCACGCGCTCGCGGCACGGCTCAAGGACCTGGGTTTCGATCTGGCGGGCTCGGATCTCGACCGCGCGTTCAAGGGGTTCAAGGACCTCGCCGATCGCAAGAAAGAGGTCTACGACGAGGATCTCATCGCCATCGTCACCGACGAGGCGACGCAGACGAAAGCCGTGTATCAGCTCGAGTACCTGCACGTGATCAGCGGCACGGGCGTGATCCCGTCGGCCACCGTGAAGCTCAAGAAGGATGGCGAGTCGTATCAGGACTCCGGCGTCGGCGACGGCCCGGTGGACGCCGCATTGGCCGCCATCGACGCCATCACGGGGCTCAAGGGTCGGCTTCAGGATTACGCGATCCGCGCCGCGACGTCGGGCAAGGACGCGCTCGGCGAGGTCGCGGTGAAGGTCGATTTCGACGGCACCGTGGTTTCGGGCAAGGGATCGTCGACCGACGTCATCGAGGCGAGCGCGCGCGCTTATCTGTCGGCGCTCAACCGGATGCTGCAGTCCGGTCAGCGCACGAAGGAAGCCGGCGGGGTCTAACCATGCCTACGTTCACGATCGCAGTCCTGCCCGGCGATGGCATCGGCCACGAGGTGACGCCGGAGGCGGTGCGCGTGCTGCAGGCCATCGCCAAGCGCACCGGCGTGACGTTCGCGTTCGAGGAGGCGCTCATCGGCGGCGCCGCCATCGACGCGACCGGCACTCCGCTGCCCCCGCAGACGCTGGCAGTGTGCCGGCGGGCGGACGCGATCCTCTTCGGCGCGGTGGGCGGGCCGAAGTGGGACGGCCTGCCGCAAGAGCAACGGGCCGAGCGCGGACTCTTGGCGCTGCGCAAGGAGCTCGACCTCTACGCGAATCTGCGGCCGGCGATGTGCTTCCCGATGCTGGTGGACGCCTCACCGCTGAAGCGCTCGGTGGTCGAGGGCACGGATCTCATGGTGATTCGTGAGCTCACGGGCGGGCTCTACTTCGGCGAGCCGCGCGGCCGTGAGGCCTTCGCCGACGGCGGCGAGCGCGCGGTCAACACGATGGTCTACACGACGCGCGAGATCGAGCGGGTGGCGCGCGTCGGCTTCGAGGTCGCACGCAAGCGGCGGCGCCGTCTGGCCTCCGTCGACAAGTCCAACGTGCTCGTCGTCTCGCAGCTCTGGCGCGAGGTCGTCACCCGCATCGGCAAGGAGTACCCGGACGTCGCGCTCGAGCACGTGCTCGTCGACAACTGCGCGATGGCCCTCGTGCAGAAGCCGACCCACTTCGACACGATCGTGACCGAGAACACCTTCGGCGACATCCTCTCGGACGAGGCGGCGATCCTCGCCGGCTCCATGGGTATGCTGCCGTCGGCCTCGCTGGGGCCGGCGGCGGCGGGCGGTCGCAACGTCGGACTCTACGAGCCGGTGCACGGCACGGCACCCGACATCGCGGGCAAGGGAGTCGCCAACCCGCTCGCCGCCATTTTGTCGGCGGCGCTGCTGCTGCGGTACTCTCTGAACATGACCGACGCGGCGGGCTGGATCGAGGCCGCCGTGCAGCGCGTGCTCGAGGACGGCCGGCGGACGGGCGACATCGCCCGCCCCGGCGACAAGACCCTCGGGACGCGCGAGATGGGCGATCACGTCGTACGCGCGCTGGAGGGCTGATGGCATCGGGAGTGACGGTCGCGGTGGTCGGCGCCACGGGCGCCGCGGGGCAGACAACCCTCAAGGTCCTCGAGGAGCGAAAGTTCCCGGTGCGCGAGCTGCGCGCGTTCGCCTCGGAGCGCTCGGTGGGCAAGACGGTGACGTTCTGCGGCGAGTCGGTGCGTGTCGGGCGCGTCGAGCCGGCCGCGTTCAAGGGCGTCGAGATCGCGATCTGCTCCGCGGGCACCGCCCAGGCGAAGGAATATGCGCCGATGATCGCCAAGGCGGGCGCGGTGGTCGTCGACAAGTCGAACGCGTGGCGAATGGATCCGGCCGTGCCGCTGATCGTGCCGGAGATCAACGCCCACGCCGTGAAGGGCCACCGCGGGATCGTCGCGTCGCCCAACTGCACGACCATCGTCGCCGTGATGCCGCTCAAGCCGCTGCACGACGTCGCCCGGCTGCGCCGTGTCGTCGCGACATCGTACCAGTCGGTCTCCGGCGCCGGCGTCAACGGCATCGAAGACCTGAAGGCGCAGACGCTCGCGTGGGCCCGCGGCGAGCGCATGGTGCCGGCCCACTTCGCGCACCGCATCGCGTTCAACCTGATCCCGGCCATCGACAAGTTCGGCGCCGATGCGTACACGGGCGAGGAGTGGAAGCTCGTGAACGAGGCGCGCAAGATTCTCGAGGCCCCCGATCTGCTCATTTCGCCGACGACGGTGCGCGTTCCCGTGTTCACGTGTCACTCCGTGGCCGTCAACGTCGAGACGGAGGAGAAGATCACCGCGGACCGCGCGCGCGAGCTGTTCGGCCGGTTCCCGGGGCTCAAGGTCTGGGACGATCCGGCGCAGCAGCGCTATCCCATGCCGGTCGACGTCGAGGGACAGGACGACTGCTGGGTCGGCCGCGTGCGCGAAGACCTGTCGCACCCGCGCGGCCTGAACTTCTGGGTCGTGGGTGACCAGCTGCGCAAGGGAGCGGCGACCAACGCCGTCCAGATCGCCGAGCTCCTGCTCGGCCGGTAGCGCCGCAGCGCCGGCGGGACGTCGCGGATGACGACGCTTCGCCGAGCGCACCGACATCCGTTCGGCCGTCACGCTCGCTTCAACGTCGCGCTCGTCCTCACCGTGCTGCTCGTCGCCTGGGTCGCGGTGCCGACCGTCGCGCGGTTCGTCAACGCCTGGGCCGGCTACGCGCCGCTCGCCTACGAGCCGAAGGACCTCGAGCGCCAGACGTGGCTCGAGCGCGCGGGGGCCGAGTCCCTGCTGGGACGTCTGGAGTGGAGCGATCTCGTCGGCATCGCACTGTTCGTGCTCGTGGCGGTGATCTGGCTGACGCTGATGCCGGATCGCGTGTCGCGCCGCCGCCCGCAATAGCGACGCGCACCGTTCGTCTCGTCCTCGCCTACGACGGCACGGAGTTCCGCGGCTGGCAGGTCCA
>JBKOZH010000237.1:0-4259 GCA_046725765.1 Candidatus Methylomirabilota bacterium | reverse complement strand
TCGAGCACGACGCAGCGCAGGCGCGGATACCGCTCGAACATGCCCGCGCTCAGCATCTGAGTGAATGCCGCCATGACGTCGATGGCGAGAAAGACGATGCTGAAGAGACCGTCGGACGGATCCTTGCGCTGCCACTGCCGGAACCACTGGCGGTCGCGGACGACCACGTGGAAGCCGACCGGCATCTCGAGATCCTGGGCGGTCTCCCAGAACCGCGCGAATGCCGGGTCGTCGAAATGGCGCCCGCCGCGGGCGGCGACGTCCGGCGAGAGGTAGATGCCGACGCAGCCGTCCTTGCGCGCGCGGATCGTCTCCTCCACCGCGCCCTCGGGATCGAGCAGCGAGATGTGCGCCACCGGATAGAGCCGCTTGGGATCGGCGCGGCAGAACTCGGCCAGCCAGCGGTTGTAGGCGCGCGTGTAGGCGGTCGCGAGCGCGCCGTCCGTGACATGGCCCTCCCAGCAGATGCCGATCGTGGGATAGAGCAGGACCGCGTCGATGCCCTCTGCGTCCATCACACGCAGCCGCGCGGCCGGGTCGTACGCGCCCGGCGGGCTGCCTTCCGCATAGCTGATCTGGCCGCGGGTCAGGAGCTTGGCGGCGTCCATCCCGATGCCGCCGAGCGCGCCGAGCTCGCCGCGCAGTGTCTTGAGCGGCTGCCCGTCGATGAGCAGCACCTCCAGGCCGTGCTCGTCGCGCGCGATGCGGATCGCGCGCTCGCGGAACTGCGGCTCGAGATATTTCAGCCAGGTGTCCGCGGGCTCGAGGACGTGGCCGTCGGCGTCCACCACGCTCATGGTGGCGTGCATTATAGCCGTCGAAGTCGGCGTATCCCACGAGCGGCTCGGACGTTCGCTTCATGCTGTGATACGCTGCCGCCCACACCGGACATGAGCGCCAACCGCTTTCTCGATCCGGGGTCCGAGTCCGCGCGGCTCTTCGCGCAGGCGCAGCGGCTGATCCCCGGCGGCACGTCGAAAGCCAACTTCAACGTCAAGCCGCACCCGTTCTATGTCGCATCCGGGCGCGGTTGTCGCATCACCGACCTCGACGGCGTCGAGCGGCTGGACGCCATCAACAACTTCACCGCGCTGATCCACGGCCACGCGTTTCCTCCGGTGGTCCACGCCGTGACCGAGCAGCTCGCGCGCGGCAGCGCGTTCGCGGCCTCCACGCGCGAGGAGGTGGAGCTGGCGCAGCTGCTCGTGGAGCGCGTGTCCGGCGTGGAGCGCATCCGCTTCGCCAACTCGGGCACCGAGGGCGTGATGATGGCGATCAAGGCGGCGCGCGCCTACACCGGGCGTGATCGGATCGCCAAGTTCGAGGGCGCGTATCACGGGTATTACGACGACGTGCAGGTGTCGTTTGCCTCGGGGCCGGCGGACTGGGGCCCGGAGCAGGAGCCTACCAGCACACCGTCGAGCCGCGGCGTGCCGAAGCACCGCGTGGCGGAGACGCTGGTGCTGCCGTGGAACGACCGCGAGGCCGTCGCGCGGCTGCTCACGCGCCACGCGCCGGAGATCGCCGCGGTTGTCGTCGATCCGCTCAGCAACCGCATGGGCTTCATTCCGCCCGCGGCTGGCTTCCTCGACCACGTGCGCCGCGTCACCCGCGCGCTCGGAATCCTCGTGATCTTCGACGAGGTCATCTCGTTCCGCGTGGCGTCGGGCGGCGCGCAGTCGCGCTACGGCGGCGAGCCGGATCTGACCGCGTTCGGCAAGATCATCGGTGGCGGCTTCCCGGTCGGCGCCACCGGCGGCACGGCGGAGGTCATGGCGGTCTTCGATCCGAGCTCGCCCAACGCCATCGCCTCCGGCGGGACCTTCACCGCCAACCCGATCTCGATGGTGGCGGGACTCGCCACCCTGCGGGCGCTCGATGACAAGGCGTATGAGCGGCTCGAGCGCATGGGCGCCGATCTCCGGGCGCGGCTGGAGGAGCGGCTGCGCGAGCACGGTGTCGAGGGACACGTCACCGGCGACGCCTCGCTGGTCCGCTTCACGATGACCAGCAAGCCGCCGCGGAGCTATCGCGACACGGTGGAGCCCGCGGCCGCCGAGCGGATGGGGCACCTGTTCATGCAGCTGCTCGACGCGGGGGTCCTCGTGAACACCAACGGTCTGGCCTGCCTCAGCACACCGATGGGCGACGCGGAGCTTGGCGAGATCGTGCAGGCCTTCGACCGGGCGCTCTGGCAGCTCCGCCGCGCGCGCTGAACGCCCGGCACGCCGAGGCGCACCGCGCCAGCGCGCCCCGTCAGTCCTCTGCCGGCGACGAGCGCTCGGCGATCAGAAGGCGGCGCGCGCCGACCCAGCGACGCGCGAACCATGCTTCATCGAGCCGCGAGACCTTCACGGCATCGCCGGGCTTGGTCGCGTGCACGAACCGGCCGTCGCCGATATAGATGCCGCTGTGATTGAGGCGGTCGAAGAAGACGATGTCCCCCGGCGCGAGGTGCTCGCGCGGCACCGAGGTTCCGAGCCGGTACTGCTTCACCGCGCCATGAGGGAGTGACACGCCAGCCCGGCCGTACACGTACATCACGAAACCGGAGCAGTCGAAGCCGCGGGGATCGGCACCACCCCAGCGATACGGGGCGCCGACGTGCGCCAGCGCGAGAGCGACGACGCTCGAAGCTCTCTCGAGGTGAGGCGTCGAGACGACGGGCGCCGGTGGACTGAGCTCAGCGGTGGATCGACACCCGACGATGATCACCGACAAGCCGCAGAGTCCGGCAGCCAGGACGAGTGCGCGAGTCGACATGGCTTTGTCGTCCGGACCGCAAGAAGAGTGCCGGGGCCGCACCATCGGTCTCATCATACGTTGCGTCGCCCGCGCGCGATGACGCCGCGGCATCCAGGCCTGAGTCGTGCCAGGCTGCGGCAGACCGATATGTTGGGCACCAGGTCGTGCGCCAATGCCCGCGCACGGCTCGAGGAGCGGCTAGGGGCGAAATGCCCACGAGTGCTGATCGGGATAGCCGCGGTATCCGTCTACGGGCGGCCGGGGGCTCTTGATCCGCGTCCACCCGGCCGTCCGCATACAGTCCCCGTAGCTGCTCTTCGTCTGCTCCTGCAGGCAGATGCGCTCCTTCCCTTCGAATTCTTCGGCCGAGGAGCCGCTTTTCACCCAGTAGAACTTCGAGCAGGCCGGGGTGAGGACGCACAGGATCAGCAGTCCGCCAATGGATATCAAACGCATGCAGGCCTCTCGAGCCACGTTCGCACTGAACGTTTCGGTTGGTAGGGCCCTTTGTCGCCAATCCGCTAGCGGCGAGTTGTCGTTTTACTGGTGAGTCCAATGAATAGCCGATCCGATCCTGAGTGGGGTACACGCGTTCGAGCCGCGATCCGAAGGCGGCTGGACGCCGGAGCCCTGCGGTCAGCGCCGGTTGCGCAGACGTGGGCGGGCCCAGGGGGTGGGCAGCCCTGCGATGGTTGCAACTCCGTCATTGGCAACGATGACACGGAGTTCGAGCTCGTGTTCCAGGACGGCCGGACGCAGCGGCTTCACTTCGGTTGCCACCTCGTCTGGGAGCAAGAGCGGCACAGCGCCGCCGCTTGACCCCGCTGACCCTCCCTGTGCTCTTGACGCGAACGATCCGCGACGTCATGATTCTGCACCGTGACCTCCGCACCACGCCCGGACGCGGCGCAGAGCGAACAGAGCGCGCGAACGCTCGGCGATCTCCTCTATGGAGACACCAGGAAGACTCTCGGATCGGAGAAGGACTGGGTCGCGCTCGTGCAGCGCATCGCGAGCGGCGATCAGGTGGCGTTCCATGCGCTGTATGCGCAAACACACCGCATCGTCTTCACGTTGATCGTGCGCATCGTCAACAATCGGGAGACCGCGGAAGAAGTGACGCTCGACGTGTTCCACGACGTCTGGCGCCGAGCCGCGACGTACGACGCGGCCGGTGGATCGGTCGTCGGATGGATCATGAATCAGGCCCGCTCGCGAGCCATCGACCGGTTGCGCTTCGAGCAACGAAAGAAGCGAGTGAGCACGGAGGCGAACAACGGCGCACTGGTCTCGGGTACGGGCAGCGATCCGTGCGAGGCATTCGACGTTCGGGAGCAGGGCCGCCTCCTTCGTGAGGCCTTGACCGTGCTCAATCCGCACGAGCGCCAGGCGATCGAAACGGCGTTCTTCTCGGAGCTGACGTATCACGAGGTCGCGCAGAGACTGAACGAGCCGCTCGGTACGGTGAAGACGAGAGTCCGCTCCGGACTGGGCAAACTTCGAGAGGCGCTCGC
>JBKOZH010000175.1:0-10737 GCA_046725765.1 Candidatus Methylomirabilota bacterium | reverse complement strand
CGCCGCCGGTAGTGCTTCACGTCGCGATACGACTTGCGCTGCCCGACCCCGGACAGCCCGAGGTAGAACTCTTTGATGTCCTCGTTCTCGCTGATCGTCTTCGCGTCGCCGTCGAGCACGATCCGTCCGCTCTCCATGACGTAGCCATACTGCGCGAACCGCAGCGCGATCGTGGCGTTCTGCTCGGCCAGCAGCAGCGACACGCCTTCGTCGCGATTCAATCGACTCACGATCTCGAAGATCTCCTGGACGAGCATCGGGGCCAGGCCCATCGACGGCTCGTCCAGCAGCATCAGCCGCGGCCGGGCCATGAGCGCCCGGCCGATCGCCAGCATCTGCTGCTCCCCGCCCGAGATGTAGCCGGCCTTGACGCCCCGGCGCTCCACCAGGCGGGGGAAGTAGGTATAAACCAGATCGAGGTCTTTTCGCGCGGCTGCGTTTTCGCGGCGGGTATAGGCCCCGGTCAGGAGGTTTTCCTCGACCGTGAGGTGCTCGAAGACGTGGCGCCCCTCCATGACCTGCACGATGCCACGGCGGACGATCTCGCCGGCCTCGCGCCGGTGAATGGCCTCGCCCGCGAGCTCGATACCGCCCTTCGTGACGTCGCCGCGCTCGGTGCGAAGCAGTCCCGAGATGGCCTTGAGCGTCGTCGACTTCCCGGCGCCGTTGGCCCCGAGGAGGGCGACGATGCCCCCCTCGGGGACCCGAAGCGAGACCCCGCGCAACACGAGGATCACGTGCTCGTAGATCACCTCGATGTTGTTCACGGCCAGCAGCGGCCGCGCGGTCCCGTTCCCGGCGCTCACGTCGCTACTTCTCCTTGCTGCAGTCGCGCTGCGAGTAGCCGAGCTTCTTGCCCTCTTCGACAGCGGCCGCCTCGATCTTCGGGCGGACGACGTCCTTCATCGGCTGGATCCACTCCGACACGATGTTCCACTTCTTGCCGTCCCACTGCTCGATCAGGACGGGACCGTTGCCCTCGTGGTCGTCACACGTCACCTTGATCGGATGGGTGAAGCCCTTCATGCCGAGCTCCTCCAGCCGCTTCTCCGTGAGATTGAGGTTCTCGAAGCCCCAGCGAATCTGGTCGCCCGTCGGCGCTTGCTTCCCGCCCTTCATCGCGGTGCGGATCGCTTCGGCGGAGAACATCGCATTGACGATGCCGCGGTTGTACAGCGGCGAGCCCATCTCTTCCTTCTTGCCCGCGCCCTTGCCCTTGTCGTACACGAACTTCACGACGTCGGCGTGCACCTTGAAGTTGGTGCCCGGCGCGTGGAACGTCGCGCCCTTGTAGCCCTTGGCGCCGTCGCCGGCCGGCACGACGTCGGCGTCGCTCGACGACCACCAGTTGCCGATGAAGTGGTCCATCTTGAACCCGATCGCCGCCGCTTCTTTCACCGCGACCTGGTTCATGACGCCCCAGCCCGACATGAAGATCCAGTCGGGATTGATGCGCCGGACCTGCAGCCACGTGGACTTCTGCTCCTGCCCCGGCGAATCGACCGGCAGCAGCGCGAGCTCGAAGCCGTATTTCTTCGCGAGGTCTTCGAGCGTCGGGTTGGCTTCCTTGCCGTACGGGCTGTTGTGGAAGACGTGCGCGATCTTCTTGCCCTTGAGCTTCTCCAGCCCGCCCTCCTGCGTACCGATGTAGCGGATGACGGCCGAGGCCTGGCTCCAGTAGTTGGTCGGGAAGTTGAACACCCACGGGAACCAGCGCCCGTCGGACGATGCGCTCATGCCATACCCCATCGAGAACACGGGCACCTTGTCGACGGGCGCCTTCGGGATGAGCTGATAGCTGATGCCGGTGCTGTAGGGATTCACGAGCGCCGCGCTCTTGCCCTTGAGCCGCTCGTAGCACTCGACGCCCTGCTTCGTGTCGTACTGCGTCTCACACTCTTCCCAGGTGATCTTCACGCCGTTGATGCCGCCGTCGCGCTCGTTGAGCAGCGTGAAGTAGTCGACGAAGCCGTTGGCGATCGGAATCCCGCTCGGCGCGAACGGACCCGTCCGGTAGACGAGCAGCGGGATGAAGATGTCCTTGCCCTGCGCCGCGACCGGCGCCGGCGCCAGCGCGGGGCCGGCGGCGACGAGCACGGCCAGCACGGCGATCGCACACGCGCGAACTGTCATTGCGGTCCTCCTTGTCAGTGCGGAAACGGCCACAGCCGTAGCTTTTCTTTGGTGATTTGCCAGAGCCGCGCGAGCCCGTGCGGCTCGACGATCAGGAAGAAGATGATCAGGCCGCCGAACACCATCAGCTCGATCTGCTTTTGCAGCGCGACCGGCATCGGCACGTGCAGCATGTGCGGCGCGTTGGTGAGGAAGATCGGCACCAGCACGATGAAGCCGGCGCCGAGAAACGAGCCCAGGATCGATCCGAGACCTCCGATGATGACCATGAACAGCACGAGGAACGACAGGCCGATGTCGAAGGCCAGCGTCTCGGCGCTGCCGAGATAGAGGAAGACGTACTCCGCTCCGGCGACGCCGCAGTAGAACGACGAGATCGCGAAGGCCAGCAGCTTCGTGCGCAGTGGTCGCACACCGATGATCTCGGCCGCGATGTCCCGATCGCGAATGGCCATCCACGAGCGGCCGATGCGGCCGCGCACGAGGTTCTTCGCCACCAGCGCGCCCAGCGCGACGAGCCCGAGCGCGACCACGTAGCGCACTTCGGCCGTGGCCAGGGGGCCGGTCACCATCACGCCCGCCACCGTGCGCGGCGGCGCCGTGATCGTGCCGGACGACGCATAGTTCGTGAACCAGGCGACCTTGTTGAAGAGCCAGATGAGGAAGAACTGCGCGGCGAGGGTCGCGACGGCGAGGTAGAAGCCTTTGATGCGCAGGCTCGGGATACCGAACACCAGCCCGACCAGCGCCGCGATGACGCCGGCCAGCACGAAGACGACGATGATGTTCAGCCACGGGAACGCCGTGGTGAGCTTGAACGCCGCGTAGCCGCCGACGGCCATGAAGCCGCCCGTCCCCAGCGAGAGCTGTCCGGCATAGCCCGTCAGGAGGTTGAGACCGATCGCCGCCGTCGAGTAGATCAGGAACGGGATCAGCACCGCCTGCAGCCAGTATTCGTTGGCGACGAGCGGCACCGCCACGAACGCCGCGACGACTGCCAGCCCGACCAGCCACTTGTCCTGAACGATCGGAAAGATCGCCTGGTCGCTCGCATAGGTCGTCTTGAACTGCCCCGCCTCCCGATAAATCAAAACGCAGCTCCAGCGCGGTCGCACGTGCCGAGGAAGGCATGACGGCGACGGATGAGTGCACTCGGACCGCCGACGCGGCCGTGGTGACGGTCGGGAGCGGGCCGGGGTGCGTCGGCGAGGCGGCGGGCGCCCGTGAGACCCGTGTTTCGGGTATCGCGTCGGCCCCGGCTAGGAATCGGTGCACCCAGACAGGCGCCAACGCAGTGTCGATTTGCGTGGTCGAACGGGGGCACGCCGCCTCGGCGAACGCGCACGCCGGCCCGCTCCTGCGCCACTTGAGTGCGTCGAGCGATCCGATGTGCCGTCATACGCGCTCGATGATCTTTTCCCCGAACAGGCCTTGGGGACGGAACAGCAAAAACACCAGCGCCACGACGTAGGCGAACCAGTTCTCGATCGCGCCCCCGACCAGCGGCCCCCAGTAGACTTCGCCCAGCTTTTCACCTACGCCCACGATGAGGCCGCCGACGATCGCGCCCGGCACGGACGTGAAGCCGCCGAGGATGAGGACCGGCAGCGCCTTCAGCGCCACCAGCGAGAGGCTGAACTGCACGCCGCTCTTGGCGCCCCACATGATGCCGGCGACGATCGCGACGAGCCCGGCCACCGACCACACGATCAGCCAGATGGTCTTCAGCGGGATGCCGATCGACAGCGCGGCCTCGTGGTCGTCGGCCACCGCGCGCAGCGCACGTCCGATGCGTGTGCGCTGGAAGAACACCGCGAGCACGGCGACCAGCACCGCCGCGGTGGCCGCCGCGGACATCTCGAGCTGATTCACCTGGACTCCCGCCACGACGAATGAGCGGTCCGGAATCCCGACGTCGAGCTTCTTGACGTTCGCGCCCCAGAGCAGCTCGCCGAAGCCCTCCAGAAAGAAGTTCAGCCCGATCGTGGCCATGAACAGGATGATGGCCTCCTGGTTCACGAGCGGCCGCAGGACCACGCGTTCGATCAGGAACGCCAGCACCACCATCACCGCCATCGTGGCCACCAGCGCCACGATGACCGGCACGCCGCGCTCCATCAGACCCACGAGCGTCAGCGCGGCAAACAGCACCATCACGCCCTGCGCGAAGTTGAAAACGCCGGAGGCCTTGAAGATCAGCACGAAGCCCAGGGCGACCAGCGAGTACATCAGCCCGGTCGCCACGCCGCCCAGCAGCACCTCGACCAGGAACGCCGGCGAGGTCGCCATGTCGCGGAACGGGCCGACGAAGATCGCGTAGAGGATCTCAATCATGGCTCGCTCCGAGGTACGCGTCGAGCACGGCCGCATCCTTGCGCACCTGCTCGGGCGGACCGTCGGCGATCTTGCGGCCGTAATCGAGCACGACCACGCGGTCGGAGATGTCCATGACGACACCCATGTCGTGCTCGATGAGCGCGATCGTCGTGCCGAACTCGCCGTTGACGTCGAGGATGAAGCGCGACATGTCCTCCTTTTCCTCGACGTTCATGCCCGCCATCGGCTCGTCGAGCAGCAGCAGCTTGGGCTCGGCGGCGAGCGCGCGTCCGAGCTCCACGCGCTTCTGCAGGCCGTAGGGCAGCTTGCCCGCCGGCGTCTTGCGGATCGACTGGATCTCGAGGAAGTCGATGATGCGCTCCACGATGGCGCGGTTCGCCAGCTCCTGGCGCTTGGCCGGCCCCCACCAGATCGCGTCGAGCAAGAAGTGACCGCCCATCTTCAGCAGGCGGCCGGTCATGAGGTTGTCCAGCACGCTCATGCCCTTGAACAGCGCGACGTTCTGAAACGTGCGCGCCACGCCGAGCGCGGCCACGTCGGGCGGCGACAGATGCGTGCGATCGCGGTCCTCGAAGCGGATGCGGCCCTCGTAGGGATGGTAGAAGCCGCTGATGACGTTCAGGAGCGTGGTCTTGCCGGCACCGTTGGGGCCGATGATCGCCAGGATCTCTCCGCGCTCGATGCTGAGACTCACGCCGCTCAGCGCGAGCAACGCGCCGAAACGCACGCTCACTGCGTCCACCTCGAGGAGCGGTCCGGCCGGCGGGCGGCTCACCGCGCCGCCCGCGCCGCGCCGACGTCACAGATGCGCACGTCGGCGCGCACCATGCCGGTCCGGCCGTCCTCGTACGTCACCTTCGCCTCGACCTGCGCGCGGTCGCGGTTGCCGTAGAGCGCCTCGATGAGCGCCGCGTACTTCTGGGCGATGTAGCCGCGGCGCACCTTGCGGGTGCGCGTGATCTCCTCGTCGTCGGGGTCGAGCTCCTTGTGCAGGATCAGGAACTTGCGAATCTGCGCGCCCTTGAGCACGTCGTCCTCGAGCAGGCTGCGATTGACGCGCTCGACCTCGCGCTCAATCAGCTCGTACACCTCCGGCTTCTGACTGAGATCGGTATAGCTCGTATAGGCAATGCTCCGGCGCTCCGCCCAGTTCCCGACGGCGGTGAGGTCGATGTTGACCAGCGCGGTGACGTAGGGCCGATCCTGGCCCACGCACACGGCCTCCTTCACGTACGGCGAGAACTTCAGCTTGTTCTCGACGTACTTGGGCGCGAAGAGCGTCCCGTCGCCCAGCCGGCTGACGTCCTTGGCGCGGTCGATGATCTTCAGATGGCCGGCGGGGTCCAGAAAGCCGGCGTCGCCCGTGCGCATCCAGCCGTCCGCGAGCATGACCTGCTGCGTGGCCGCCTCGTTCTTGAAGTAGCCCTGGAAGACGCCGGGACTCTTGTAGAGCACCTCGCCCTCGGGCGAGATCTTCAGCGCGACGTCCTTGATCGGCGTGCCGACGGAGTCCAGCCGCACGTCGCCGTCTCGCTGGATCGTGACGAAGACGCTGGCCTCCGTCATGCCGTAGAGCTGTTTGACGTTGATCCCGAGGCCGCGGAAGAACACGAAGATCTCGGGGCCGATGGCCTCGCCAGCGGTGTAAGCACGCCGCACGCGGCGCATGCCGAGGTTGTCGCGCAGCGGACCGTAGACCAGCACGCGGCCCAGCGGGTACAGCAGCCGCCGCCACGCCGACGGCGTCCGGCCGCTCAGCCGCGCACGCTCGAGCTCCTGGGCGACATCGAGGAAGAAGCGCACGAGCCGGCGCTTGGGCCAGGCGCAGTCCTCGATGCGGACCATGACGTTGGTGAGCAAGGTTTCCCAGATGCGCGGCGGCGCGAAGAAGTACGTCGGCCCGATCTCGCGCAGATCGTGCAGCACCGTCGCGGCGCTCTCCGGACAGTTGATCGCGAAGCCGACGAGAATCGCCTGCGCGTAGGAAAAGACGTGATCGCCGATCCAGGCCATGGGCAGGTACGACAAGATCTCTTCGTCGGCTCCCAGTCCCTCGGCCTCGGCCGCGTTGCGCGCGGTGACGATGAGGTTCGCGTGCGAGAGCATCGCGCCCTTCGGCGTGCCGGTCGTCCCCGACGTGTAGCAGATGATCGCGATGTCGCCGCCGCGCCCCTTGGCGATCTCGTCGTCGAAGTACGTCGGGTGACCGATCTCGAACTTGCGCCCCGCCTCCTGCAGCTCGGCGAGGCTCAGCAGGCAGGTCTCGCTATACGCGCGCATGCCGCGCGCGTCGTCGTACACGATCGTCTCCAGGCGCGGGCAGCGCCCGCGCAGTGCCAGGAGCTTGTCGACCTGCTCCTGGTCCTCGACGATCGCAAAGCGGGCCTCGGCGTGATCGATGATGTACTCCATCTCTTTCTCGATGGAGTCCTGGTAGAGCGGCACCGGCACACCGCCCAGCGCCTGCGTGGCAAGCACCGCCCAGTAGAGCTCGGGCCGGTTGTCGCCCACGATCGCGACCTTGTCGCCGCGCCGCAGCCCCAGCGAGGCCAGCCCCAGCGCGATGGCGCGCCCGTGCGCGAGGTAGTCACCCCAGGTCGTCGACTGCCAGATCCCGTAGTCTTTCTCGCGGATCGCGACGCGGTCGGGCATGCGCTGCGCGTTGGCGCGAGCGAGCTTTGGGAACGTGTCGTGCTCGCGCATCGTTGCGGCCGCCGTCAATTCCGTCGCCTCCGCGAATTACGAGAGTAGGTCGTCAGCTCGGCTCGTCTGGCAGGGCGCTAAAGTGGCGAGAGTGTAGCCAAGCGCCATGAGGCTGTCAAGCAATTGGGACGTGATAACAAATATTTACGGCGCGCTGCGCGCGGTCGGTGGCGCCCGACGACGGGCGGTGGCGCGGCGGCATATACTCCGGGCACGGAGGCGCGTATGAAACTCTCCCAGGCTCAGATCGACGAATTCGACCGGGTCGGCTATCTGTTCTTCCCCAGCCTGTTCACGAAGGACGAGATCCGAGCCCTGACCGACGAGGTCCCATCGCTCTACGCGCAGCGCCGTCCCGAGAACGTTCGTGAGAAGACCGGTGACGTGGTGCGCACCAACTTCGCCGCCCACATGTACAGCCACCCGTTCGCCAAGCTGGCGCGTCACCCGCGGATGGTCGAGCCGATCCGGCAGATCTTCGGCGAGGACGTCTACATGCACCAGTTCAAGATCAACGGCAAGGCGGCGTTCGACGGCGACGTCTGGCAGTGGCACCAGGACTACGGCACCTGGCGAGCAGACGACCAGATGCCCGAGGCGCGCGCGATGAACGTCGCGATCTTTCTCGACGACGTCAATGAGTTCAACGGGCCGCTGATGTTCATTCCCGGCAGCCACACGCTGGGCGTGCTGGACGCCGAGCACGACACGAGCACGACGAGCTACCCGCTCTGGGTCATCAACCACGACACGATCCGCAAGCTGGTCGCCCGCGGCGGCCTCGTAGCGCCGAAGGGGCCGGCCGGCTCGATGATCCTGTTCCACGGCTGTCTGGTCCACGCCTCGAGCTCGAACCTCTCGCCGTGGGATCGTGTCAGCGTGTACCTGTCGCTCTGCGCGGTCTCGAACCACATCCGGCGCTTCAAGCGCCCGGGCTACATCGCGCACCGCGATTTCGCGCCGATCGAGTGCCTGCCGGACGACTGTCTGCTGCGGCACTACGACGTGCCGCTGCCGTGGAAGAACGGTACGCCGGCCGAAGAGCTGGTGGGCGTGCTGCACGTCGCCTGAGCGGGCCGGGCGTCAGCCCCCGAGCGCGCGCTCGATCAGCGGCAGCGCGAAGTAGACGACGAACGCGGCTGAGGCCGCGTACACCATCCAGTGCGCGCGGCGCCCGCTCAGCAGCGCGATCGCGCTGTAGGTCACGAACCCGGCGCCGATGCCGTTGGTGATCGACCACGTGAACGGCATGACCAGCATCGTCACGAACGCGGGGATGGCTTCGGCGTAATCGTCCCAGGCGATGTCGCGCACGACGGCCATCATGTAGAAGCCGACGATGATCAGGGCCGGCGCGGTGGCCTGCGCGGGGATCACGCTCGCCAGCGGCGACAGCCACATGGCGCCCAGGAAGAGCAGGCCGGTGACGACGGGCACGAGCCCGGTGCGCCCGCCTTCGGCCACGCCGGCGGCGCTCTCGATGTAGGTCGTGTTGCTGCTCGCGTTGGCAAGACCGCCTGCCGCGGCGGCGAGCGAGTCGACCAGCAGCACGCGGTCGGCGCGCGGGAGTCGCTGCTGCGCGTCCAGGAAGCCGCCCTTGCCGCCGACGCCGATGATCGTGCCGATCGTGTCGAAGAAGTCGCTCAGCATGATCGAGAACGTGACGAGCACGGCGGTCACCGCGCCGAGCCGGGCCAGCACGCCGAAGTCCAGTCGCCCGAACGTCGAGAAGTCCGGCACCTGCACCAGCGCGCGCGGCAGCGTGGCGGCGCCAGGCGTCGCGAAGCCCTTCCAGCCCGCCAGTGCGCCGTTCAGCACGATGGCGAGCACGGTGGTGCCGAGGATGCCGAGCAGCAGCGCGCCGCGCACACGCCGCGCCATGAGCCACGCCGTCAGCACGAAACCGAGCACGAAGACGATCGCGGGCAGCGTTCCGAACTGCCCGAGCGCCACCGGCAGCGGGCTCTTGTCCGGCTTGACGACGAACCCGGCGGTGAAGAAGCCGATGAACGCGATGAAGAGCCCGATGCCCACGCTGATCGCCCGCTTGAGCGCCAGCGGGACCGCGTCGAGCATCGCCTGTCGGAAGCGCGTCAGCACCAGCAGCGTGATGACCGCCCCTTCGAGGAACACGATGGTCATCGCCTGCGGCCACGTGAGGCCCCGTCCGGCGACCAGCTCGAACGCGACCACGGCGTTGAGCCCCATGCCCGGGG
This sequence comes from Candidatus Methylomirabilota bacterium, assembly GCA_046725765.1. Taxonomy (GTDB): domain Bacteria; phylum Methylomirabilota; class Methylomirabilia; order Rokubacteriales; family CSP1-6; genus AR12. Next base: position 1,348 of record JBKOZH010000175.1, on the reverse strand, counting down.
CCAGCGCAAACGGATAGTTGCTGACGAGGCCCATCGCGATCGACAGCACGCCCGCGGTGAGGCACGTCACCGTCAACGTCGCCGCGAAGGGTAGTCCCTTGCCCTCGAGCCCGGGCACGCCGGTATAGCCGAGCACGATCGGGTTCACGAAGATGATGTAGGCCATCACCATGAACGTGGTGACGCCCGCGCGGAGCTCGGTGGCGAGGTTGGTCTTGCGTTGGGTGAACCCGAACCACCGCTCGAGGGAGGTCCCGGCCATGCGCGCGGCGGCAGTGTATCACCGCCGCGCGCGGCCGGAGCTTTTCTAAAGCGAGCGCAGGAAGTTCAGCAGGTCCTGCTGTGCCGCCGCGGGCAGCGCGTTGAATCGATCGACCACGGCGTTGGCCTCGGAGGCGGCGTACTGCCCGTTGCCCGCGCTCTTGTGGGCACGGATGGCGGTGATCAGATCGGTCGTGCGTCCGTCGTGCAGGAAGAAGATGCGCTGCCCCAGACCCCAGAGCGGCGCTGTCCGGAATTCGTCGCCGGCGGCCGCGCCCTGGGTGATGTCATCGGCGAGGCCGGGCCCCATGTTGTGCACGAGCAGGTCGGAGTAGAGGTTCACCGGCTTGTTGCTGAGCGCGGCCACGCTGGAATAGCCCGTCGTGAACATCGGGGTGTGGCAGAGCGCGCAGCCGGTGCTGGCGAAGGCACCGCGGCCGCGCTCGATGGAGCGGCTGCCGCCCGGCGTGTCGGGCGACGGCGTCGGCGGCGCGAGGAACCGCATGAAGAACGCGAACTTTTCGACGGCGCTGATCGTCTCGAGCGCGTGCGCGCCGTCGGTGACCGTGACGTCGTTCGGCGTCGGCGCGTACTGGCAGTTCGCCGTCTCGTCGCGCTCCGTTTGGAACAGCTCGTTGCTGATGCCCATCTCGACGTTGTAGGCCTCGCCCGAGAACAGCAGCAATGACTTGTTCTGCGCCTTCCAGCCGAAGCGCGCGATCGTGCCGTCGTTGGGATTGCCGTTCGCCTCGCCGGAGAGCCGGAACCGATTGGCACGGCCGCCGATGCCGAGCGCGGCCTTCGCCGACGCGTTGGCCGCGCGGTTGGCCAGGATCGCGGCATCGGGAATCTGCTCGATGAGCCCGGCGCCGAACGTCGGCGTCGGGATGCGTAAGATCACGTTGCCCGCCGCGTACTGCGCCTCGAAGTTCGGCTGCGTGATCCGGCAGCCGCGGGCGTCGCCGGTGCCGTCGTTGCGCCCGCTGATCACGTACAGCGCTTGCACGCCGCCGTCCGGCGTGCCGTCCGGGTTGCGCTTGAATCGCACCTCGCGTACCGGACCATCGAGCGTGAGGAACGACGGCAA
>JBKOZH010000176.1:0-31826 GCA_046725765.1 Candidatus Methylomirabilota bacterium | reverse complement strand
GCCTCCGCCAGCGCGAGAGCCGCGCGCGACGTCGGCACCTCGGTGCCGATCGTGAGCATGCGTGTGACACCGGCCTGCCGCGCACGCGTCATCATCTCCGCACGGTCGCCGTCGAACTCGGGAAAGTGCAGGTGCGCGTGGGTATCGAACAGCTCAACACTCACGGCACCACCCGGAAGCGCAGACGACCGATCAGCTGGCCGGTTTCCGTCGTCACGTCGACCGTCCAGCGTCCGCGCGGGTCGGCGGGGAAGCTCGTCTTGCGCGAGAACGTGCGATAGCCCTCGCGCCGGCCGCCCTGCACCGGCGTGAGACGGATCACGTTGATGATCTGGCCGTCGAGGCGCCAGACGTGGTCCACCGGCTGCTTGAGGCCGGCGGGGGCGTAGATCGCCGTGCGCGCGACGAGACCGTTCTGTAGCAGCAGCGCCGCCGAGATCGGCGACCGCGGCTCCGGGGGCGAGTCGGCCGCGGGGGGAAAGTTCCAGTCCAGGCGCCAGTCCGCCACGAACAGCGGCGCCGGCGGGATCGCCGCGCGACCGAACAGAGCAGCGCTCGCCGTCAACAGACCGATCACCGCCGTGACGAAGAGACCGCGCTTCCACGGCCACGCGCGCGCGCGACATACCGCCGGCGTCAGCGCGACCACGGAGATCAACGCGGCGATGAAGAGCGCCGCCACCGGCGGCACACCGATCAGCGGCAGCGCCAGGTTGAGCGCGCCGAAGAGCGAGACGAGAAAGAACACATAGCCCGCCCACGGCCGCGGGTGCACGACGGCCTGATACCACGGGTCGAAGGTCGCGATCAGCGCGAGGATGACAAGAAACAGGAAGAAGAAGACGTTCCACGACGCCAGCGTCGTGGCGGCCCAATACGCCGGCAGCAGAAACAGCAGCACGCCGTGATAGAGGCTCTGCACCGCGTACTCGGTCGCCGTCAGCACGAATCGGTGCGTGCGGCGCTCGGAGGCCGCCAGCGTGTCGCGCGCCTGGACCAGCACGGCCACGAGCAGCCACAGCAGCAGCAGGTAGCCAACGATCAGCCCGACGTGCGGCAGACCACGGCGGAACACGAAGAGCGTGAGCAGGCCGGCGACGAGCGAGGCGATCGAGATTCCCCAGCGGCGCACGAATTCGAGTGCACTGCGCCGTCTGACGGCGCCGGAAGGGGTGACGGGGACGTCGCCCACCCCTTGCCTGACGTCGCCCATCGCGTCTTTGTCGTCCACCCCGTCGATCACCCCGGCGGTCCGAGGTGCTCGCTGATGGCGCGCGCAACGTCGTCGTGCCGCAGGGCTCGCACGCACTCCAGCACGTCGGCCGCGCCGCCGGTGGCGCGTAGGTGGGCGCCGACCAGATCCAGCGCGCTGGCGCGCACGCCGCCCTCAAGCGCGCAGATCTCGCGCAGCACGCGGGCGATCGAGGCATCGCGCTCGGCCACCGCGAGGATCGTGCGGACGTACTCCTCGGTGCCCGCGCTCATTGCACCTTCGCGGTCATTTCACCTTGGAGCCTGGCGGGAGATCGCGATCGGGCATCACGACGGCGAAGCCCTGGCCGCCTTCGCCCGCGAGCACCATGCCCTGCGACTCGATGCCCATGAGCTTCGCGGGCTGGAGGTTGGCGACCACGACCACTTTCTTGCCGACGAGGTCAGCGGGCGCATAGTGCTCGGCGATTCCCGCCAGCACCGTCCGCTCCTCCGTGCCGAGCGAGACGCGCAGCTTGAGCAGCTTCTTCGACTTCGGCACGGCCTCGGCGGCGAGCACCTGCGCGACACGCAGGTCGATCTTCTTGAACTCGTCGATGCTGATGCGCGCACCACCGTCGCCGGACTCGGCGGCCGGCGCCGCCGTCGAGCCGGGCTTCTTGTCTTCGATCCGCGGAAACAGCGCGACGATCTTCTCGACGCGCGTGCCCGCGGTCAGCCTCCCCCAGACCGCCTCGGCCAGCGCCGGCTCGCCCGTCTGGCCGAGCGCCGCGCGGATCTTCGCCGCCGCGTCGGGCAGGAACGGCGCCAGCACGATGCCCAGGCACCGCAGCGATTCGGCGAGCGTGTAGAGCACCGCGTTCAGCCGCGGCTGCTTGGCGGGATCCTTGCGCAGCTCCCACGGCGCGCTCGCGTCGACGTACCGATTCACGACGGCGACGAATTCCCAGATCGCCGCCAACGCGCGATGGAACGCATACTCGTCCATCGCCGTCCCGGCGTCTTTCACCGCGCGCTCGAACGCAACGGCCACGGCCTGCTCCGGCGCCTCCGGCTTGCCCGCCGGGACCACGCCGCCCGCGAAATTGACGATCAGCGTGGACGCGCGCGACGCGAGATTGCCGAGGTCGTTGGCAAGGTCGGCGTTCACTCGCGTGACGACCGTCGTGTCGGAGAAATCCGAGTCCAGTCCGAAGACGCCTTCGCGCATGACGAAGTAGCGGAAGACATCGTTACCGACCTCGCCGAACTTCGCCGCGAACGCGAGTGGCTCTACGACGTTGCCCAGGCTCTTCGACATCTTCTGCCCGTTCACCGTCCAGTAACCGTGGACGTTGAGATGACGATAGAGCGGCAGGCCGGCGGCCTTGAGCATGCACGGCCAGTACACGCCGTGCGGCTTGAGGATGTCCTTGCCGATCAGGTGCTGGACGTGCGGCCAGAACGTCTCGTACCGCGGGTCGCCGGGGCCGCCCAGCGCGGAGACGTAGTTGATCAGCGCGTCGAACCACACGTACGTGACGTACTTGTCGTCGAACGGCAGCGGGATGCCCCACTCCAGGCGCGTGCGCGGGCGGCTGATCGAGAGGTCCTGCAGCGGATCGCGCAGGAAGCCGAGGATCTCGTTGCGATAACGCTCGGGGCGGATCATGTCCGGGCGGCGCTGGATCTCCTCCACCAGCCAGCTCTGGTACTTCGACATCTTGAAGAAGTAGTTTTCCTCCTCGATCCACGTGAGCGGTCGAAGATGATCGGGACACTTGCCGTCGACGATCTCTTTTTCCGTATAGAAGCGCTCACAACCGAAGCAGTAGTTGCCGCCGTATGTCCCGAGGTAGATCTCGCCGGCCTCCCAGAGAGCCTGCAAAATCTTCTGCACGATCTTCTTGTGACGGTCCTCGGTCGTGCGGATGAAATCATCGTTGCTGATGCCGAGCCGCCACCACGTCTCGCGGAACGTCGCGGAGATCCCGTCGGCGTAGGCCTGAGGCGAGGTGCCGGCCTTCGCTGCCGTCTGGGCGATGTTGTCGCCGTGCTCGTCGGTGCCCGTCAGGAGCCAGACGCGATCCCCCGCCAGCCGATGCCAGCGCGCCATCGCGTCCGCAAGGATCGTCGTGTACGCGTGCCCGAGGTGGGGCTGCGCGTTGACGTAGTAGATCGGGGTCGTCAGATATAAGAAGCGGTCGCTCACGCCTGCGGCGGCTCCGTCTCGGGACGCACGTGCGCGCGGCCTTCCCACGTGAGCTGGCTCAGCGGCACCTCGGCCTCCGTGCCGTCCGGAAAGCCCACGACGACGCTCTGCTTGAGCACGCGCAGCGAGCGCACCTTACCCGTCATGCACCCGCCGCCGCCGCACTGCGCCTGGCACGGCGCGTTCACGCGCGGCAGCCGCGCGCGCAGCTCCTGATAGGTCGAGAACTCGTAGAGCAGGCAGCACTTCAGGCGGCCGCAGTTGCCGAGCAGCCGGCTGTCGGTCAGCGGCATGTCCTGCGCCTTGGCCATCTTCACCGAGATCGGCTCGAAGTTGCGCAGGTGCGACGAGCAGCAGAGCTGCCGGCCGCACGGCCCGATGCCGTCCAACACGCGCGTGGTGTCGCGCGCGCCGATCTGGCGCATCTCGATGCGGGCGCGAAACTCGCGCGCGAGATCGCGCACCAGGTCGCGAAAATCCACGCGCTCCTCGCTGCTGAAGTAGACGGTGACCCGGCGTTGACCCGTCGGCATCTCGACGTCGACGACCTTCATCGTCAGCCCGCGCGCGCGGGCGAGGCGCTGCGTGGTGGCGATGCTCGCCTCCTCGCGGCGCCGCTGGTCGCGGTACTCGCGCGCCTCGTCTTCGGAGGCGACGCCAACCACGCGGCGGTACAGGCGATCGCGGCGGAATTCGGGGACCGGACGGCGCGCGCGCCGCACCTCGCCCAGCGCGGTGCCGCTCTGCGTCTCGACGATGACGATGTCGCCCACGTGGACCACGAGGTCGCCGACGAGCTTATAGTCGTCGGCGGCGGCGGTGTCGCGCAGCCGGACCCCGACGAGATATTCGTTGGTCGCTTCGGTCGCTTCGGTCTGTTGATCGTTCACGGCTGAACTCCCTATGCCGCTCGCCGCGCCACGCGGGTCAGCAGCGTGTCCACGGTCAGCCGCGGGGTGACGTTGTTGACGAGCGCGAGCCGCGCCTCGCGGCACGCCTCGATCGCACGATAGAGCGCGGCGTCGTCCGGCCAGCGCGCCGCTTCGGTGGCGAGCGTCTCGGCGCGCGCGGGATCGCTCAGCAGAGCGGCCGGCGCGCCGGCGCGCGCGAGCACGACGTCGCGACAGAGCAGCCAGCAGCCGTCGATGAGCGCCTCCGCGCGCTCGCGATCCACGCGCTCGGAGCGCTTGAAGAGCGCAGCCGCACCCTGTGTCCGTGCGTCCTCGATCCACGCGGCGGCTTCACTCACCAGCTCGGCGTCGCCGGCACCGGCGCGCCGCGGCCGGAATCGGATGATCTGACAGCGTGAGATCACGGTGGGCGGCACCGCGCGCGTGCGCGGCAGGACGAGGATCACCACGGTCGCAGGCGGCGGCTCCTCGAGGAATTTCAGAAACGCCTGCGGCGCGTCATCGGTCATGCGATCGGCCTCGTCCACGATGAGCACGCGGCGCCGCGCCCGCGCCGGCCGCAGCGACGCACGACGCTCGAGCTCGCGGATGGCGCCGATGCGGATCGTGCGCGCGCCCTTGGGATTGGACTCGGGCGGTGTCGGCGTCACGACGTGCAGATCGGGATGCGGACGCGAGACGTCGGCGCCCAGCAGCTCGGACGCGAAGGCCATCGCGGTGGTGAACCGCCCGCCGCCCGCGGGCCCGACGAACGCGTAGGCGTGCGCGACCCGGTCGCCCTCGAGCGCGCGCGAGAGCTGCGCCACCGCACGCGGCTGGTCCTGGATATCCTCGAGCTTCATCGTAAAAATTCCTGCACGACTGTCCGCGCCTGCGCCTCGACCTCGGCCGGTGACGCGGCTGCATCGAGCCGCCGCACGCGCTTGGGCTCGGCGCGCATGATCTCGAGGTAGCCGCGGCGCACGCGCCGGTGGAACGCGAGCTCCTCACGCTCGAACCGGTCGTGATGCCGTCCGGCGATACGTCGCACACCGACGGCTGGATCGAGATCGAACAGCAGCGTGAGATCCGGCAGGACTCCACCCGTCGCGTGAACGTTCAGCTCGCGGATCAGCTGCGGATCGATGCCGCGGCCGTAGCCCTGGTACGCGACGGTGGCGTCGGTGTAGCGGTCGCACAGCACGATACGTCCCGCGCGCAGCCACGGGCGCAGCTTCTCGACGACGTGCTGATGGCGGGCGGCCATGAACAGGAACATCTCGGCCAGCGGACGCGGCTCACGCTCGAAGAGCCGGCGCACCGCGACGCCGAGCCGCGTGCCGTCGGGCTCGGACGTTATTTCAGGGCGATAGCCTTCGCTGCGCAGCCATCGCTCGAGGCGCCGGATCTGGGTTGACTTGCCCGATCCCTCGACGCCCTCGAACGTAATCAGCACTCCCCGCACGGTGGACCTCCGAATCCCCGTCACTGTAGCATGTCCGCATGTCGCCACTGATTCCGAAAGCCCTCATCTTCGACGTCTTCGGCACCTGTGTGGACTGGCGCGGGAGCATCATCGCGGAGGGACGCGCGCTCGACGCCCGATGGGGCACCGCCGTCGACTGGGCCGCGCTCGCCGACGCGTGGCGCGCCCGCTATCAGCCGGCGCTCGAGGAGGTGCGCTCCGGTCGCCGCCCGTGGACGATCCTGGACGTCTTGCATCGCGAGGCGCTCGACGTCCTGGCGCCGTCGTTCGGTCTCGACAAGCTCGACGAGGCGCAGCGCGATCACCTCACGCGCGTGTGGCATCGACTGAACCCGTGGCCCGACACGGTGTCCGGGCTCACGCGTCTCAAGCGTCGCTTCGTCATCGGCCCGCTGTCCAACGGCAACTTCGCGCTACTGACCAACATGGCCAAGCATGCGGGGCTGCCGTGGGACGTGAATCTCTCGTGCGAGCTCTACCGCGCGTACAAGCCGCAGCCGGCGACGTATCTCGGCGCGGCCGCGCTGCTGGGCCTGCGGCCCGCGGAGACGATGATGGTCGCCGCGCACTATTCCGATCTGCAGGCCGCGCGTGGCTGCGGGCTCGCCACCGCGTACGTGCACCGGCCGCGCGAGTTCGGCGATACGCCGAAGCCCGACCTTCCGCCCGATCCGAAGGTCGATCTCGTCGTGAAGGACTTCGAGGAACTGGCGAGCCGGCTCGGCTGCTGAGAGCCCGCGCGCGGAGGCGGCCGTCGACGAGCGCGTGAGACTCGAGCGGCCGTCGCCCGCACGCCGGCGCGAATTCCTTGCGGCCGTGCGCCGAAGCCGCGCGCTTCACACCGGTTGGGTGTCACCGCCCGCGACGCCCGTGGCGTACCAGGCCTATCTGCGTCGTCTTCGTCGCGCAAGCCACGTCGGATTTCTCGTGTGCCGGCGCGAGTCCGACGAGATCGTCGGCGTCGTCAACGTCAGCGAGATCGTCCGTGGCGCCTTCCGCAGCGGATATCTCGGCTATTACGCGTTTGCGCCGTGGCACCGGCAGGGACTGATGACCGAGGGCCTGTCACTCGTCGTCGAGCACGCGTTTCACCGGCTTCGTTTGCATCGGCTCGAAGCCAACATCCAACCCGGCAATCGCGCGTCGCTGCGGCTGGTTCGGCGTCTCGGCTTTCGGCGCGAAGGTTATTCGCCCGCCTATCTCCGCATCAACGGACGGTGGCGCGATCACACTCGCTGGCATTGCGGGCCGAGCAGTGGCGCCGACTCAGAGGTCGTGCAGCGGGAAGATCGTCTTCTGCACGGCGTCGACCTGGCGATCGACGTAGTCGCTGACGGCGCGGCGCAGATCGTCGGGCAGGGCCACGGACTCGTCGTAGAGCGAGCGCGACGTGAAGCCGAAGCGAGGCAGATCGTCGACGAACGCATCGGGGAGTGTCGGCGCGAGCTCCACGCCATTCAGCACCGCCCACGCCACCGTCCACATGCGCGGGACGTTGCGCAAGTCGTAGCCGCCGCCGCCCAGCGCAACGAGCCGTGGCGCGAGCGCGACGATCCGCTCGACCGCGCGCGCGAAGCCCTGCACATCCAGGGCTAAGTGTGTGAGGGGATCCGTGCGGTGGGCGTCGACGCCCAACTGGGCGACGACGACGTCCGGCGCGAAGCGCTCGATCAGCGGCGGCACGACCGCCTCGAACGCCGGCAGGTAGACGGCGCTGTCGGTATAGGCCTCCAGCGGTAGATTCACCGAAAAGCCCACGCCGGCCCCCTCGCCCTTCTCGCGCACGAAGCCGGTGCCCGGAAACAGCCGCTCGCCGCGCTCGTGCGTCGAGATCGTCATCACATTCGGGTCGGCATAGAACGCATGCTGCACGCCGTCGCCGTGATGCGCGTCGATGTCGATGTAGGCGACACGCAGCCCGTGCTCGCGCAGGCGCAGAATCGCGAGCACGGCGTCGTTGACGTAGCAGAAGCCCGAGGCGCGATTCGGAAACGCGTGGTGAAGCCCGCCCGCGAAGTGAAACGCGCGATCGACCTGGCGCGTCGCGACGAGGTCCGCCGCCGTCAGCGAGCCCGCGGCCACCAGCTGCGCGACCTCCCACAACCCGCGGAACACGGGATTGTCGCCGAGGCCCAGGCCGTACACGGCGCCGTCGGCGGGATCGAGTCCCGTGTCCGCGCGCTTGAGGACGTCCAGGTACTCGCGCGTGTGATAGCGCGCGATATCGGCCTCGGCGGCGCGCTCGGGCGACACGACGCGTGAGTTCGGGAGGTTAGTGAGCCCGTAGGCGCGCATCAGGCGCCACGTCAGCCCCAGGCGCTCCATGCGCAGCGGATGCTCGCGGCCGTAATCGAACTGGTCGACCTTGTCGGAATGGACGAGCGCGGTGTTTGTTGTCGCGGGGCTCATTGTAGCGGGGTCCACGAGCCCGCCTTGGGCCGAGGGTGGCCTGTTCCAGATGTTACCCGGCTCCGGTCCGCGGCTCTTGTCCACGCGCCTGACTTGCCGCCGGACTTGGCGACCAGCTGCACACGCGCGATGGTCACGCCCTTCTCGAGCGCCTTCACCATGTCGTAGATCGTGAGCGCCGCCACCGTCACCGCGGTGAGCGCTTCCATCTCGACGCCGGTCTTGTCCACCGTCCGCACTCGCGCCTCGACGCCGAGCGTACCGTTGCCGCGCCGGTCGTCGAACGTCACGTCGACCTTCGTGAGTCGCAGCGGATGGCAAAGCGGAATCAGCTCGGACGTGCGCTTGGCGGCGAGAATCCCTGCGGTGCGTGCGGTGCCGAGCACGTCGCCTTTCGGGGCGTCGCCGCGACGAACAGCACGCAGCGTGGCCGGCTTCATCTTGATCGTGGCGCGCGCAACAGCCTCGCGGGCCGTCTCGGGCTTGGCCGAGACGTCCACCATGCGTGCATCACCACGGGGGGAAAGATGCGAAAGGCCGCGGAAGCCGTCGTCGCCGGCGGCTTGCCGCGGCCGTGTCAGTCGACGACGCGTCAGGCGCTGACGCCCGGGCGCGCGTGCCGGATGATCGATTCCATCCGGTCCTTGGCCATCAGCTTGAGCTTCTTGAGCTCGCTCATCCGCCACTGCTGGTCCGTCGAGAGCGGCGCGGTTCCACGCAGCGTCTCCAGCTCGCGCTCGTAACCCTGGTGTTCGGCGCGGAGACGGCGGAACTCGTCGTTCTCGACCATCAGTCGCTCGATGAGGTTCTCCTGGGTCATGCAGGACCTCCTTCTGGGAGGGCGCGGCAGTGTAAAGCTCCCGTCCAATGCTTGCTCTGGTTTCGGGCGACTTCGTTATATCGCCGGGCAGCGGGAGAGTCAAGCCGGCCGGCGCGCATCATCACGCCGGGACGAGGTGCACGGCGGTCGCCTTGAACACCGCGCGCACCGGTACGCCGGGACGGAGCCCGAGCTCGTCGACCGAGCGCGGCGTGACCGCCGCCACCAGCGGAAACCCGACGTCGACCGTCACGTGCGTGCCGTGCGTCGACGCGCTCACGCGGGTCACCCTGCCCACCAGCGTGTTGCGCGCGCTCGACTCGACGCGCGGGGCGTCAGCGGATGCGAGTGTCACGTCCTCTGGCCGGATGCCGATGCGCACGCGCGCACCCTGCATCGCCTCCGCGGCGATCTCCACGAACCGGCCGGACACCTCGACGGTGGTCACGCCGGCCGTGCGCCCGACGACGCGACCGGTCACGAGGGTTTCGACGCCGACGAAGCGCGCGACGTCTTCGAAGGCGGGCGCGTAGAACACGCGCGCGGTGTCGTCCAGCTGGCGCACGCGGCCACCCATCAGCACGGCGACGCGATCGGCCAGCGCCTGCGCCTCACTGCGCTCGTGCGTGACGAGCACCGTGGTGACACGGTCGCCGCGCAGGATCGTGCCGAGATCGACGATGAGGGCCGCGCGCGTCGGCGCGTCGAGCCCCGCGAACGGCTCGTCGAGCAGCAGCACCTCGGGCTCGAGCACGAGCGCGCGGGCCAGCGCCACGCGCTGCGCCTCGCCGCCCGAGAGCGTGCGCGCCGAGCGTTCGGCGAGCGCAAGAACGCCCAGGCGCTCGAGCCACCGGATCACCCGCGGTCTCGCCGCCGCGGCCGACACGCCGCGAAAAGAGAGCCCGAGGGCGACGTTGTCCGCGACGCTCGTGTCCGCGAGCAGCGGCTCCTGAAACACGGTAGCGATGCGCCGCCGCTCCGTCAGCGCATCGCGCGCGTCGACGGCGTGGCCATCGAAGAAGACGCGCCCCTCGTCGGGCCGCTCGAGCAGGCCGAGCACGCGGAGCAGTGTCGACTTGCCCGCGCCGTTGGGGCCGATGACGCCCAGCACCTCGCCGGCGAGAACATCGAGCGCGTCAACATCCAGCGCGTACCCGTTCGCGTACCGCCGCCGCACGCCACGGATCGCCAGCACCGCGCCATCGTGCGGCGTCGGCGACGATACCGTCACGCGGGCAGCACGTGGATCGAGCCGCGATGGATCGAGAACTGCCAGCGGCGATCGCGCTCGATCTCGAGGATCTCGTAGACGAGGTGCGGCACCTCGACCTCCAGATCGTACTCGCCCTGCGCGGGCGCGCCCGGCACCGACAGCCGGATGCGCAGGCTCCACGTCGTCCCGAAATCCTCCTCGCCGACGACGACGCCGTCCATGAGGTTCATGTGATGCGTCGGATCGGCGGAGCCGCGGTCCTTGCGAATGAGACGCACGTACTCGGGACGGATGAAGAACGCGATCGGCGTGTCGGCGGCCGGCAGATACGAGCGGCTCGGCGAGTTGACGGCCTCCAGCAGCTGACCACGCCAGCGGATCTGGATGCGATCCGGCGTTGCCTTCACCACGGTGCCACGCAGCACGTTGCGGATGCCCATGATGCGCGCGACGGAGTCCGAGGCGGGCTGCCAGAGCAGCTCAGAGCGCGGCGCCGACTGCACCACGCGCCCGGCGTCGTACACGACGATGCGGTCGCCGAGCCGATAGGCCTCGGTGAAGTCGTGGGTGACGAGCACCGCGGCGGTGCCGAGGTCGCTCAGCAACTGCCGCAGCTCGTCGCGCAGAGCCCGTCGCAGCGGCGCGTCGAGCGCCGAGAGCGGCTCGTCGAGCAGCAGCAGCGCCGGATCGATGGCCAGCGCGCGTCCGAGCGCGACGCGCTGGCGCTGGCCGCCCGACAGCTCGCGTGGCAGCCGGTCGGCGTGCTCGGCCAGGCCGAGCCGGGCGAGCACCTGCGCGGTCTTGTCGGCCCGGCGCGCCGCCGGAAGATCACGCAACCCAAAGCCGACGTTGTCGGCGACGCTCAGGTGCGGAAACAGCGCGTATCCCTGGAAAACGTAGCCGACCCGGCGCGCCTGCGGGGGCACGTCGACCCGTGCACCGCGCGCGTCCGCGTCGAAGAGGACGCGTCCGTCGACGACGATACGGCCTTCGTCCGCGCGCAAGAGACCCGCGAGACACTGCAGCGTGAGCGTCTTGCCCGCGCCCGACGGGCCGAAAAGGACGGCCACTCCGTCGCCGGCGCTCCACGCCACGTCGAGCGTGAATCCCGGCAGCCGCTTGACGAGCCGGACGTCGAGGCGGGCGCTCACGCCGCGCGCGCTCCGAGCCGGCCGGCGATGACCAGCACCACGCACGAGAGCACGGTCAGGATCGCCACGAGCGCGATCACCGTGGACTGCTCGCCCGTCTGCACGGCGGTGTAGATCGCCAATGGCACCGTCGCCGTCTTGCCCGGAATGTTGCCGGCGAGCATCAGGGTGGCGCCGAATTCGCCGAGCGCCCGCGCGAAGGCGAGCACGAGTCCGGCGAGGATGCCGTTCCTCGCCAGCGGCAGCGTCACCTCGAGCGCGGTGCGCCACTCCGAGCGGCCGAGCGTGTAGGCGGCCTTCTCGAGGTCGCGGTCGACGGACTCGATCGCCGCGCGCGCGGTGCGCACCAGCAGCGGCAGCGCCATCACGGTTGCCGCGACGACCGCCGCGTACCACGTGAACGCGATCGTCCAGCCGGTCGCCGCGTAGAGCGGCGCGCCGAGCCAGCCGCGACGGCCCAGCAGCACGATGAGGTAATAGCCTGTCACCGTCGGCGGCAGCACCAGCGGCAGCGTGACGGCGAGATCGAGCAGCGCCTTGCCGGTGAAGCGCCGGCGCGCCAGGACGTACGCGAGCGGCACCCCGACGAGGGCGTTCACGACCGTGGCGAGCACGGCCACGCGGATGGACAGCGTGAGCGCGTCCATGGTTTCTGGGCTCACGTGGCGATTCTACGAGGTGGCCGGTGATTCTACGAGGTGGCCGGCGATTCTACGACCTGGCCGGCTGGAAGCCGAAGCGCATGAGAATGGCCCGTCCTGGCGCGCTCAGCAGCAGGTCGACAAAGGCCTGCGCGAGAGCTTTGTACTTGCTGTCCTTCACCACGGCGACCGGATAGACGACCGGCCGGTACGTGTCCTCGGCGGGGCGAAACGCCTCCTTCACGCGCTCCGAGCGCACCTTCACGTCGGTCGCGTACACGAAACCGGCGTCCACCTCCCCGCGCGCGACGTAATCGAGGGCCTGGCGCACGTTTTCAGCGAACACGAGCTTGTCGGCCAGCCGTGCCCAGAGCCCGAGCGCGCGCAGGCTTTCCTCCGTGTATTGGCCGACCGGGACGGTCTTGGGGTTACCGATGACGATGCGCTTCACGCGCGCATCGAGCAGGTCGGTCGGCCGGGCGAGATCGAACGTGGAGTCAGCGGGTTGGATGGCGACGAGCACGTTGCGCGCGAAGAGACGCCGTGAGCCGGGCACGAGCAAGCCGCGCGCCTCGAGCTCGTCCATCTGGCGCGCCGCTGCCGAGACGAATATGTCGACGGGCGCGCCCGCCTCGATCTGCTTGCTGAGGTCACCGGAGGCGCCGCGGTTGTAGCGCAGCACCACGCCCGGTCGGCTCTGCGTAAACGTGCGGCCGACCTCCTCGATCGCCTCCTTCATGCTGATGGCGACCGAGAGCGTCAGCTCCTGAGCGTCGGCGGGGCCCGCGGAGACGAGCAGCACGACGAGGGCGAACGCAGCAGTCAGGCGCATGACGGGCATTGTCTCACCACGCGCGGCGCTGCTGGATCGTCGTCAGCGCCCAATTGACGGCGAAGACGACAACCAGCAGCAGCAGCGAGAGCGCGATGGCGATCTCGAAGTTGCCCTTGCTGGTCTCCAGCACCATCGCCGTGGTCAGCGTGCGCGTCTGGCCCTTGATGTTGCCGCCGACCATCATCGACGCGCCGATCTCCGAGATGATGCCGCCGAAGCCCGCCATCACGGCCGCGAGCATCGGCAGCCGTGCCTCGCGGAGCACCACGCGCACCATCTGCAGACGCGAGGCCCCGAGGCCGAGCAGTTGCAACCGAAACTTCTCGGGGACGTTCTGCACGGCGGCCAGCGTGATGCCCATGACGATCGGCGCCGCGATCACCGCCTGGGCGAGGATGATGGCTGCCGGCGTGTAGAGAATCTCCCACCCGCCGAGCGGACCGCTGCGCCAGAGCAGCAGTGTCACGAACAGTCCGACGACCACGGGCGGCAGACCCATGCCGGCGTTCACGGCCGCGACCGCCACCGTGCGGCCGGGAAACCGAAGCAGCGCGAGCGCAGCGCCGACGGGGACGCCGAGTGCCAACGAGATGAGCGTGGCAAGGCCGGACACCTGGAGCGACAGCCAGAGGATCGCGAAGACCTCACGGTCACCCGTGACGAGCAGCGTCAGGGCCTGGCGCACCCCCGCGACGAGCAGGTCCACGCCCGGAATTATGCCTGAAGGAGCATAGAGAAGGCTGTCGCGACAGCCAATTGCCGCGGGCTATTTCGCCGGCGAGCTCCGATACGCTTTCGGCGCCAGCCGCAGCTCGACGACACCCTGCTCGAGTCGCCGCTCGACGATCTCCGCGTGGCGAACGAGCAAGTCGAGCATTCGCCGGTTCTCGGCGAGGACCCAGGCGCGAAAGCGCGTGATGCCGTTGTCGACGGCGGCCCGGAACAGATCCGTGAGCAGCAGCGTGCCGAGCCCCTTGCCCTGCCAGCGGTCCTCGACAACGACCGCGAGCTCCGCGACGCCGGGCTCGCACGGCTCGTAGCGCGCGACGCCGATCAAGGACGTCGACGGCGCCACCAGATCCTCCGCCACGACGGCGAAGCGACGGTCGTAATCAACGTTGGCGAGGAAGTGTGCCCAATCCGGCGGCAGTCGTCGCATGACCGTGAAGAAGCGATGGTAGCGGGTGTCGCGGCTGAGACGGTCGTAGAGCTCGGACAGACGCGGTTCGTCGTCGGGTCGGATCGGCCGCACGCGCACGCGCTCGCCGGTTTTCAGCGTGAGCACGCGGTCGAACCGCGAGAGGCTCAGCGTATCCATGCCCTTTGGATGCGCCGCCGCGTGCGAGAGTCGCCGCGCCACGCGATCGTCACACGACGGCGGCCATCCCCCCGTCGAAGTTGATCGATGTGCCCGTAATGAACGCAGCGCGCGCGGAGACCAGGAACGCGACGAGGTCGCCGAACTCTTCGGCCTCACCCATGCGGCCGAGCGGCACGCGCTTTGCGGCCTCGCGATAGACCGCCTCGACGTCGCCGCCCTTGGCGCGGCGCTCCCACTGCTCGCTCTTCACGAGCCCCAGGCAGATCGTGTTCACGCGGATCCCGGACGACGCGTACTCGTGCGCCAGCCCTTTCGTGAGGTTGATGCCGGCGGCGCGCGTCACCGCCGTCGGCACGGCGCGCGGCGCCGGCGCCTTGCCGCCCACTGTCGTGACGTTGATGATCACGCCGCCACCGCGCCGCTGCATAAGCGGAATGGCGAGCCGGCAGAAGCGGATCGCGGCCATGACCTTGAGGTCGATGTCGGCCTGCCACGTCCGGTCGTCGACATCCATGAACGCCGCCGCCTGCGAGGTCCCCGCGTTGTTGAGGAGGATGTCGACGCCGCCGAAACGCTCGACCGTGGCATTGACGACCGCTTCGACGTCGTCGGTGCGCGTCACGTCGGCGGGAATCGCCAGCACGTCACCGCCGGCATGGCGGATCTCGCCGGCGGTCCGCTCCAGGACTTCCTTGCGCCGCGCGCAGATGGTGACGCGCGCGCCCTCGCGCGCCAGCCGCAGCGCCGCCGCGCGGCCCAGTCCCGCGCTGCCGCCGGTCACGATCGCCACCTTGCCCGTCAGGCCGAGATCCAGCATGGGTCCTCCTCGTTCGGTTGGCTCGAGCGCCCGCAAGTGTACACGGCGGAACCGCAGACGGGGGCTCGCAGTCTAAAGGGGGTAGCCCGGCGGCGCGTAACGAGCGAGGCGAAGGCGTAAACCTGGAGGCGTCGATGAGCCACTCTCGTGTCTGGCTGGCAGCGATCGTGCTCGCGCTCACGGCTGTTGCTCGCGCGCCCGCGCAGGACTTCGGCGCCGGACGTCCGGAGGAGCGCTACTTCCGCGTCGACTCAGCCGTCTCCGACGGCAAGCGGGGACCGCAGCTCGAGGGCTACGTGTACAACGTCTTCGATACGAACGCGGTGCGTCTGCGGCTACGCGTCGAGCCGCTCGACGGCGCCGGTCGAGCACTGGAGAGCCGTCTCGTCTCGGTCCCGCTCGACGTGCCGGCGCGCGGGCGGGCGTTCTTCCGCGCCCCCATGCCCGCCGGTACCGCGTCGGCGCGCGTCAGTGTGAACGACTTCGACTGGGCGCCGCGCGGAGCCGGCGCCGGCATGTAGCAAACGGACCTAGCGAGGCGGGGTCAGCACGCGCCCGGCGCCGGGCCCGACCAGACGGCCGCCGTCCACCGCTACCTGGCCGTTCACGACGACGTACGGAATGCCGCTCGGGTAGCGATGCGGGTCGGCATAGCTCGACTCGTCTTTTACGGCCGCGGCATCGACGACGACGAGATCCGCGACGGCGCCCGCGCGGACGACGCCGCGATCGGTGAGACCCAGACGCGATGCTGGCATCCCCGTCATCTTGTGCACCGCGGTCTCCAGCGAGAAGAGCTTGCGATCGCGCGCGTACTCGCCGAGGACGCGCGGGAAGGTGCCGTAGGTACGCGGGTGCGGCTTGCCGGGACGCTCGCCCTCGCCGGAATATAGCGGGATCGAGTCCGAGCCGATCATGAGCGCGGGATGCGCGAGGACCTTCGCGACGTTGTCGAGCGACTGCGAGAAGGACACCATCGCCACCGTGCAGCCCTCGTCGAGTAGCAGATCCATCAGCGCCTCGGCGGGAGGCTTGCCCGTCTGCGTGGCGAGCTGTGCGAGATTCAGGCCCTCGAGCTCGCGACGACGGCACGCCGCGATGAACACCTGATCGAAGCCGATGCGGCCCTGCGACACCGTGCCCCAGCGCTCGCTGTCCACCAGGCACTCGTCCGTGATGCGTTTTCGCGTCGCGCGATCGGCCAGCCGCTCGAGCAGCCGGCTCACGCCGCCCTCGTGCGCCCAGGCGGGCATGAGGTTGTCCATCTTGGTGGCGCCCGCGTTGTAGGGATAGACATCGCCGGCGACGTCGACGCCACGCCGGCGCGCGTCGTCGATCAGTCCGAGCGCGCCGTCGAGCTTCGGCCAGTTCTCACGTCCGGACGCCTTCACGTGCGCGATCTGCACCGGCACGCCGCCGGCGTCGCCGATGCGAATCGCCTCGGCGATCGAGTCGAGCAGCATCGCCGACTCGCCGCGCACGTGCGAGAAGTAGAACCCGTGCCGGCCGCGCATCGACTGGGCGAGCGCGATGAGCTCCTCGGTTTGCGCGTACGCGCTAGGCGGATAGACGAGGCCCGTGGAAAATCCCCACGCGCCGGCGTCCATCGCGTCGCCGAGCCCGCGCTCCATCGCGCGCACCTCATCGGCGGCGGCGGGCCGCGCCTCGAAACCCATGGCGGCGATGCGCAGCGCACCGTGGCCCACGAAATGGATCACGTTGACGGCAGGACGCAGCCCCCGCAGCTTGTCGAGATACTGACCGAACGTTTCCCAATGCAGGTCCGGCGTGAGCCCGATGCCGCCCACCCAGCCCTTCACGAGGGCCTGCTGCTCGGGACGGACGGGCGCCTGCGAGAACGAGCACATGCCGACGACTTCGGTCGTCACGCCCTGGCGGATCTTCGACTCGGCCGACGGGCACGCGAAGTAGAAGAGGTCGGAATGCGAGTGCATGTCGATGAAACCCGGCGCGACGACGCGGCCGGCGACGTCGATCACCCGATCGGCGGCGCCGCTCAACTTGGGGGCGACCGCGGCAATGTGCTCGCCTTCCACCGCGATGTCCGCCGCGCGGCCGGGCGCGCCGGTCCCGTCGACCACCGTGCCGCCGCGCAGCAGCAGCGACCAGGCCACGCTATTCCTCGGCGACGGTGACGGTCTTCATCCGGTCGCCCTGCCGGATCTGATCGACGTGCTCCATGCCGCTCGTGACCTTGCCGAACACGGTGTAGTTGTTGTCGAGGTGCGGCTGGGCGCCGTACGTGATGTAGAACTGCGAGCCCGCGGAGTCCGGATGCTGGCTGCGCGCCATCGCCAGCGAGCCGCGGACGTGTTTGTTCTTGTTGAACTCGGCCGGGACGGTGTAGCCCGGGCCGCCCGTGCCGTTGCCCTTGGGGCAGCCACCCTGCACCACGAATCCGGGCACCACGCGGTGGAACGTCAGCCCGTTGTAGAAGCCCTTCTTCGCGAGCGTGACAAAGTTCTCCACCGTCTTCGGCGCGTCCTGGGGGAAGAACTCCAGCCGGATCTCGTTGCCGTTGTCGAGCGTGATGATGCCCGTCTGTTTCATTTCTCGACCACCTTGATCGACTTGATGCGGTCGCCGACCCGGATCTTGTCGACGATCTCCATGCCTTTGGTCACCTGGCCGAACGCCGTGTACTTGCCGTTCAGGAACGGCGCCGGCGCCAGCATGATGTAGACCTGGCTGCCGGCGGAATCCGGATTCTGGCTGCGCGCCATCCCGAGGACGCCGCGCTCGAACTTGCGGCTGTTGAACTCCGCCTTGACCGTGTAGCCGGGGCCGCCGCTGCCCATGGCCGGATCGTCCATCGGCTTCGTCTTCGACTGCGGATCGCCGAACTGAACGACGAAATTGGGCTCGACGCGATGCACGCGCTGGCCGTCGTAGAACCCTTTCTTCGCAAGCTTCACGAAGTTCTCGACGTGCTTGGGCGCGTCCTTGGGATAGAACTCGAGGACGATCTCGCCGCCGTTCTCCATCGTGATGACGGCCGTATGCGTCTTGGCGGCTTGGCCCTGCGCGGACGCGGAGCCGGTCAGGAGCGCCAGGAGAACGATGGCGACGAGCGTGCGGGCGTGGGCGTGCCGGTGGCGGCGGAACAAAGCGCCGATCATTATATAGCAGCCGTCACGCGCGATCGCGCCGGGTGGCCGGGGCTCAGCGCGCGGGCGTGCCGACGCGGGTCATCATCGACAGAATCAGAAAGATCACGAGCAGCCCCGCGATGCCGGCCAGCACGACTTCCAGCGGCAGGCGCGCGCGACGCGCCGGCCGTCCCACGTCGATCGGCAGCGCCACCGCGTTGACGTATTCGGCGAGTCGGCGCTGCTCGTCGACGCCGATGTGGACGAACTGCAGGCTGACGCGCCCCTCGCGGGCGGCGCGCACCACCGCCTCGGCGATCTCCACGGTGCGCCCCGGGCCCAGGTGCAGCGTCACGCGGACCTCGGTCCCCGGCGGGAATTGCGCGCTCGTCCGCACCGCGCAGCCGGTGATCGAGACGTCCGTCGTCTCCGCCTCGGCGCTCTCGGTCCCGGCGGTGAGACGCGCGCGCAGCCGCACCACCACGCGCTCGTAGTCGCGGCGCTCGCCGCTCGGGTGCGGGTAGCGATGGCCCCAGTGGAGTGCGCGGAAGCGATGCGCGCAGCGTTGGCAGCGGAACGGATAGCGGTAGAAGGCGCTGATCAGCCGTTCGTACCCGCCGACCCGCGAGCTGCGCCGCACGCTCTCGCTGCCGCAGCGCGGACACCGCACGACGACATGGTACAGTGGACTGATGCAACAGCGCGAAAGCATTCGTAATGTGGCGATCATCGCCCACGTCGACCACGGCAAGACGACGCTCGTCGACGCCATGCTCTGGCAATCGGGTCTCTTCCGCGACAACGAGGCCGTGCCCGAGCGGATCATGGACTCCATCGACCTGGAGCGCGAGAAGGGCATCACGATCATGGCCAAGAACACGGCCGTGACCTACAAGGGCGTGCACATCAACATCGTCGACACTCCCGGTCACGCGGATTTCGGCTCCGAGGTCGAGCGGACGCTCACGCTGGTGGACGGCGTGCTGCTGCTCGTGGACGCCGCCGAGGGCCCGCTGCCGCAGACGCGGTTCGTGCTGAAGAAGGCGCTGGAGGCCGGACTGCCGCCGATCGTCGTGATCAACAAGATCGATCGCAGCGACGCGCGGCCGGCCGAGGTCCTGGACGAGATCTACGACCTGTTCATCGACCTCGACGCCACCGAGGACCAGCTCGACTTCCCCGTGCTCTACACGAACGCGCGCGCCGGCACGGCCACCACCGATCTAAAGGTCGATGGTCAGAGTCTCGAGCCCCTCTTCGAGGCCATTCTCCAGACGGTGCCACCGCCGAGCTTCGATCCGTCGGTCACCTTGCAGCTTCGCGCCACGATGCTCGACTGGGACGACTACGTCGGCCGCCTCGTCATCGGCCGCATCGTCAACGGCCGGGTGCGCCAGGCCGAGCGCGTCGCCGTCGTGCACCGCGACGGCGGCGTGGAGGCGGCAAAAGTCACCGTGCTCTACGGGTACGACGGGCTCAAGCGCATCGAGATCCCCGAGGCGAGCGCCGGCGACATCGTTGCGATTGCCGGCATCGAGTCGATCGACATCGGCGAGACGGTCGGCGATCTCGAGCGCCCCGTCGCGCTGCCCCTCATCATCATCGACGAGCCGACGGTGTCGATGCTGTTCTCCGCCAACGTCTCGCCGTTCGCGGGCAAGGAAGGCCGCTTCGTCACCTCGCCGCAGCTGCGCGAGCGGCTGCTCAAAGAGCGCAAGCTCAACCCCGGCATCCGCGTGGAGGAGACGGAGTCGCCCGACACGTTCCGCGTGTCCGGGCGCGGCGAGCTGCAGCTGGCGATCCTCATCGAGATGATGCGGCGCGAGGGTTACGAGCTCGAGGTCGGCAAGCCGGAGATCATCACGCGCCAACAAGAGACGCGCACGCTGGAGCCGATGGAACACCTCGTGGTCGACGTGCCCGAGGAGTTCATCGGCGCGGTCACGCAGAAAATCGGCCCGCGCCGCGGCGTCATGACCAAGATGGTCAACCACGGCACCGGCCGGGTCCGGCTTGAATACCGGCTGCCCTCGCGGGGCCTGATCGGCTATCGCACCGAGTTCCTGACCGACACGCGCGGCACCGGGCTGCTGAACCACCTCTTCGACGGGTGGGACGAGTGGCAGGGCGACATCGCGCATCGCCAGAACGGCGCGCTGGTCGCCGACCGGACCGGCAAGACGACCGGCTACGCCATCGACAATCTGCAGGCGCGCGGCACGATGTTCGTCCCGCCGGGCGAGCCGGTGTACGAGGGTCAGATCGTCGGCGAGAACTCGCGCGACAACGACCTGGACGTCAACATCACAAAAGAAAAGAAACTCACCAATATGCGGGCGTCGACAGCGGACGAGGGCATCAAGCTGACACCACCCCGCATCATGAACCTCGAGCAGTGCCTCGAGTGGATCCGCGAGGACGAGCTGCTCGAGGTGACGCCGAAGTCGCTGCGCCTGCGCAAGCGCGCGATGGGCGGCCGCCGCCGGTTCTGATGATCCGCGCGAATCTGCTGGCCTGGCAGTGGAGCGACTACGTGGCCAAGCACCGCGACCGCGGCAATCTGCTGATCCACATCGTGGCGGTGCCGCTGTTCCAGCTCGGCACGCTGCTGCTCATCGGCGCGCTGGTCGGCCGTTCGATGAGCGCGGCGGTTATCGCCGTGATCGGGATGGTCGTCGCGCTGGTGCTCCAGGGTCGCGGCCATCGACGCGAGCCCGAGACGCCGGCGCCCTTCGCTGGCGCCGCCGACTTCGTCAGCCGCTTCGTCGTCGAGCAATGGGTCACGTTCCCGCGTTTCGTGCTCTCGGGAGCGTGGGCCGACAACTTGCGCCGCGCCCGCGCCTGAGCGCGGCGTCTCCGCTCAGCCCCGCGCGCGGGTCACGTACCCGTAGCGCAGATTGCTCCGCTCACCACCCGCGGCTTCGTACTCCGCCTTGAGCGCGGCAATACGATCCGTCGCCAGCGCCGCGCGCCGCTCGTACTTGTAAAGCCGCGCGTTGGTCTCGCCGAGGATCGCGCTCTTGATCGGCCCGTCCGCCGCACCGAGCGGCTTGAAGCCGTGCTGCTTCTGCATGTCGTCCGGAATCTCGAGCCGGCGCAGTGCCTCGATCTGCCACTGCGGTGAGCCCGTCCAGATGGCATCGGTGCCCCAGACCACATGGTCGGCCCCGAGACCGCGGACGAGCATGCCCATCATCGCGGCCGACACACGCGGGTCGGCGATCGTCGTCTGCGCGAACAACTGACCGACGTCGGCGTAGACGTTGCTCACGCCGTACTTCGCGGGGATCTCGGCGAGGTCCGTCACCCACTCGATGCGTCCGGTCTTCTCGAATTGGGTCCACGCATCCTCCGGTCGGCCGCCCCCGGCGAAGCGGTAACCGCCGTGATAGATGATGAACATCATCTTCGGCCAGTCCTTCGCCGCCTTTCCCACGTCGCGCACGTCCGAGTACGCGAGCAGATGCGGGAACCGCTGCTCAACCGACGGCGGAAACAGTCCCTTGTGAACACACACCTTGTCGTACCCGGCCTTGAGGAGCTTCTCGTAGAAGGGATAGACGAGCTTGTCATCGTCCATGCGCCACGGGTGCTTGCTGAGATCCTTGTTGGTGTTGTCGCCGATCGTGTAGCCCTTGAAGGAGTCCGGCTTGAGGTCGCGCATGGCGTGATCGACCTGCTCCATCCAGCCGGGATAGCCCGGCGTGAAGATCGCGTGGCTCAGCATGCGGCGTGAGCCGGCCTCGCGGTTCACGCGCGCCCGCGCGTCGGCCTTCATCTCGTTGGTGAGGAACCAATCTTGCGGGACCTCGGAGGGCGCGCCCGACAGCAGCGCGACCTTCGTATCGCTGTCGAGGAAGACCTCTTTGTAGTAGTTGGCGAACTTCAGATCCTCGATCGTCTGCTCCTTGTCGCGGAGCGCCGGGTTCCACCCCGCCTTGCCCACGGCTTCGCGCTGCCGCACGAAGCCCATGATGCGCGTGTCGTCGCGCAGGAAATGCGTGTGGCAGTCCATGACGAACTGCTTGGCGAGGCCGTCCGCGCGCTCCTTCGCCATCCCCGGCGTCTGCGCTTCGGCCGCGGTGACGTCGTACAGCGCGCCGTACACCTCGTTCATCGCGAGGAACGCGGCGGCCATGCCCGAGGCGGTAGCCAGAAAGCGCCGGCGCGTCATCCCCTGGCGCTTGGCCAGCGCCTCGCCGAGCTCTTTCACGCGCGCCTCCACGCGACGCTGCCGCGTCGTCTGCGGCACTGGCGCGAATTCGTCGCTGGACACGCTCTGGGTCGGAATCGGTCCGGGGAAGGCGTGGGTTTCCGCGGGAAGCAGGCCGGCGAGCTCGCGATCACTCAGCAGTCCCATGGTTCCTCCTCGGCGTCCTGTGTAGTCCCGGCACCGATCGAATGCAAGGCCCCCGGCACACGCTTTGCTGGGATGCCGCCGGACATCATGGACCTCGCGGACCGCGCCCAGGCGTACCTCATCTTTCACGAAGGCGCCGATTTGTGTGACGACTGCCTGGTCAGGGCCGCCGGCATTCCCGCCGCGCAGGCGCGGACGGTGCTCTCCAGGCTCGCGAAATCCGCGGCGATCTTGCGCGATCGCTGGATGTGCACGGCGGGCCGCGCTCAGACGCTGGTGACCCGCGCGGTTCCAAACCGCACGTTCGCGCTCAGCCATCGCTCGCGCCACCGCCTGCGCCGGATCGCCTGACGGCGCGCCTCACGCGCTGAATTCCCTTCACCCGGTTGGGCAGTCCCCTCCCAGCTGAGTGGCAGTTCCGTTGCACGCAGGCGCCTATTCCCCGGGTGAGGTCATGCCGGAGGCTCTTCGCGGCATCCATGTCTTTCTCGCCGTCGACGACTCCGAGTGCCGCGACCTGATGAAGACCGTGCTCGAGTATGCGGGCGCGCTGGTGAGCGTCGCCGCCTCGGGCCGCGCCACGCTCGCCGCGCTCGAGGCCATCCGGCCCGACATCCTCCTCGCCGATCTCAGTAGCGCGGCCGACAACGTAACGACGCTGATCGAGCGCATCCGCGCGCTGCCCGCATGTGCACACATGCCGGCGGTGGCGCTCACCAGCCAGGCGGCGCGCGACGGCCGTCTGCGACTGCTCAAGGCGGGCTTTCAGGAGCACCTCGTGAAGCCGATCGATCCGTGGGAGCTCTGCCGCCTGGTCGCGGCGCTCGTCGAGCGCGCTTAGAGCCGCGGCCACGCCCCCGCCAGCTGCGCGAGCGTCGCGACGGCGCCGCAGAGCTCCGCCGCGCGCAGCGGCATCGCGGCATGCTGCTGGAAGCCGGCGGCGAGCAGCGGCTCGGCGTCGTCGTGCGAGCCCGTCAGCACGAGCGCCGGCGTCTTGGCGCCGCCGTCATCGGGCAGCGCGCGCAGCGCGGCGATCAAGCGCAGGCGATCGCTCGCGTCGCGCAGCTCGACGACGATCACGTTCGCGCGCACGCGCTCCATCACCGCGGATGCATCGTCAGCGCTGTTCGACACCGTCACGAGCGCGCCGGCATATTTCAACGCCTCGGCGAAGAGCACGCACCGCTCGCCGTTGTCACAGACGAGCAGCACGTGCACCCCGCGGAGCGATGTGCGAGTTGTTGCGCCACGCCGCGCCATACCAGTGGTGAAGTGCAAGGACGTTGCCGACGTCATCGGCACGCTGGTCCGACCTATGCGTGCGGGAATCCGTCGATATTTCGCATACATCATCAGCGTTGTCGCGCGTCGATGTGTGGTCGTGCGTCGATGTTGAGAGCGCGACGCGAATCAGAGACGCAAGACGACGATGCCGGCGACGGTGACCGCCGCGCCGATCAGCGCGATGAGGGGCAGTCGCTCACCGAGGAAGACGATGCCAAGCGGCACCGCGAACAATGGCGCCGTCGACGAGAGCACCGCGGCCACGGCAACGCCCGCATATTTCACCGACGCGCCATACATCACCGCGCTCACCGCCGTCACTGCAGCGAGCGCGACCAGGCGCGCGAACAGCGGCCAACCGCCGCGCACCAGCATCGGCAGTCCGCGCAGCGCCCACGGCGTGACCCACAGCATCGCGGCGCCCACGGGCAGCCGAACCGCCTGCGCGCTCACCGGATCGATTTCGTCGAGCGGCACGCGCAGCGCGACGACCGACACTCCCCACGCGAGCGCCGCGACGAGCGCCTCGACGACGCCACGCCACGGTCGCGGCTCGCCCGGCGGCTCCACGCGCGCGAGCACGATGAGCACGAGACCGCCGAGCGTCAGCAGGCCGCCGACCACGATGGCCGCACTCAGCCGCTCGCCGAGCCAGAGCGCGGCCAGCGAAGCAGCCACGACCGGGTAGCTCATCGAAATCGTCATCGCACGGCCGAGGCCGAGTCGCTGCGCGCTCTCGAAGAAGATCGTGTCGCCGATGGCGACGGCGAGCACGATGGAGACGGCGAGGAACGCAAGACCGCTTGCCGACAGTGTGCGGACGGGCTCGAGGCCGCCGGCGAACAACATCCAGCCGACCACGATGATCGCCGTGAGCGTCGTGCGCGCGGCATTGATCGTGAAGGTCCCGATGCCCGGCGCGAGTGCGCTCACCATGAGGCTTGTGACCGACCATGCCATCGCCGACCCGAGCGCGCAGAGCACGCCCACCGTCTCGCTCGAAATAGTGCCCCCCGCCAAAGTCGCGGGCACCATCTTCGCATTACGCGGCGTCATGGCGAATCGAGCAAAGCGGCCCGTGCGGAAGGCGGATCCGGCGAAGGTGTCGCGGAAGATGCGGGAGGTGCGGCCGTTGCGGGGCGCCCCTGCGATCGGCCGGCGCTATGATCCCGGCTTCAAGGAGCCGCCGGAGACCAAGAGCCCCTGGCAGGACGAGGGGCGCCCCGAAGCGAGCGGCTAGGCCTTCAGATAGACGGTCTTCATCGTCTTGTCGCCGCGGGGTGTGTGCATCACCGTGTCGATGGTGAGCGTACGGCCGTCGGACGACAGCGTCCACGTCGACTCGCGCGTGAACGTCTTCGCGTCACCACCGTCCTTGCCACGCATCGTCATCGTCGACGTGGTCACGAGGCGGTCGCCGCCGAGGGTGGCCTTCGTGACCTTCGTTCCGCCGCGGTGGCCTTGCTCGGACCGTTCCGAGCCGTCGGCGACGAAGGACTGGCTGTAGGTGCGCTCACGGTTGTCGCGCGCCATCGAGCGCGTCACCTTGAAGTTGGCGCCGTTCTGCTCGACGATCAGCTTCATGACCGGCGGCTGCGTCGCCTGCGCGCCGGCATCCGGTCCGCGGTGTCCGGGGCCTCCTTCGCGCGCCGGGAACTGACTCTGGTTGCGGTCGAGCGTCCAGGTACCCGAGAACTGTGGCTGGGCCTGCGCTGTCAGCGCGGTCGCTGCGACCAAGACCGCGGCCAAGGCCAGGCCGAACATACGCTGTGCACGCGTCATGCGATCCTCCTGTTCGGACCGTTGATGCTGAGGTCCGCCAGGTACGACGGCGCAGACCGAGAAACCATTTACGGAGGCCGCCATCGCCGACGACGCCCTGATCATCGCCTGCGTGGGATGCTGCTGCGGCCACGCGGAGCGCGGCGGCCCGAAGACCCCGCCAGGCACGCTGAAACGCGAGATGCGCCGGGCGTTTCGCCAGGCCCGCCTGGACGGGCGTGCGCGGCTCGCGTTCAGCGACTGCCTGGGGCCCTGCAGCGAGGCCAACGTGATCTTCCTCTATTTCCAAGGCCGGCCGCTGTGGCTGCGCCGCATGAACTCTGTCGAGCCGTTCGGGAGCCTGCTCGCCTGGCTTCATGGTGTGCTCGACGGCGACGACCGCACGCTGCCGCCCGCGCTGGCGGAGCGCGGCTTCGCGTGGACGGGCGGCGGCGACGGTCCTGCGCCGCCGGTGGAGACGTGATCAGGCGGCGCGCCGCGCCGCCGCCGTCGGCCGTCCCGGCTCGATGAGAATCATGCGCCGACGCGTGCCGGGCGGAAGCGCCGCGCGCGCAGCGTCTTCCAGTCGGCGCACGGCCTCTTCAATCTGCGCCGCCGTGAGCTCGGAGCGAAACCATACGCGCGCGGACACGAGCACCGCCGTCGGGCCCAGATGCATCGTGTGCAGCGACAATATCTCGCGCACCGCGGGATCCGCGGCGAGGCGCGCGTGGACGGCGTCCTCCTGCTCGGCCGACGCCGGCTCACCGAGCAGCAGCGAGTAGTTCTCGTAGGCGAGAAACGACGCCACGGCGATGAGGATGCATCCGATGACCGCCGACGCCGCGGCGTCCCAGCGGGGCTGCATCGTCACGCGGGCGAGACCGAGTCCGGCGGCGGCCACGACGATCGACAGCAGCGCCGCGGAGTCTTCGAGCAGCACCGTGGGCAGCGTCGGATCGCGCGACTCGCGCACGAAGCGCAGCAGCGGCGCGTCGCCGCGCGCGGTGTGGACGGAGTGGAGGGCGACCGCGAGCGACATGGCCTCGAACACGAACGCGCCGCCCAGCACGAAGAACGCCGCCGGCGACGCCACGTCCGCCGCCGGTTGCCGGAGCTTGTGGACCGCTTCCCAGATGGAGAACGCGCCGCCGACGGTGAACAGCATCGTCGACACGACGAAGGCCCAGAAGTAGGTGTTCATCCCGTAGCCGAACGGATGGTTCCGATCGGGCGGCCGCTGGCTCAGCCGCATGCCGAGGAAGAGCAGAATCTGGTTGCCGGTATCGGCGGCCGAATGAAACGTCTCGGCAAGCATCGCGGCGCTGCCCGTCATCGCCGCGGTGACGCCTTTGAGCAGGGCGAGCGCCGCGTTGCCTGCGAGCGCTGCGATGACGGCGGTCTTGGACTCCTGGGCCATTCCAAGCATTGCGCGCTGCAGCATCGATGCCGACGACCGGTCTGCTGGCCCCGCCGTTGCAGCGGCCACACGCGCCAAGGAGGAGTTCGTCATGCAAGAAGTCACCGTCACCCCCGAAACCCGCGCCCACGCCATCCGCGCGCGCCTGCCGGGCCAGATGCTGCACGAGCGCGTCGAGAACGCGCAGCTGACCTACGGGCCGCTCTACACCCTCGCCGAGATCCGGCAGCGCGTGGGCGAGGCGCTGCCGCGCCGCTTCGGCTACGTCCGCAGCGCTGTGCTCGAGCCCATCGAGTCGTATCGCGCGCGCATTCCGGATCACGCGCTGCTCAAGTACGACGACGCCGTGCAGAGCGGTCTCTTCGACAAATTCTGGGTCGCCACGCCGACGTACTACCAGGAGCGCCAGGTCGATCCATGGATCGTGGCCGAGATCGGCGGCGGCGCCGACCGCTGGGCGGTGATCGCGCGCTGGGACTGAGCGGGCGGCGCGCGACGCCTCGGTAGCAGGGCGCGGTAGGATGTGGCGCGGGAGGCGTCCATGGACTACCGCGACTATCAGCACCTCACGTTCGAGCGCCGCGACCGCGGCGTCGTGCTGATCACGATCAACCGTCCCGAGGTGCTGAACGCGACCAACGACCGTCTGCACTGGGAGCTCACGCAGGTCTGGCTGACCTTCGACGCCGACGAGAGCGCGCGCGTGGCCGTCGTCACCGGCGCCGGCCGCGCGTTCTCGGCCGGCGGCGACCTCGACATGGTCGACGCCAACGCGCGCGACCCGCGGCGGCTGGCGCGCATTCTGCGCGAAGCCTCCGATCTCGTCTACAACATGATCAACACCGACAAGCCGATCGTGTCGGCGATCAACGGCGTCGCGGTCGGCGCCGGCCTCGTGGTCGCCCTCCTGGCCGACATTTCGATCATGTCCGAGACGGCGCGCTTCACCGACGGCCACACCAAGCTCGGCGTGGTGGCGGGCGATCACGCGGCGATTCTGTGGCCGCTGCTGTGCGGGATGGCGAAGGCGAAGTACTACCTGCTCACGTCCGACTTCATCGACGGGCGCGAGGCCGAGCGCATCGGCCTCGTCAGCCTGTGCGCCCCGGCCGACCAGGTGCTGCCCAAGGCGCTCGACGTCGCCGACCGGCTCGCGCGCGGCTCGCAGCAGGCGATCCGCTGGACGAAGCGCTCGCTCAACAACTGGCTGCGTCAGGCGGGGCCGATCTTCGATCAGTCGATCGCGCTCGAGATGCTCACCTTCATGGACGCCGATGTGCGCGAGGGGCTGGCGGCCATCCGCGAGAAGCGGCCGCCCGTGTTTCCGTCGGGACGCTGAGGCGCCGCCCGCTCGGTCAATGAGCGCCGCGGGTGCGGCGCCGCCACACGTGCAGCGCGAAGGAGCCCGCCAGCCCGATTCCGAATACGGCGCCGGCCAGCGTCAGCCAGCCACCTGCCGACTGCGCAGTGTCGCGCCACTGATCGCCGACGATCCACCCGAGTCCGACCCAGAGGCTCGACCACACGACGGCGCCGACGACGTCCGCGGCCACGAAGCGGGGCCAGCGCAGACCGTTATCGACCAGCACCGGCCACACGAACACGCGCACGACCGTGAAGAAGCGGCCCAGAACGACGCCGAGCGGACCGTAACGCACGAGGCCGGCGAAGCTGTCGTCGGCGCAGCCGCGCGGCCGACGCGTGAGCCGGCAATAGAGGTTGACCAGCCACGTGCTGCCGCGTGTCGCAGCCCAGAACCAGAGCTGGTCGGCGAGCATCGCGCCGAGCGTCGCGAGCGCGATGAAGACCGCGATGTTTGCATGGCCCGCCGCGGCGTACGCGCCGGCCGCCGCGAGGAGCACCCGCCCCGGGAACGGTAGTCCGGTCGCGTCGATGAACGCCCCGGCGAAGACGACCAGGTAGGCATGCGCGACGAGGGCGTCGAAAAGCGGTCGGAAGACCTCCATCACGAGTAGATTCTGCAATGGCGGGGCCACCGCCGCGCTATTTCGCGAGCGCTTTCTTCTTCCAGAGCTCCCACGGACGCACGGTCGTCCCGCCCACGGAGGCCTCCGCGCGCCGCGCCTCCTCGTCGTCCAGATAGGTCACCGGGCCGCCAAGGGCCATCGCCTGCGCCTGGAGCCGCGCGTTCATCTCGGTGTAGACGCTGCGAAAGACGGCGCGCGGCAGCGAGTCGCCGACGACGACGGCGCCGTGGCCGCGCATGAGCGCGACCGGTCGCTCGCCGAGCGTCTGCGCGAGGGCGCGCCCGAGCGCCGGCGTGCGCACCAGCATGTCCGTCGCCCCACCGGCCGCGCGCTTGATGTCGAAGACGGGCACACCGCCCACCAGAAACGCGCTCATGTGATAGAGCGGGCGCAGCGGCACCGTGCTGACACCGAACGGAATCACCGACGGCGAGTGGTTGTGCACCACCGCCTTCACGTCCGGCCGGGCGCGATAGATCTCGCCGTGGATGAAGCGCTCGAGATAGCTCGTGCGTCCGCGCGGGTCGACGGCGGTGGAATCGAGGTCGTACTCCATCACGTCCGCCGCGGTCACGAGCTCGGGCGCGATCGAGCGCGACATCAGATAGCGTTGCGGGTCGGCGGGATGTCGCACGCTCACGTGACCGTACCCGTCGACGACACCCTGATCGGCGAGAATGCGGTTGGCGGCCACGAGATCGTCGACGAGGCTCGGATCGACCGGGCCGGCCGACGCCGGCGACGTCTGAGCGCGCGCGCGCCGCGCGAAGAGCGCGGCGACGAATCCGCCGAGCACCGCGCGCCGGCCGAGTCTCCCCTGCATGGGCAGAGTCTACCGTCGGCGCGCGAGCGACACGCGCAGATCTTCGAGGGCGCCCAGGAACGCGGCGAGCGGCGGCGCCACGGGCTTGTCGCGCCGGCGGACGAGGCCGATCTGCCGGGTGAGTGAGGGCTCGAGCGGCATGGCGGCCAGCCGGCGCGCCGCCACGTCGGCCTTCACCGAGAACTCCGACGTCACCGAGAGGCCGAGCCCGGCCTCGACGAACTTCTTCATCGCCTCGGTGTTGCCGAGCTCCATGGCCGCACGCGCCGTGACGCGGGCACGCGCGAACCAGGCGTCGATCTCCCGCCGCACGGTGCTGCCCCGATCGAAGAGGATCAGCGGGTGCTCGGCCAGCTCGGCCGCCCGGATCGCGCCGTGGCGGCGCCAGCGCCGCTCCGGCGGCGCGATGGCGACGAGCTCGTCGCGGTAGAACGGCGTCACCGCCAGCTCGCGATCGCGCAGTGGCAGGCTGACGAGTCCGACGTCGAGGTCGTTGCTGACGAGACCGCGCGCGACTTCCGACGCGGTGCCGGTGACGACGACGAGATCGATGGCGGGGTAGCGCGCGCGAAAGCGGCGCAAGGCGCGCGGCAAGAGATAAACGCTGATCGAGGCGCTCGTCCCCAGACGAACCCGCCCCGCCACGACGCCGCGGAGCTCTTGCACGTGCTCCACCGCCGCCTGCAGCTCGCTGACCGCGCGCGCGGTATGCGCCAACAAGATCTCGCCCGCGCGGGTCGGAAAGGCGCGCTTGCCGACCCGCTCCAGTAGTGGCAGGCCGAGCCGCCGTTCGAGCTGCGCCACCTGCATGCTGACGGCAGGCTGCGTGAGATTGAGCTCGCGGGCGGCGCGGGAGAACGAGCCGTGTCGCGCGATGGCTTCCAGGGTTCGCAGCGGGCCCAGTGCCAGGTCCATGACGAACGCCAAGATTATTTGATCGTCGGAATCAAAACAATTGATTTCCCTGATTGCCGGCGTGGCGCCACGATGAAGGCCGAAAGGAGGCCGTCATGGAGACGAGCGAATACGCGCTGGCACACCTGGCGAACGAACGGCTGGCCCACGCCCGCGAGGCCGCGGCACGTCGCGCGCTCCTGGCCTCCCTCATCCCGCGCACACCGCTGCGCGTGCGCCTCGGCGGCGCCCTGGTCGCGCTCGGCCAGCGGCTGGTCGCCAAGCCCGCGCCATCGCGGCCCACGCCCGCGCCGCAGCGGGCGTCGTCGTGATCCGCCCGGCGCGCGCGGCGGACAACGCGCAGATCGCGGCCATCTGGAACCGCGAGGCCGTCGGCACGACGGCCACGACCGATACCGAACCGCGGAGCGCCGCCGCCCAGCGTGCGTGGCTCGCCGCGCATACCCCTGCGTACCCGGCGCTGGTCGCCGCGGTCGGCGACGAGATCGTCGGCTTCGGCGGTCTGGCGCCCTATCGGCCGAAGCGCTCGTACGCGCGCACGGCGGAAGATTCCGTGTACGTCAAGGACGGCTGGCGCGGCAAGGGCATCGGCGGGCTCGTGCTCGAGGCGCTGATCGAGCGCGCGCGCTGCTGTGGCCACCACTCGATGGTCGCGCGCATCGTCGCCGACAACGAGGCTTCACTCCGGCTGCACGAGCGCCACGGCTTCGCGCGCGTGGGGCGCGAGCGCGAGGTCGCGTTCAAGCTCGGACGCTGGCTGGACGTCGTCACACTGCAGCGCCTGCTGTAGGCCCGAGTACGCGCGTGGGTCACGAAGAGCTGCTCACGCGGCTCGCGGTGATGCCGAAGACGCTGGCCGCCGCCGTGCGCGGCGTCGATCACGCGCGTCTCGGGCGGCGCCCGGCCGAGCGCGCGTGGTCGGCGACCGAGATCGTCTGCCACCTGCGGGACGTGGACGAGCTGTTTCAGGTTCGCTTCCATACGATCCTGGTGCTGGACGACCCGCCGATCCTCGTGTTGGGCGCGACGGCCGCGGAGCTCGCCGCGTGGCGTATCGGCGGCGCCGTCGGTCATCCGCTCGACCCCGATCGCTGGGCGGAGGACCGTCAGTACGGGCGCGCCGACGCCGCCGCCGCGGTCGCTGCATTCGCACGCCGGCGCGGCGAGCTCACGACGTTG
>JBKOZH010000102.1:0-11633 GCA_046725765.1 Candidatus Methylomirabilota bacterium | reverse complement strand
GCTCGGATACAATGACGCCGTGTCCGCCCCCGAGTTCGTCGCCGTCGGCCACGTGACGCTCGATCGCTTCGGCGATGCCCTGCGCCCGGGCGGCGCGGCGCTCTATGCTGCGATCACCGCCGACCGTCTCGGACTCAGCGCCGGTATCCTCACGAGCCACGGTGAGGACTTTCCGCTCGAGCTGATACCGCCGCGTATCGAAGTCGTCTCGGTTCCAGCGCCGTCGACGACGGTGTTCGAGCACCAGCACACGGGCGGTGACCGCACGCTGCGCGTGACCAGCGCGGCCGGTCCGCTCACCGAGGCGGACGTGCCCGACGACTGGCGCGATGCCGCGCTCGTGCTGCTCGCTCCGGTGATGAACGAAGTCGACCCGCGCCTGGCCGCCGCATTCTCGGACGCGTCCGTGGCCGCGGAGGCGCAGGGCTGGCTGCGCGGGCTCGGGAAGGATGGCGCCGTCCGTACCGTGCGCTGGGACGCGGCGGCCGAGGCGCTGCGCTCCTTCCAGGCGATCTTCCTCAGCGCCGCCGACGTCCGCGGTCAAGAATCGGCGATGAGCGAGTGGGTGCAGCGCGTGCCGATCGGCGTCGTCACGGCCGGGCGTCGCGGCGCGCTTCTGTACGTCAACGGCGACCGCTACGAGGTGCGGCCGCGACGAGCGGCGGAGGTCGATCCCACGGGCGCCGGCGACGTCTTCGCGGCGACGTTCCTCGCGCGATATCGCCGTGACGGCGATCCGTGGGAGGCGGCGGAGGCCGCGACGTGCGCGGCCTCGCTGTCCGTCGAGGGCGTCGGATGGTCGGCGGTGCCCGACGCGGCGAACCTCGACGCCGTGCTGACGGAATATCGCCGAGCCGCGTGAGCCTTCGGAAGGTGCTACCCTAACCGCCGCGATGGAGACGGTCCCTACCATCGTCCTGCCCGGGATGCTGGCTGCGCGGCTCGTCCGCATCGATGTGAACGTCCGCCTGAGCCGTTCGCTGGTCGGCGCCGGCGAGGACATGGTGCGGCTCGCGCGTCGGGTCCGCCGGCCGAGGCTCGCCGGCGGCTCGGATGGTGCCGAGACGGGCGCACCGCACGTCGGTGACACCCGCGCGATCCGAACGTGGACGAAGGTCAAGGGCGGTGCGCTGCCGACCGACGGTGTCCGGCGGCGCTGGGTCGGGCCGGGACGCGGAGAGCTGTGCGACGGCTGTGGTGATCCCATCGCGTCGAACGAGACGGGATTCGAGATCGATTTCCGCAATGCACTGCTGCTTCGCTTCCACATCGAGTGCTTCAGGACGTGGGAGAGCTTCGATGGCCGGCAACGCTGACATACATGCCTGACGTGCACGAGGCGGCGCCGCAGTTCGACGTGGTCGCCATCGGCGCATCCGCGGGGGGTGTGGAAGCCCTGCACACGATCGCGGCGGCGCTGCCGGGCGGATTTTCGGTGCCGGTGCTGGTCGTTCAACACATGGACCCACGTCACAAGAGCCTGCTCGCGGGTCTGCTGGGACGGCGCTGCCGACTGCGCGTCAAGCAGGCGACGAATGACGAGGCAATCCACCGTGGCACGATCTATATCGCCCAGCCCGACATGCATCTGATCGTGAGGTCCGGGCGGCTCGTTCTCACCGACACCGCGCCCGTCCACTTCAGCCGACCGTCCATCGACATGCTCTTTCAGTCGGTCGCCGACGCCTATGGCGATCGCGCGATCGGCGTGATCCTGTCCGGCTCGGGCATGGACGGCGCCGACGGCATCCGGGCCATCAAGGCCAAGGGCGGCACGACGCTCGTACAGGATCCCTCCTCCGCGGCCCACACCGGCATGCCGCATGCGGCCCGCGCCACCAACTGCGTGGATTTCACGCTGGCGCTCGACGAGATTGGGCCCGCGCTCGCCAGCCTCGTGGCGCCCGCGACGGGAGATGATGCATGAGCGACGGTGACGACGGCGCCACCGAACAGCTCCCCCAGGAGGTCGCGAGCGACTTTCGCGGGCTCCTCGAAAAGCTGAACGCGCGACACAACTTCGACTTCCGCGAATACAAGGAAGGCTCGCTCGCGCGACGCATCCGCGCGCGTATGGGCCAGCTCCATCTCGATTCGTTCGCGGCATACTCGCAGTTCCTCGACGCCAACCCCCACGAGCACGTCGCGCTCTTCAACACGATCCTCATCAACGTCACCACCTTCTTCCGGGAACCCCAGGGGTGGAAGACGCTGACGGAGGAAGTGCTTCCGAGGCTGGTGGAGAACGCCCGCGAGTCGCGCACGCTCCGGATCTGGAGCGCGGGTTGCTCGTCAGGCGAGGAGCCGTATTCGATCGCGATGCTGCTCGCCGAGTATCTCGGCGACGCGGCGAACGACTACATGGTCAAGATCTATGGCACCGACGTCGACGAGGAAGCGCTGACGGCCGCCCGCCATGGGCTCTATCGAATGGAGCAGCTGAAAGACATCCCCGATCGGCTGGTGGATCGTTACTTCACGCGCGACGGGCAGCTCTATCGCTTTCGCCGGGACCTCCGTCGCTGGTGCATCTTCGGCAGCCACAACCTCACGCAGGCGCCACCGCTGTCGCACATCGATCTGCTCGTCTGTCGCAATGTGCTGATCTATTTCACGAGCGAATTGCAAGAGCGCCTGCTCACGCGCTTCCACTATTCGATCCGTGAGGACGGCTTCCTCTTTCTCGGCCACTCGGAATCGCTCCTCACACGCTCGCGGCTGTTCTCCCCGGTGCACCTCAAGTGGCGCATCTTCCAGCGGCTGCCCTCCGCCGCCCGCCAGGCGGGCGCCGTCCTCCCGGAGAACCCGCCGCCGTCGCAGCCGACCACCTTGGCGCGGGCCGACACGACGACCCCCGCCACGCGCATGCAGCGCGCGCTGGAGGCGCTGCCGGCCGGCGTGCTCGTCATCGACATGAGCGACACGATCCTCAGCTGGAACCCCGCCGCCGAAGCGCTGTTCGATATCCCGGTGGCCAGCGCGCTGGCGCGGAAGTTCCGCGACCTGGACGTCAGCTATCGCGTCGAAGGCCTGCGCGCCCGGATCGAAGACGTGAAAACCCGTCATTCTCCCAACCGCATGGAGGACGTGACCTTCATGCGGCGCAACGGCGACCTCGTGCATGCCGACATCACGATCGCACCGCTGTTCGAGGGACATCGGCTCATCGGCGTCGTCGTGTACGCGGTGGAGGCGACCGAGCACGCCCGGCTGAAGGAGCAGATGGCGCGCATCGCGGAGCAGCACGCGACGGCCATCGAGGAGCTGCAGTCCACGAACGAAGAGCTCGAGACGACGAACGAGGAGCTGCAATCCACCAACGAGGAGCTGGAGACGACCAACGAGGAGCTGCAGTCGACGAACGAGGAGCTCGAGACGACCGTCGAGGAGCTGCAGGCGGCGAACGCGGAGCTCGGCGCCTTGAACGCGGAGCTCGAAGGACGGTCGGCGGAGCTCAAGCGCGTCGACGCCTATCATCTGAGCTTGCTCAACAGCATGGAGCCGAGCGTTTTCGTGACTGACCGCTCGCTGGTCGTGACGAGCTGGAACCAAGCCTCGGAGCGGATGTGGGGGCTGCGCGCCGAGCAGGCGGTCGGACGGGATCTCGCGGCGCTCTCCCTCGGCGACATGGTGCGGGTGCTGCGACCGGCGCTGGACAGGACGCTCAAGAACGAGACGACGGTCGACGTGCCCGACGTGCCATATACGCTGCCCGGGGGCGAGGTCCGCCGCGCGCTGGTGAGGATCGCGCCCTTGCGCGACGCCGCCGGCGCCGTCGCCGGCTTGATCGGAACCGCGCTGCCTGGGGACTCGACCGCGCGGCGTCGCTGATCAGGACGCCGCGAGAACCTCGGTGAGCGTGTCGGGATCGACGGGTTTCACCAGATGGTCGTCGAACCCGGCGTCGGAGGCGAGGCGCCGCGCTTCGTCATCGCTATATCCCGTGAGGGCGATGAGGCGAATGCTGGTGCCCAGGCGTCGTCGTATGCGCCGCGCCAGCTCGTAACCATCCACCTCCGGCAGCCCGATGTCGACCAGCGCGACGTCGGGCGTCCACTCGACGGCCAGCCGCAACGCGTTCGCCGCGTCCCCCGCGTCGTGCACCTGGTGTCCCTCGAGCTCGAGAATCGTCCGGAGCAGCTCGCGCGCGTCGCGGTTGTCGTCGACCACCAGGATGCGGCGCTGTTTCAGCGGCCTCGGCGCCGCCGGTTGGGCGGGCACCGCGACGGCGGCGTTGGTTCGCGGCAGCCGCACCTCGAAGGCGCTGCCCTGACCGCGGCCGCCACTGCGGGCACTGATCGTGCCCCCATGGAGCTGGACGAGCTGCCGCGCGACGGCGAGACCGATGCCGAGACCCCCGGCGGCACGTGAGTGTGTCGCATCGCCCTGCACGAACAGGTCGAACACGCGCTCGAGCAGCGCCGGCTCCATGCCGATCCCCGTGTCGCTCGCGGTGAGCGTCGCCGTGTCCGCGGTCGCCGCCACCGTGATGCCGATGTCGCCGCCCGGCGGCGTATATTTCACCGCGTTGGCCAGCAGGTTGGACACGATCTGCTCGAGGCGCAACGAATCTCCCAGCACATGCACCGGGTGATCGGGCAGCTCCGCGCGCAGGGCATGCGCGCGAGACCTCACGGCGAAGTCGGCGGTGCCGATCGCGTCTCGCACCACGGTGATGAGATCCGTCGGCTCGACGCGGAGGGTGATTTTGCCGAGCACGACCCGTGACACATCGAGGAGGTCGTCGACGAGGCGCGCCTGACTCCGTGCCTGCCGCTCGGCGATGCGGATCGCCTGCTCGGCCACCCGGTCGCCGACGGCGACGCGACGTCGCCGCAGCAGGTACAACGCATTCGTGATCGCGGCGAGCGGATTGCGCAGCTCATGGGCGAGCATGGCAAGGAAGTGGCTACGCTGGTCGTCCACACGCTGCGCCCGTTGCACTTCTTCGCGGCGTTCCGCGAGCTCGTCGTTCGCGGCTTGAAGCTCTGCGTTCGCCGTGTCGAGTTGTTCGGCGAGCACGCTTGTCGCCTCGACATCATCAAGCGCGGCAATGAGATGTCCGGCGACCGAGCCGTCCTCGCGACGCAGGGGCCGAACTTCGATATGCGCGGGTCGGCTGTCGGTACGCGTGCTTCGCGTGGGAATACTGACGGTGTGAGGCCGCCCGTCATGCCTCGCCGCGTCAAGGGTCAGCGCCAGGCGATCACGCAGGACCTCGGATCCGACGTCTTTGAAGTTCTTGCCAATGGGTGTGGTGCCTGTGGCAACGAACGCGGCGATACCGGCGCTATTGGCGGCGACGACGATCTCATCCTGATCGAGGAGCAGGAGCGGCGCTCGGAGCGCCTCGAGAAGGATTCGTGCATCGAGCGGGCGGGCCATAGGCACCTCGGCGGAATGGGGCACCAGTGTCTGCCCGGCGGCTGCGATCGTCAAGCACGCGCGCACGCAACTTGCACGTCTTTGCAAGCATGTACGCGATACCTCCGAGACTCGACCATGCCCCAGACCCTCAGCTGGCTGGCATCTCGTGTCCGGACTGCTGCGGCAGCCTGTCCGTCGAACCAGAAGGCAAGCGCGCGGACCTCGTCTTCGAATGCCGCGTCGGCCACACGTACTCGGTCGAGGAGCTCCTCGTGGCAAAGGAGGAGCGCCTCCATGCCCGGCTTTGGACCGCGTACACCTCACTGGTGGAGTTGACCGCGCTGCTGAACGATCTCGCCGCGCGCGAGGCGAGCGAGGACAGGGGCCGGCGATACGGTGAGCGGCGCGAGGTCGCGCGAGCGCAGGCGACACGCCTCCGCCGGCTCATCGAGGACAACGCACCTCTGACGTTGCCGGCGGAAGGGGAGCCGGTGTGATCAATCCGCATCACATCAAGCGGGACGTGATCGCGATCGGTGCCTCCGCCGGGGGGGTGCAGCCGCTCAAGGACCTGCTCGAGCTGCTGCCGCCCGATCTGCCGGCGATGGTCGGGATCGTGCTGCACCGGAGCCCGTATCACGAGACCCAACTGCCGTTGGTTCTCGGGCGGCACGCGCTGCTCTCCGTCCTGGAGCCCGCGGATCGCGATCCGCTGCTGCCCGGCGCCGTCTACGTGGCGCCGCGCGATCAGCACATGATCTTCGAGGACGGCATCGTCCGGCTGAGCCGCGGCGCGCGCGAGCACCATACTCGGCCCGCCATCGACCCGCTCTTCCGCTCCGCCGCCGAGTGCTATGGCCCGCGGGTCGTCGGCGTCGTGTTGTCGGGCATGGGGTCCGATGGCGTGTCGGGCTTGATCGCCATCAAGAAGGGCGGTGGCGTCTCGCTCGTCCAGCACCCGGGCGAGGCGATGTTCGGCACGATGCCGTGCACGGCGATCGCCGAGGACGACGTGGACGCGATGCTCACCGTGGAGGAGCTCGCAAGCACGCTCACGGCCCTCGCGCGCGGCGAGACCGTCGAGGCGCGACGACCGACCGTCCTGCCTTGACTTCGTTCCGAGCCGGAGTCTAGGCTCGGCCGATGGCCCGCGCGATCCGCATCACCGCCGGACAGGTCTCCGTCGTCGCCGAGCTCAACGACTCCAGCACGGCCGACGCCATCTGGAACGCGCTACCGCTCGAAGCCAAGGCCGAGACGTGGGGTGACGAGATCTACTTCGGCATTCCCGTGCGCGCCGAGCCGGATCGCGCCAAAGAAGTCGTGGCGCTCGGTGATCTCGGCTACTGGCCCCCGGGTCACGCGTTCTGCATCTTCTTCGGGCCGACGCCGGCGAGCCGCGGCAACGAGATCCGCCCGGCCAGCCCGGTGAACGTGGTGGGACGTGTAGGCGGCGACCCCACGGTGTTCAAAAAGATCCGGGCGGGCACGCGCGTGACCATCGAAAGGGGGGCGACATGAAAATCTTTCTCGACACCGCGAACATCAACGAGATCAAGGAAGGCGTCGCGCTCGGCGTCGTGGACGGGGTGACGACGAATCCGTCGCTGGCCGCCAAGGAGAAGCGGCCGTTTCGACCGCTCGTCGAGGAGATCTGTGCCGTCGTCCCGGGCGACGTCAGCCTCGAGGTGGTCGCCACCGACTTCGAGGGCATGGTCAAGGAAGGCGAGGAGCTCGCGCAGATCGCCCCGAACGTCGTGGTGAAG
Organism: Candidatus Methylomirabilota bacterium; assembly: GCA_046725765.1. Taxonomy (GTDB): domain Bacteria; phylum Methylomirabilota; class Methylomirabilia; order Rokubacteriales; family CSP1-6; genus AR12. The sequence continues at coordinate 4,500 of JBKOZH010000102.1, read as the reverse complement.
TGCCCGCTCACGCCCGACGGCCTCAAAGCCGTCAAGCGCCTGACGAGCAAAGGCATCCGCGTGAACCAGACGCTCTGCTTTTCCGCAGCCCAGGCGCTGCTCTCGGCGAAGGCCGGCGCCTACTACATCAGCCCGTTCCTCGGACGACTGGACGACATCGGCCACGTCGGCATGGATCTCGTCCGCGACATCTGCGAGATCTACCGGGCGCAGGGCTTCAAAACCCAGGTGCTCGCCGCGTCAATTCGCAGCCCCCTGCACGTGATCGACGCCGCGAAGGCGGGAGCTCACGTGGCGACGATGCCGTTCAGCGTGCTGCAACAGCTGATGAAGCATCCGCTGACGGACGTCGGCCTGAAGAAATTCCTCGAGGACTGGCAGAAGGCCGGCGGCAAGATCTAACTCGGAGGGGGGCTTCTTCGCCCCCCTTCCGACCGTCGTCGCACGCCTGACGGCGCGCTCCTCCGTGCCTCCCCCCAAAACCAGGAATTGCGCCGGCAAAGCCGGCGCTCGAAAGCGGCAACGGCGTTTGCGGTCCGGTTACAGGCAGGCGAACATTAGCGCTCTATGGCGTCTGTGACGGTCGACGCGCGCCTGGGTCGCCGCTTAGTCCTCGACGAGGTCTTCGATCTCTCGCTCTATCGCGCGCTGCACGCCATCGCGCCGCCCCAGTTGCGCCGCGTGCTCGAGGCGCTGATCCCGGTGGAGACGCGCCACGTCGCGTTCTGGCAGAAGTTCTTCGGTCTCGAGCACGTCACGCGACTCGATGTCTGGCGCCGGCTTCGCCTGCGGCTCATCGTCGCCGTCTGCCGGCTCTTCGGCGCGTCGGCGATTCACATCGTGCTGGAGGCGATCGAGGTCCACGGCGTCAAGAAGTACCTCGACGTGTGGAACCGCTATGGCGACGGCCCTCTCGGCGCCGCCGTGCGCGAGGTGCTCGAGGACGAGTTCAAGCACGAGGACGCGGTGGTCACCGGCGAGGCCGAGCGCCGCATCAACCCCGAAAAGGTCCGCAACCTCTTTCTCGGCCTCAACGACGGCCTGGTCGAGATTCTCGGTGCCGTCAGCGGTTTCTTCGCGGCGTTCAGCAGCACGGTCGCCGTCGCCACCGCCGCGTTCACGGTCGGCGTGGCCGGGGCGCTGTCGATGGCCGCCGGCGCCTACATCGCGGCGGGGTCGGAGAGCGAGCTGCGCGAGACCGAGGAGGCGCGGCGGCGTTTTCTCGGCGAGGCGGTGACGAGCGAGGCTCCTGAGCGTCCGCTCGCGGCCGCCGCCGTCGTGGGCGTCGGTTACTTCATCGGCGCCGTCGTGCCCGTGCTGCCGGTGCTGTTCGGCGCCCACACGGTGTGGCCGACGGTCATCACCGGTGGCACGATGATCGTCGTCGTCTCCGCGATCGTCGCCTTCATCTCTGGCATGAACGTGCGCCGCCGCATTGGCCTCAACGTCGCCATCACCGGGCTTGCCGTCATCGTGACTTACGCCATCGGCCTGCTGACGAAGCGGCTGCTCGGCGTCGAGATCTGAGCGTCGGGCTCGCCGCCACGGCTCATGCGAGCCCAGTTCGGGCTTGCTACACTGTGACGGGCACCGCGATGACGCGTGCTCGATCACCCTCAGCCAGACGCGAGAGACGAGACAACAAGTGCCCGCAGTGCAGCCGTCCGATTCGGTCGACGAAATATACAATGCGCGTCAGTGACGAGGTGTTACGCGCCTTGCGGCAGTTGAGGAGCCGCTCGCGAAAACTGATCGATGAGCCGCGCGGCGGGGTTTGCACGCAACTGGGAGCGAGGCTGGGCTCATGAACGTCAGGCAGACGGTCGAGCGGGCACGCATGCTTCGTGAGCAGGCGCGCCTCGCGCGCGCGAACGCGGAGCAGGCGGCCGCGGTGGCCCAACAGATGTGGGCGCGCGCTCACGACGCGCTCGCCGCCAGGCGGGTCGCCCGTCGCGCAGCTCGCACAACGACGCAAGCATTGGCGCGTCCGCCGTGGGACGACGAACGAATGGCCTAGACGCGAGGGCGGACGTCCGTCGCGAAGCGCTCGATGACCGCCGTCATCGAGCCCAGATCACGCGCGGCGGGCTCGAGGATGACGTGGTCCACGCCGAGGTCGCGTAGCGCCTTGACCTCGGTCTGAAGCTCCGCGCTCGGCTTCTTGGCCGATAGCCCCAGACGCGCGCTGATCGTCAGGCTCTTGAAGTCGCGTCCGGCCTTGCTGCACGCCGCGCGCAGCCGCTCGAGTCCTTCCTTCAAGGCGACGGCCGTGGGGAACGCCGCGTGCCAGCCGTCGCCGAGCTCGGCGACGCGGCGCAGCGCGCGTGGCGTGTGGCCGCCGATCCAGATCGGGATGCTGCCGCGAGCGGGTGCCGGGCGGCAGGCGAGTGCGTCAAAGCGGAAGAACTCGCCGGCATGCGCAGCCCGCTCGTCGCGCCAGCAGGCGCGCATCACGCGGATGGCCTCGTCACTCCACGCACCGCGACGGTCGTACGGCGCGCCGAGCGCCTCGATCTCCTCGCGCATCCAGCCCACGCCGGCGCCGAGGATGACGCGGCCCGGCGCCAGGTGATCGAGCGTCGCGAGCATCTTGGCGGCGAGCAGCGGATGGCGGTGCGGCAGCACGAGCACCGTCGTGCCGAGCGCCGCGCGCTCAGTCACGCCGGCCACGAGGGCCAGCGCCGTCAACGGCTCGAGGAAGTCGGTGGCCGGCGGCAGCGGAAAGTCGCCGGTCGCATTGTAGGGATAGCGCGAGGCGATGCGCCACGGCAGCACGACATGGTCGCTGGCCCACAGCGAGTCGTAGCCGAGCGCCTCTGCGCGGCGCGCGAACCCCACAAGTGTCTCCCGCGTCGCCGCGGGCCCGTAGACCGGAAGATGGCAGCCGAACTTCATACGGAGCCGGGCCGCTTCTCTCTCAGGCCACCCACGTCGACTCTGTGCACGCGCTCCTATACAGAGATCAGGCGATCGGCCAGATCGCCAGCCTGGATCATCTCCACCAGCCGCGAGCGCTGGATCTTGCCGCTCGACGTCTTGGGGATCGTGGAGGCTTGCACGAGCAGCACCCGCGCCGGGCGGTGCCCCTGGCCGCGGTGCACGCGCTGCACGATCTCGCGCCCCAGCGCCTGCGCCGCCGCCGCGTCGAGACCGGCGTCGCGCACCTCGGCGACGACGTAGAGTCGCTGCGTGCCGGTCCGCTCGCTGTCGATGCCGACGGCGGCGGAGTAGCGGACACCCGCCACGTGGTCGACGATCTCCTCGACGTCCGCGGGCGCGATGTTCTTCCCGCCGAGCATGATGATGTCCTTCAGCCGGCCGGTGACGTAGAGATAGCCTTCGCGGTCGACGAAGCCGAGATCCCCGGTGCGGAGCCACCCGTCGTCGGTGAGGACTTTGGCCGTGGCGTCGGGATTGTTGTAGTAGCCCCGCATCACGCCGGGGCTCTTCACGCAGATCTCGCCTTCGGTCCCGGTCGGCAGATCGACGAGGTCCACCGGTCCGCCCTCGGCCATCGGTGCCGAGATGCGCAGCTCGACGCCGCGACACGGCTGCCCCACCGACAGCCAGCGTCCGGACGCGTCGTAACGCAGCGGCACGCCGCGGGGCATGATCGCGACCGCGAGTGTCGCTTCGGCGAGGCCATAGCACGGCGCGATGATGTTCTTGATGCCGAAGTGCGCCTCGAACGCCTCGATCGTCGACGTGCGGACGGGCTCGGCACCGGAGAGCGCCGCCTTCAGCGACGACAGATCGAGATCCGACGTGTCGCGCACGTTGCGCACGCAGTTGCGATAGCCGAAGTCGGGCGAGACCGTGAACGTCGCGCGCACCTTCGTGATGGTCTCGAGCCATGGCCGCGGGTTTCGCAGATCCGGCGGCAGCAGCCACAGCGGCGTCGCCGTCAGCGGCGGCGTGAACGCGCAGCCGATGAGCCCCATGTCGTGATACAGCGGCAGCCACGACACGACGCGGTCATCGCCGCTGAGCCCCGCCGCCTCGCCCATGAACTTGGTCGTCTCGACGACATTGGTGTGCGACAGCACCACCCCGCGCGGCTGGCCGGTCGATCCGGACGTGTACTGCAGGAAGCACACATCCTCGGGGCGCGCGGGATGATCGGGCGGTACCGGCGCGTCCGAATCGAGCTCGTTCGGCTCCAGCACGATACGGACGTTGGGCGCGAGCGCGACGCTGGCGTCGACGCCGGCGCGGAACCATCCGATCGTCGCCACGGCCGTCGCCTCGGAATCCCGGAAGATGTTTGCGGTCGCGTCGGTGCCGAGCGTCGGGTAGAGCGGCACCGGCACCGCGCCGATCCGCAGCGCCCCGAAGAAGGTATAGAAGAACTCCGCGCACGTCGGATAGATCAGGCACACCTTGTCGCCGGCGCGCACGCCGGCGGCGGCGAGCCCGGCCGCGTAGCGCGCGCTCTGCGCCCAGAGCCGCGCGTACGTCACCGTCTCGTCGAACAGCGTGAAGTACTGGGCGTCGGGCGTC
>JBKOZH010000298.1:0-14197 GCA_046725765.1 Candidatus Methylomirabilota bacterium | reverse complement strand
GGCGCGCCCGCGCCGGGGAAGAAGTCCTCGCGCGGCGGGGCGAACACGTCGATCACCTCGGTGTCCTCGACGAACCACGCCTCGTGCTCGACGCCGCCCGGCACGACGGCGACGTCGCCCGGGCCGCACATCCGGCGCTCGGCGCCGAGACGGAAGTCCATGCGTCCCGAGATCATCCAGAACATCTGCTCGTGCGGATGGCGATGGGCCGCGGCGTGGGCGCCGGCCTTCATCGACCACCACACGATCATTTCCTTCTCGCCGATGAGGACCCGGCGGCTGATCTTGTCGGTGACCTTTTCCTCGGGCAGCTCCCGCAGCGCGTGAAAGCCGTTCATGATGGACATCGCAGTCTCCTTCGGCGTGGTGCCCCACCCTAGCAACGGTAGTATCCTCGCGCAATGACGCGACGCTGGACGGAGGCGATCGTGCGAATGCGCGGGCGGATCGCACGCACCGCCGAGACTGTCACGACGGGCTTTCCGCACTTTGCCGACCCGTTGACCGGCGCGTGGACGACGTCGCCCGGCGGCGACTGGACGGGGGGCTTCTGGAACGGAATGCTGTGGCTCGCCGCCCGCTACGGCGACGACGCGCGGGCGCGCGGCTGGGCCGCCGAGTGGACCGCGCGCCTGCGACCGCGCGCAAGTTCCGACACGGTGTTCCGCGGCTTCCTCTTCTATTACGGCGCTGCGCTCGGGTCGCTGCTCTGCGGCGACGCCAGCGCGCGGGACATCGCGCTCGCGGGCGCCCGCGGGCTGGCAGCCTCGTACAACCCTCGCGCGGAGGCGCTGCCGCTGGGCGCGGATGCCGAAGAAGCCACCGACATCGGCGCCGGCGAGGCCAACGTCGACACCGTGCAGGCTTCGGCGCTGCTGCTCTGGGCGCACCGCGAGACGGGCGACGCCGTGCTGCGCGACATCGCCGTGCGCCACGCCGCGCGCCACATCGAGTTCTGCCTGCGCGATGACGGCTCCGTGTGTCAGTCGGCGTCATTTGATCCGACGACAGGACGGATGCTGCGCCGATACACGCACAAGGGCATCAGCGACGACAGCACGTGGGCGCGCGCGCAGGCGTGGGGCATCCTCGGCTGGACGCTCGCGCATCTCTGGTCAGGCGACGCGCGTTTCCGCGACGCGGCGGAGCGCGCCGCCGACTGGTGGCTGGCGCACGCGCCCGCGGATCGCGTGGCGTTCTGGGACTTCGACGACCCGAAGATTCCGGACACGTTCCGCGACACCTCGGCGACCGCGATCGTTGCCGCGAGCCTCCTGACGCTGGCGCCGCGCGCGTCGACGCCCGAGCGGACCCGCGCGTATCGCGAGGCGGCGGAAGCGACCGCCGACGCGCTCGTCCAGCGTCATCTGCGCGCGGACGGCATGCTGACCGACGGCTGCTACAGCCCGCGCATCGGCCTGGCCACGCGCCAGGAGCTCGTGTGGGGCAGCTACTATCTGTTCGAAGCGCTGCACACGCTCGCGGGACTCTACGAGCCCGCGAAAATCGTCTAGCTGGAACTCCCCAAGGAGGTCGGATGCCGCGACTGAAGCTCGGCTTCATTCCCATCGAGGGCGGGCAGTACTACAAGGAAGCGCTCGAGGAGGTCATCCGCGCCGAGGAGCTGGGCTTCGACTCCGTATGGATGGAGGAGCACCACGCGGTCACCAACCACTATTGGCCCTCGCCGTTCCCAGTGTTGGCCGGCTTCGCCACGCGCACCTCGAAGATGATGCTCGGCACGGACATCGCGGTCGCCGCGTTCTACCATCCCGTCCGGCTGGCCGAAGACGTCGCGATGCTCGACGTCATGTCCAACGGCCGCATCACGCTCGGCATCGCCATCGGCTACAAGCCCGACGAGTTCGCGCTGTACGGCGTCGACCTCGAAAAGCGCGGCGCGCGCTTCGAGGAACAGCTGGCGATCATGAAGGGGCTCTGGACGCAAGAGAGCGTGTCGTTTCGCGGGACGTACTACACGGTCGACGGTCGCATCGAGCCCAAGCCGGTGACGAAGCCGCATCCGCCGGTCTGGATCGGGGGCTGGGGCGACATCACACTGCGGCGGGCGGCGACGCTCGCCGACAACTGGATCCCCGGGCCCACCGCCGACCTGCCGCGCCTGCTGCGCGGAAAGGAGCAGTTCCTCGCCAATCGCCGCGCGGCCGGGCGCATGCAGGCGATCATCGAGTGGCCGCTCACGCGCGATCTCATCATCGCGGAGACCGACAAGAAGGCGCGCGAGCTGGCGGAGCAGCACATCATGGTCGCCTACCGGCGTGAATATGCGGGCGGCTGGCGTCATCCGTTCATCGACGCGTCGATCGCGACCGACCTCGACAAGCTCATGGCCGACCGCTTCCTCATCGGCGGCCCCGACCAGGTGATCCCGCAGATCCGGAAGTTCGTCGAGACCTACGGCATGACGCATCTGATCTGCCGAACCTTCTTTCCGGGCATGCCCCACGCGCACATCATGAAGGAGCTCGACCTCATCGCCCGCGAGGTGCTGCCGGCCTTCAAATAGGCGAGATTTCGAGCGAATTTCGGTCCGACCAAAACCCCCGGCATGCGCCGTAAGTGTTTGATATACTTCGCTCGCCGCTGACTTCGTTATTGGGAGAGTGAAGGTCATCGTGCAGCCTATTTATCGTGTGGATCGTTCGTATTCGTGGAACTACAGCCACTCTCCGTCCCTGCCGCGCGTGCGCCGCGTTCCATCGGGTCCGGGCGGTAAATTCCTCGATCACCCGCTCAACTCGCCGGTCGGCGTCGCCGCCGGGCCGCTGCTCAACAGCAAGTGGGTGGAGGCGTACTCGCGCGTCGGCTTCGACGTGCTCACCTACAAGACGGTCCGCTCCATGGCGATGCCCGCGCACGGCTTGCCCAACATCCGGGCAGTCGAAAATCGCGAGCACGCGGCGATCGCGACGAAGCGAACGATGGACAGCCAGCCGACGCTCGCCGTGTCGCTCGGCATTCCGTCGGTCGAGCCCGAGGTCTGGCGCAAGGACGTGCGTCGTGCGAAGGACCGCATCGGTCCCGGCCAAGTCCTGATCGTCAGCGTGGTCGGAACGTGGGCGCCCGGCATGGACGCGGAGCAGCTGATCCAGGATTATGCGCGGTGCGCGGCGTGGGCCGCCGAGGCCGGCGCCGACGCCGTCGAAATACATCTCGCGGTGCCGGATCCGTTCGCCGAGCAGCCGCAGCTCATCTACGAGAACATTCCGCTAGCGGCGCAGATCCTCTACCGCGCGCGCACGACGATGCCAAAGCCCGTCCTCGCCAAGCTCGGCGTCTTCCGCACCCCGCGGCTGCTGCACGAGACGGCGACCAAGCTCGCCTCGTGGGCAAGCGGCTTTGTGATGACGCACGGCGTACGTCGCCGCGTCGTCGACGAGGAAGGCAACGCGGCGTTCGAAGGCACCGGTCGCGACCGCGCGACAATCGTCGGCGCCGACACGTGGCCGCTCGCGTCGCGACAGATCGAGGAGATGCTGTCGTGGCGAAAGGCGGGCGCGTGGGATCGCGCGATTCTCGGCGTCGGCGGCATCACGACGATCGAGCGCGCCGATCATCTGCTGCGAGAGGGCGCCGACGTCGCGCTGATCGCGACGACGGCGCTGTTTGACCCGTTGTTCGCCGTTCGCTTCCGTCAGCGCCGCGCCACGGCCGTCGCCTAATTATTGGGGGGCCCCGAGATGGCCCCCCAAACCCCCCAGCGCCTGCCGCTCCTCTATCTCGCGTTGGCCAGCGTTTCGTGGATCTCGAGCGTCAGCGCGCCGAAGGCCGGTGCCGCGCGAGTCGCCGGCGTGCGCGGGCGCGGCAGCGGCACGTCGAACACGCGGGCGATGCGCCCCGGCCGCGGTGACATCACCACCACCCGATCGGCCAAGAACACCGCCTCCGCGATCGAGTGCGTCACGAACAGCACGGTCTTGCGCGCCGCCGCCCGCTCGCCCCATACGCGCAACAGCTCGAGATTCATTTCGTCGCGCGTCATCGCATCGAGCGCGCCGAACGGCTCGTCCATGAGGAGCAGCGGCGGGTCGAGCAGCAGGGCGCGGCAGATCGCGGCCCGTTGCTGCATGCCGCCCGAGAGCTCGCGCGGCAGGCGATCGCCGAAGCCGTCGAGCCCGACGAGGCGCAGCAGATCGTTTGCCCGCTCGCGATAGCGCGCGGCGCCGAGGCCGGCCAGCTCGGCCGGCAACAGCACGTTGTCGCGCACGGTTCGCCACTTCAGCAGGACCGGCGCCTGGAAGACCATGCCGACGGCGGGAATCGGCCGTGTCACCGCGCGGCCGTCCACCGCTACGGCGCCGCGGCTCGGCGGCCGCAGCCCCGCGACGACGCGCAGCAGTGTCGACTTGCCGCACCCGGACGGGCCGACGATGGCCACGAGCTCGCCGCGGCCCACCGACACCGTCACGTCCCGCAGCGCCTCGACCGGGCCGGAGTCGGCCGGATACGTCATGCCGACCCGATCGAGGACGATCACTTCTTCGGCAGCTCGATCTTCGTCAGGAAATCGTTGGTGAACACCTCGTCGCAGCCGACCTTGCGCGGCATGTCGGGCATGTAGCTGTTGATGAGCTCCACGGTCGCGCACATCTTGCCGCGGTCCATCCAGCCGATCCCGTTCTTCGCATAGCGGTCGGTGCGCATCAGCTCGAGGCCGAGCATCATGTTCGGCTCGATGAGCGCGACGTCGATGTCCGGGACGCGCTTCTTGAAGATCTCGAGCCCGGCCTTGGGGTCGCTCATGACGTCGCGCCAGCCCATGTAGGACGCGGCGAGGAAATCGCGCAGCACCTTCGGCCGCTCGGCGAGGGTCTTCTCGCTGGCCATGATGGACATCGAGTATGTGTCGAACCCGTACTGATGCCAGGGCATCCGCACGAGGTTGTCCTTGCCGACGGCCTTCTCCCAGAACGGCTGGCCCGTCGTGTAGTCGGGAACCGCGTCGGCGCGCTTTTCGGCCAGCGCGACGAACTTAGCGGCCGGCTCGATCGTCAGCCACGTGACCTTGGACGCATCGATGCCGTTGAGCTTGGCGAATGCGGGGAACAGTTGGCGCTGAGCGTCGCCGGGCGGCGCCGCCAGCGTCTTGCCCTCGAGATCCTTCGGCTTCGTGATGCCCGTATCCTTGCGCGTCCAGATGTTGAGCGGCGTGTTGTCGAAGACGGCGCCGACGATCTTGATCCGGGCGCCCTGGGCGACCCGCGGGATGACGACGACGGCATCCGCGAGGCCGATATCCGCGCGGCCGGTATCGACTTTCGCGATGGAATCACCGGATCCCTTGGAGTTCTGGAGCTCCACGTCCAGGCCGCGCGATTTGTAGTAGCCCTTGTCGAGGGCGACCCAATACGCGGCGTGATCGCCGACGGCGAACCAGTTGAGGGCGAACAGTACTTTCTGCGTGGGCTGCGCGGCGGGCGCGCCGGCGACGGCGAGCACGAGCACAACCGCGACGACGGCGGCGAGGCGTGTCATGACGACCTCCTGTCAGGTGCTGTCGGCCCAGGGAGCCCAGCGCCGCGCGGCAAGACCGACCGCTCCGTACAGCAGCAGGCCGATCACGGAGATCCACACGAGCGCGGCGAAGGCGACCGGGGTGTTGAGGTTCGTTTGTGCGTTCACGATGACCGTGCCGAGCCCCGCCTGCGAGGCGACGAATTCGCCGACGATAGCGCCGACCACGGCGGCGGTGGCGGTGACCTTGAGGGCTGACAGCACGTAGGGCAGCGCGTTGGGAAGGCGGATGGTCAGGAACACTTTCCACGTTGGCGCACCGAAGACGCGGCCGAGATCGAGCAGCTCCTCGTCCACCTGCGTGAGCCCCACCGCGGTATTGATCACGACTGGAAAGAATCCGATGAGGGCCGCGATGAGCGCGTTGGGGAGAATGCCGTATCCCAGCCACAGCAGGAAGAGCGGGGCCACCGCGACTTTCGGCAGTGTGTTGACGAAGACGAGGAACGGCATCAGCGCGCGCGCCGCCAGCGGCGACCATGCGATCGCGATGCCGAGCGCGACGCCGGCGGCCCCGGCGAGTGCGAAGCCGCCGACGATCTCGAGTGTGGTCACCCACAGGTGCCGATGCCACGGCACGGCAAAGTTGGCGAGCGCGCGCGTCACCGCGAGCGGCCCGGGCAACAGATACTCGCGCACGCCGAAGAGCGTGCCGGCCGCTTGCCACGCCGCGAGCAGCGCAGTGAACACGACGAGCGACGGCACGAGGCGTGAGAGCCGGTGTCCGGCCATGGGAGCGCTCATCGTACCGCCGCTCACGTGTGCTAGGCTACGGCCCGTGCGTTGGCTCGTCGTGCTTCCGTTCAATCGCGCCGGGCTCATGGGTGTGGATTTCGGCGAGGAGCTCGCCTCACGCGGCCACACGGTGCGCCTCTTCGAGTACCGCCGCGACAACGCGCTCTACAAGAACAAGTCCACGAAGGCCGCGTATCAGCTGTGGATTCTCCGGCTGCTCGAGCGCGCGTGCGCGTCGTGGCGCCCGGACGTCGTGCTCGTCATCAAGGGCGGGCCCATCACGCCCAACCTCGTGCGCCGCGTGAAGGCGCGCGGTCAGACGCTGTTCGTCAACGTCTTCCCCGACAACCCGCTGTGGATGATCCCGTTCGGATGTATCGAGGCCTACGACGTCTTCTTCACGAAGGAGCGCTACGCGATGCGCAGCCTGCAGCAGGTCGGGCTGCGCAACCTGCATTACCTGCCGATGTACTGCGTGCCCGCGGACCATCACCCGGTCGTGCTCTCGCCCGATGAGACGCGGCGCTTTGCCTCGCCCGTGTCGTTCGTCGGCAGCCGGTACGACTATCGCGAGCGCTTCGTGCGTGAGCTGGCGGACGCTCCGCTGCGGTTGTGGGGCGCAGGATGGAGCCGCAGTCCCGATCCCGTCGTGCGAGGGCTCGTCGCCGGCGGCGCGGTGTACGGGCGCGAGAAGCTCTGTGTGTACTCCGGCTCCACGCTCTCGCTCAATCACCATCATCCGATGAACGACATCGTCGGCGTCAACACGCGGACGTTCGAGCTCGCCGCCGCCGGCGCCTGCCAGCTGGTCGATGCCAAGGACGAGCTCTCGCCGCTGTTCAAGCCCGGGGACGAGGTGCTCGTCTATCGTGACCTGCCCGAGCTGCGCCGCCTGCTCGACCACTTCCTCGCGCGACCTGGCGAGGCGCGCGCGATCGGCGAGAACGCGCGGCGCCGCGCACTGGCCGAGCACACGCTCGCCCACCGCGTCGACGAGATGCTCAGCATCCTCGAAGACCGCTTCGCCGTCGACGCCCGACCGTCCGGCGCGGGCGTCCTGCGACGGAATCCGGACACGACGTCGTGACCGAATCCCTGGCCCGCGAGCTCTCCTGCATCGACTGCAGTGCGGTGTACCCGCTCGGCTATCGCCTCGAGTGCGAGAAGTGCCGCGGGCTGCTGGAGCTGCGTTACGACCTCGAGCCGCTGCGCCGGCAGGGGCCGGCGATACTCACGGGCGGCGGCCTCTGGCGCTACGCGCCGGTGCTGCCGATCAGCGATCCCGCGCACCGCGTGACGCTCGGCGAGGGCGACACCCCGCTGCTCGACTGCCCGCGCCTGGCCAAGACGCTCGGCGTGCGCAAGCTCGCCGTCAAGTTCGAGGGCGCCAACCCGACCGGCACCGTGAAGGACCGCTCTTCCACGACCGGCGTGGCCGCCGCGCTGCAGTTCGGATTCCGCGCGACGTCCGTCGTGTCGAGCGGCAACGCCGGCTCGTCCATCGCCGCCTACTCGGCGCGCGCGGGACTGCGCTCGCTGATCTTCGCCTACGAGCGCGCGTCGGCGCCGAAGCTCCTGCACATGGCGGCCACGACCGCCGACCTCGTGCTCTACAAAGGCGTATACGACGATCTCATCACGCACTGGGATCGACTCGTCGAGTCACGCCTGTTCTTCGACTGCGGCGCCTCGCGCAACGCCTACAAGCACGAGGGCAAGAAGACGATCGGCTACGAGATCGCCGAGCAGAGCGGTTGGCAGCCGGCCGATGTGGTCGTGGCGCCGGTCGCCGTCGGCGAGACGTTCATCGCGGCCGCGCGCGGCTTCCGCGAGATGCACGACGCGGGCTGGATTGCGCGCGTGCCGCGCATGGTCGCCGCGCAGGCGACGCGCGCCAACGCGATCGCGCGCGCGTTCCGCTCCGGCGGTGCGATCCAACCACTGAAGATCGGCTACACGGTGGCCGAGGGGCTGGCCGCGGGCAATCCCGGCCGCAAGGGCGACTGGGTGCTGCGGCTGCTGCGCGAGGGCGGCGGCGCCGCCGGCGACGCCGAGGACGCGGAGATTCTCGAGGCTCAACGCTTGCTGGCACGCACCGAAGGGATCTGGGCGGGTCCGACGGGCGTAGCGACGCTTGCGGTGCTGTCGCGAATGCTCGCCGCCCGCGAGCTGGATCCCGCGCAGTCTTACTGCGTGATCGTGAGCGAGACGGGGCTCAAGACCGAGGCCGAGACGCCGAGTCGTGCGGCGACGGCCTTCGACTATGAATCGCTCGCGCGTCTCGTCCAGGAGCGGCTCGCCCGCGCGTAGGCCGCTGCCGCGCGCGTTCTATCTGCGTCCCGCGCCCGGGGTTGCGCGCGATCTCCTCGGCTGCATCGTCGTCTCGCGACGCGGCCGCGCCCTCACCGCGGGTCGCATCGTCGAGGTCGAGGCGTATCTCGGGCCCGAGGACGAGGCCTCGCACGCCGCCTTCCGCCCCGGCAGCCACCACCTGTTCTACGGCGCCGGCGGGCACGCGTACGTCTACCTCAACTACGGCGTCCACTATTGTCTGAATGCGATCACGAATCCGGCGGGCCGGCCGGGGTGCGTGCTGATCCGCGCACTCGAGCCGCTCGAGGGCGTGAAGGCGATGGCGCGCCGTCGTGGCGTGCCGCCGACGGCCCCACGCCTCGCGAGCGGTCCCGGCAACGTCACACGCGCGCTCGGGCTGTCGCTACGCGACAACGGCGCCGATCTCACGCGCGGTCCGCTCGTGATCGTGCCGCCGGACCGATCGCGGGATTTCACGATCGCGCGCGGCCGGCGGATCGGCATCACGCGCGCGGTCGAGCTGCCCCTGCGCTTCTGGATCGCCGGCCACCCGAGCGTCTCCGCCGGGCGGCGCCGGTGATGCCGTCGCGCGCGGGGGTCCGTCCGGTCTCGAAGCGCCAGAGGATCGACGTGAGGTCACCCTGCCGGTGCGGGCGAGAGAGGGCGCGTCCCACGGCAACGCGGCGGATGACGCCGCGCCAGAACGGCCGCGCCGTGACGTTCCAGGTGATCACGGACAGCTCCCAGCGCCCGGGAAAGCGCGCGAACAGCGCGCGCGCGACGCGGGTGCCGACGCCGCGGCGTCGATATTTTCGCAGCACGAAGAACTCCGACATCTGATAGGCGGGCACGCCGCCGTCCTCCGGAAGCTCGCGAACGAGCGCGAAGCCCGCGGGATGTCCGTCGACACGGACGATGAAGTGGTGGCGACCGTCGCGCCGCCAGAACTGCTGGTGCCAGCGCGGCGATCCATACGTCCCATCCGCCTCGACACCCCAGCGCACGCCGACGAGGTCATAGATGTAGAGCTGGACAAGACGTCGGACGATCGCGGCGTCGCCCCGCCGCAGCGGACGCAGCGAGACGCGCGGCATCAGCGGCCGCGGCGGAGCGCCTCGGGGTCGAAGAGCGTGTCGGCGAGCCCGGTGTTCACCGCGGCCGAGCGCACGACGACGCGCACGATCAGCTTGCCGCCCACGAACGCCTCCTGACGATGCGGCAGCGCGAAGCCGCCGACGAGCGGCCGGTGCTCGCTCAGCGTGAGATCGACCACGCCCTCGCCCTCAGGCAGCTTCTCCCGCGTGACGAAGCGGACGACGCCGCGCTCGGGATCGAGCCACACCTGCGGCACCGTGCGCTCGCCCGGACGCGCGCCGATCACGGTCACGGAACGGTCGCCGGCGCGCGTGACGTAGCTGACGTCGTCGCGCACGCCGAGGACTTTCCACTCGGCGAGCAGGTCGGCGCCGCTGCGTCGGAGGGGGACGAGCAGCTGCGTCGCGTCGCGCGTGCCGACCGGCGGCGCCTCGAACGTCCGGCCGCCCGCCGCCCGCACCCAGACCCGGTCGCCGACCGTGAGCCGGACTTCGGTCTGGCCGTCGATGGTCTGCTCCACGCGCTGGCGTCGGGGCAGCTTCACGTATACGCGCTGCTGACCGCTGGACTGGGGGTGTCGCCCACCGGGGTCGAACAGCGTCAGCGTCTGGTCGATCACGAGGTCGGCGACGTTCGCGTCGCCCAGTCGGGCCAGGAAGGCGTCGACCGCGACCCGGGCTTCGGTCGAGGCGGCCGCCGCGGTCAGGGGGAGGATGAGCACTGCGATGGCCACGACACGGACCACCAGTCGGTTATACGAGGCCCGTCGACGAGAAGTCAATGAAAAGGCAGTCGTTTTCGCGCGCGAATGTTGACACCCCCCGGTACCGTCCGTATCATCGAGACAACCTAAGGAGCGCGCGTGCCTACCTCCCCCGATGCTCTGACTGGCGGCGTCCTCGATCTGATCCTGAGTGCAGGACCGATCGCGAAGGCCGTCCTGGCGATTCTGGCCATCTTCTCGATCATCAGCTGGGCGCTGATCGTCGAGAAGTGGTGGCAATTCCGCCGCGTCCGGCGGCATACCCTCGCGTTTCTCAAGGTGTTCCGCGAGGGTCGGCGGCCCAGCGTGGTGGCGGCCGCGGCCAAGAAGCTTCGCGACAGCCCCCTGGCCCAGCTCTACGTGGCCGCGCACAACGAAATGTCGGGCGGCCGCGACGGCGACTCGTTCGTCGAAGACCCAGACGAGGCGACCAGCGACCGGCTGACCGCGGCCGAGCGCGCTATGCGGAGCGCGGCGAACGTCGAAGTATCCCAGCTCGAACGTTATCTGCCGTTCCTCGCGACGACGGCCAGCGCGTGCCCGTTCATCGGGCTCTTCGGCACCGTGGTCGGCGTGATGAACTCCTTCCACGGCATCGGCGCACAGGGCTCCGCGAGCCTCGCCGTCGTCGCGCCGGGCATCTCAGAGGCGCTCGTCGCCACCGCCGCCGGCCTCGGCGCGGCCATCCCCGCGGTCATCGGCTACAACTACTTCGTCAACCGCGTGAAGCATTGGGCGAGTGAGATGGAGGGTTTCACACTGGACATGCTCAACCTTCTGAGCCGGCCGCCAGCGCCGGCCAAGCTGGGGCGGCCCGCGAAAGATGGCATTTAATCCCGAGGCGTCTGGCGCCGGCGGCGGCCGTCGCATCGGCTCGAGCCTCGCCGAGATCAACATCATCCCGCTCGTCGACGTCGTGCTCGTGCTGCTGCTGATCTTCATGCTGACGGCGCCGATGATGTACCGCGGCATCGACGTGAACCTGCCGCGCGCGGCCGCAAAGCCGACCGCGGTCGAGGAGCGGATGGTCCTCACGGTCACGAAGGAGCGCGCGCTCTATCTCAACGATCGGCGCGTGCCGCCCGGGGGCCTCGAGGGCATGCTGCGCGATGCCTTCCGCAGCCGGAACGACAAGACGCTCTACCTCAAGGCTGACGCCGGCCTGGCCTACGGATCGGTCATCGAGACGATGGACATGGTTCGGCGCGCCGGCATCGAGCGCCTCGGCATGGTGACCGAGCCGATCCGCGAGCGCTGACATGAGCATCGCCGCCGCCACGGTCCGGATGCGCCCGGCGCGCGGCCCCGCCCTTGGAAAGGCACCCGTGCCATTCACGGCGACGGTCGTCTCCGCGATCCTGCACGTCGTGCTCGCGGTCGCGTTCATCGTCGCGGCGCGGGAGTGGTCGCAGTCCCGGCCGAAGGTCTACGTCGTCAACCTGGTCCCTGCCGTCGCGGCCGTCGGCTCGCCGCAGGGGCAGACGACGCCGACGCCGACGATGCCGCCTCGGCCGGAGGAAGCGCCGCGCCCCGCGCCGCCGCGGCCGGCCGAGCTGCCGCAGCGCGAGCCCGTACGCGACACAGCACCGCGCGAGATGCCGGAGCGCACGCGGGAAACACCGGCGTTGCCGGATCGCGCGAGCGCGAGCCTGCCGCGTCCATCGGCAGTTCCGCGCAGCGGCGACAAGGAGCTGCCGACCATGACGGCGCCCACACCAGCGCCGACGCCGAAGGCGACGCCTGAGCCACGCACGCCGACCGAGGTGGCGCGCGCGACGCCGCCTCCGCCGCCGCCGCAGCCGATCGGACGCCGCGATGGCTCAGTGCAGGGCTCGGGCCCGATGACGCTGAACGCCACCGATTTTCCGTTCGCGTGGTATCTGAGAAGCGTGCAGACCAAGATCACCGAGCGCTGGGCGGGCAAGGCACTGCCGGGGCAGCAGCCGGTGGCGGTCTTCGACATCACGCGCGACGGCCGTGTCACCGGTCTCGCGATCGAAAAGCCGTCGGGCAATCCGTACTACGATCAGGCCGCACTGCGTGCCATCACCGAGGCGGCGCCGTTCCCGCCGCTGCCGCCGGAGTACGAAGGTCCGTCGCTGCGCATCCATCTGGGCTTCAACTTTTCCGCCGAGCGAGGTTAACCAGTGTCTCTTCGACGGTTGTCGTCGTTCGTCACGCTCGTCGTCTTTGTCGCTCTCGCCGCGCCGTGGACATCACGCGCACAGCAGCAGCCGCCGCAACCCGCACCGCCACAGCGGAGCAGTCAGGCGACGGATGTCTGGCTCAACATCACGGGCGGCGGCAGCAGGAAGCTGAACATCGCCGTCCCTGAGTTCACGGTCGTCGCCGGCAGCGACACGGGCGGCATGGCCAAGATCCTCGCGGCGGTGACCGGCACCGATCTGAATTTCTCCGGCTTGTTCAGCGTGGTGGCCGGCACCGGCGCGATCCCGCCGAACAATCCGGCGGCGCTCGCGCAATCGTGGAATGAGTTCGCGGCTGCGGGCGCGCACGCTGGCCTGCACGGCCTGCTCGCGCTGCGCAGCGACCGGCTCGAGGGCGAGATGCGGCTGTACGACCTCACGACGCCGGAGCACCGGCTGATCGCCACGAAGAAGTTCGACGCGCCGCTCGCCCAGCCGCGGCGGCTCGCCCACAAGATCGCCGACGAGGTCGTGCTGCAGTTCACCGGCGAGCCGGGCATCGCCGACACCAAGCTCGCCTACGTCCTGGGCCCGCTCGGCGCGAAAGAGATCGTGATCACGGACTACGACGGGGTCGGGCCGATGCCCGCCACCCGCAACGGCTCGATCAATCTGACGCCGGTGTGGAGTCCCGACGCGCGCTCGCTCGCGTACACGTCGTACAAGCAAGGATATCCGGACCTCTATCGCATGTTTCCGTTCGAGCGGCGGCCCGAGCAGACGCTGGCCGCATTCGTCGGCATCAACACGTCGCCCTCGTTCAGCCCCGACGGCAAGAGCGTCGCGATGACGTTGTCGATGCACGGCAATCCCGAGATCTACGTCCTGACGCTCGCCACCGGCACACTGCAACGGCTCACGCGCAATGCCGGCATCGACACCGAGCCGACGTGGTCGCCGACAGGACGGGAGCTGGCGTTCATCTCCGACCGCGGAGGCTCGCCCAACGTCTATGTGATGGACAACCAGGGCCTCGGCGTGCGGCAGCTGACGTCCGGCGGGTTCCACACGCAGCCGCGCTGGTCGCCGAAGGGCGACAGCCTCGTCTACACCTCACGCGGGGGCGTCCACGATCTGTGGATCGTCAACGTCAACGGCTCGAACCCGCGACGGCTCACGTCCGGCACCGGCGACAGCCAGGGCGCGACGTGGGCGCCGAACGGACGTCACATCGCCTTCCAGTCCAACCGCAACGGACGCTGGCAAATCTTCGCGATGCTCGCCGATGGCTCGGCGCAAGACGCCATCACGCGCGGCCCTGGAGACGCGACAAGCCCCTCGTGGTCACCTCGACTGCCGTGATAGTCTTTGCTCGTTGAAGCGGACACTCCAGCGCACGCCAAAAGGAGGCGTCATGCTTACGCGCTGCTCGCATTTTGTGTTCTCATTCCTGCTCGTCGCCGCCGTAGCCCTCAGTGGCTGCGCCAAGCGCCCGGCGACCACGCAGGCAGCGGCACCCGCGCCGACGGGCGCCGCGACCAGCACCGCGGCCCCACCGTCGAGCGGCACGGCCACCGCGCAGCCGACGACTCCGGGCGGTGGTAGCGGC
>JBKOZH010000165.1:0-6800 GCA_046725765.1 Candidatus Methylomirabilota bacterium | reverse complement strand
CTCGGACGCGTGAGGAACAGCGAGCCCTTCGTGTTGAGGATCTGCGGGTCGATCTGGCCGATGGGCCCGCTGGACTGTCCGTACAGCGCGACCATGCCGCGCGGCGCGCAGCAGTTGAGGCTGCCGTCCCACGTGTCCTTGCCGACAGAGTCGTAGACGACTTGCAGGCCCTTGCCGCCGGTGATGCGCTTCACTTCGGCCGCGAAATCCTGCTTGGTGTAGAGGATCGTCTCGTCCGCGCCCGCCTCGCGCGCGAGCTTGGCCTTCTCCTCCGTGCCCACGGTCCCGATCACCTTTGCACCGCGCAGCTTCGCGATCTGGCAGAGGATCAGCCCGACGCCGCCGGCCGCCGCGTGCACGAGACACGTATCGCCCTTCTTCAGCGGGTACGTCGAGGACGCCAGATAGTGCGCCGTCATGCCCTGCAGCATGATCGCGGCTCCCTGCTTGGTCGACACGCCCTGTGGCAGCACCACCAGCCGCGCTGCCGGCACCGCCGCGTACTGCGCGTACGCGCCGGGCACGCCCGTGTACGCGACCTTGTCGCCGACCTTGACCTCTTTCACACCCTCGCCCACGGCGGTCACCGTGCCACCCGCCTCGAGCCCAAGCGTCAGCGGCATCTCGAGCTTGTATTGCCCGCTGCGCTGGTAAACGTCGATGTAGTTCAACCCCGCCGCGTCGACCTTGACGATCGCCTCGCCCGCTTTCGGCTTGGGCTCGGCCACGTCTTCGAACTTCATCACGTCGGCGGCGCCGGGCGCGTGGATACGGATGGCTTTCATGCGAGACCTCCTGGGCGTGTGAGCACGGTCGCGATTGCGAGCGTCGAGTATAGCATCGCGCCGCGGGTCGTCCGGCCGCGGCCGGTGGTGCGTCCAGCGTTCCCGCTACGGCAGCGGCGGCCCTGTCCCGGCACGCAGCACGCCACGCAGCGCGTGGTACATCGCGAAGCACTCGAGCGTAAACGGCGGGAACCCGAGGTAGCCGAGCACGGGCATCTCGAAGACCTTGACGCCGCCGAGATAGGGCACGGTGTAGGTCCACTTCGTCGCCGCCCAGTAGTTCCAGAACTCCCACAGCACGCCGCACACCGCCCCCGCGGTGAGCAGCCCCAGCAAGCGCGAGGCGTCGCCGCGCCCCAGATCGGCGAGCCAGGACGGCCGCCCGGCTCGCGCGTTGAGCGGCTCGAGCAGCAGCGCGTAACCGATCCACACGAGCGGCACGAGCCATGGGGAGACGACGACGAGCGGCAGCACGACGGCGATCGCGCCCGCGATGACCAGCACGCGGTACGTGCGCCTCGACAGGCCCCACGGCCTCACTCGCATGCGCCGGAACACCGTGGCGCGTAGCACGGTCGCGGTGAGAAACATCGCGGGGAAAATCGTCGCGAAGGACCAGTCGTACCCGACGCGGCGCAGGAATTGGTTCGGCTCGAGGCCGTGGTACTGCCACCAGAGGCCGGTCGCGGCGCTGCCGCCGCGCCAGAAGCGCGGCGCGTTATACCACTCGAAGAGCCACCAGCAGCCGATCGAGGCCAGGGCGACGAGCACGCCGTCGACGCGGTCGGTCGTAAGGTACGAGCGCCCGATCAGCCTCGCGGCCAGCGCGTCCACAAACAGCACGTAGCCCGTCCAGACGATCGGGGTGAACCAGCGCGCCACGAGCGGCTGACCGGCCAAGAGCGCGGCCTCCGCGCCGACGATCACCGCGATGCCGAGCCAGCCGTGAGGCTTCATCCCACTACCCTATTGTGGAAGCAAATTGCGGAAGCAAACGACCCATCGCCGCCCGCGATCTGCGGTCCGCGCGCCGCGATGTGCGCGCCGCGACGGGTGTGGCACGCGCGTTGTACGACACCACAGCGTCCCAGCTTTCGGCTCGGAGGCTCCCCATGCATCGCGTCGCCGGTGCTCTCGCCCTCCTCGCGCTGGCCGCGCTCGCGCTCGGCGGCTGCGCATCCCGCAAGATCCTCGACGTCGGACTGAAACCGACCGACGCCGGCCACGGGCCGCTCGGCTCGGCGCCGCCGGTGACCGTGCGCGTCGCCGACCTGGCCGACAAGCGTCCCGAGCCGGAGCGGATCGGGTACACGAAGAACGCCTTCGGCGGCCGGTCGGCCGACATCGTGACCGGCCGGCCGGTGCCGGCGATCGTGCGGGACGCCGTGGTCGCCGAGTTCGCCGCCAGCGGTCATCGCGTCGGAGCGGACGCGGACCTCGTCGTGTCGGGCAGCGTGACCGCCTTCTGGTTCGAGCTCAGCACGGCCGGAGGCGCAATCGAGCTCACCGGCGACGTCGGCGCGGACCTCACGCTCACCGACAGCGCCTCCGGGCGACCGCTGCTCACGCGCGCGTATCAAGGCCACTACGCCGAGAGGACCGCGATGCGGGACCTCGAGAGCGCCTGGCAGCGCGTGATGAACACCGCCCTGCAGCGCATGGTGCGCGAGATCGCCTCGGACCCGGGACTCCTGGCCGCGCTGCGAGAGCGCGGCCTCTCGCGGGCGACGGCGCGCGAGAGGTAAGCGCCTCAGCGCATCTTGCCGAGGTCGATCGCGAAGCGGCTCACGTCGCGGCCGGAACCATCCGCCACGATCAGCGAGGCTTGCCCTTTCCCGTCGACGTCGCGCGCCGGAAAGCCGTACACGCAGCGCGCGAGATAGCGCCCGTCCTCCTGACGGTTGGCCGTGCGCTCGTTCTGCACGAATGTGGGCTTGATCTCCCGGTCGCCGACGAGCAGCCGCGGCGCATAGTAGCGCGCGAAGTCCTCGCTGCCGCCGCGCAGCTCCAGCAACAGCACGAGCCGATCGCGCTGCTCCTTCAGGAGCTTTTCGGGATCGCCGGGCTTGAGCGGCTTGCCGCTGTACGTCGCGTGACGGGCGGCGACCACCAGGCGGTGGAACGGCGTGAGCACGCTGAGCGACTCGCCGCGGCCGTTCTTGATGCGCCACTCGGCGTCGAAGCCGTCGTTGCCGACGCTCGACTCGCCCACGCGCAGCGCCTCGCGTCTGCCGCTCTCATCGAGCGTGAGCGCGGCGCCTGGGGCCACGGCCGGCCACAGCGCCGCCGCGAGCACCACCAGCGCCAGCGGCCTCACGGTTTCGGGGCGCCAACGACCACGCGGTTGAATGTATCGGCGGCGAAGTACTTTGCGGCCACTCGCTGCACGTCGGCGGCCGTCACCTTCGCCACGCGCTCCTTGTAGCGGTCCGCGTAGTCGAGGCCGAGGCCCTGCTGCTCGATCGCGACGACGAAGTCCGCCACCTTCGACGAGGTGTCGAGCCGCAGCGGGAAGCTGCCGATCAGATATTCCTTGGCCAGCTTCAGCTCGCGATCGGTGACCGGCTCGCGCGTCATTCGCGCCAGCTCCTCGCGCATGATCTCGATGACCTTCGGCACCTCGGCGGTGCGCGTCTGCGCCGACACCGTGAACGAGGCGCCGTAGCGGCTGGGGTTGACGTACGAGTACACCGCGTACGCGAGCCCCCCCTCGTCGCGTACGCGCGCGTAGAGTCGCGAGGCGGAGCCGCCGCCGAGCACGTACGAGCCGACCGTGAGCGGGAAATAGTCGGGGTCCGTCTGGCGGATTGCCTGCCGGCCGAGCAGGATCGTCGCCTGCGTCAGCGCCTTCTCGATCGTTTCCTCGCGCGGCGGCGCACCCCCGCCGACCGACGCGACGGACGCGCGCGGCTCGCTCGGCGCCTTCCACCCGCCGAAGCGGGCGGCGATCTCGCGCCGCGCCTCGTCGACGGTGATGGCGCCGACGACGGCGACGATGGTCGTGTCGGGGCGCACGTTCGTGGCGTGAAAGCGCACGGCTTCGTCCCGCGTGATTTTGCCGACCGACTCCACGGTGCCTTCGACGGGGACGCCGTACGGGTGGTTCGGGAACACCAGCTTGCCGAGCGCGCGCCCGGCCACCGTGCCGGGATCCTCTTCCGAGCGCTTGATCGCCGCCTGGATCTGCGCCGCCTTGCGCTTGAACTCGTCGGCGGGGAACGTCGGCGTCAGGAGCACCTCGGCCAGCAGGTCGAGACCGAGCGTGATGTCTTTCTTCAGCACCGACAGTGACGCGGTCAGCCCGTCGCGGCCGGCGCCGGCTGAGAGACTGCCCCCGACGAACTCGATCGCGCTGTCGAGCTCCGGCCCGGTTCGCTTGGCGGTTCCGCGCGTCAGCAGCGAGCCCGTGAGGTTCGCAAGGCCGGCGCGGTCCGGCGGATCGAGCACCGCGCCCGCGTTCGTGAAGACGCGCACCACCACGATCGGTACCGCCGGCCGCTCGGCGACGAGCAGCACGATGCCGTTCGGCAGGACCTCGCGGTGCGCGATCGGCTTGCTGGCGCCGGCGGGCGCCGCCAGCAACAGCGCCAGCAGCACGAAGACAATCGGTAGACGCCGGGCGGTGTGTCGCTTCACGGCTTCGGCAACAGGATGCCGACGTTCTTCTCGGCGTCGGGGAAGTAGGTGCGCGCCACCCGCTGGACGTCGGCCGCGGTGACCGCACGCAGCCGTTCGACGTAACGGTCTTTCTCGGCGTAGCCGCCGACGAGCTCGAAGCGCGCGAGCAGCGCCCCGCGCCGATGCACCGAGTCCTCCTGGAAGACGAAGGCGGCCTCGACCTGGTTCTTGGCGCGCTGCAGCTCCTCGTCGGTGACGAGCTCGTTCTTGAGCGTCTCCATCTCGCCCAGCAAAGCCTTCTCCATCGCCTCCGGCGTCTGGCCGGGCATCGGCGTGCCCCAGAACCAGAACAGGTTCGGATCGAGCGCGAAGTAGTTGAAGTCGCCGCCCGCCTCGAGCGCGATCTGGCGCTCGTGGACGAGCCGCTTGTAGAGCCGCGAGGCGCGTCCTTCGGACAGGATCGTCGACAGCATGTCCAGCGCGAACGCGTCCGCCGACTTCTGGTTCGGGACGTGGTAGCCGACGTAGACGATCGGCAGCTGCGCCTGCTTGCTGACGGTCACGCGCCGCTCGCCGTTCTGCGGCGGCTCGACCGCCAGCACCGGCGGCGGCGCCAGTCCCTTCGGGATGCGGCCGAACTTGGCGCGGATCTTCGCCAGCACCTCCGGCGCCTTGAAGTCACCCACGGCGACCAGGATGGCGTTGTTCGGCACGTAGTAGGTCTTGTAGAAGGCGCGGATCTCCTCGGGCGTGATGCGCTTGAGGTCCTCCATCCAACCGATGATCGGCGCGCCATAGGGATGGTTCTTGAACGCGATCGACGAGACCTCCTCACCCAGGAACCCGCCGGGATCGTCCTCGGTTCGCGTGCGCCGCTCCTCGATGACCACCTCGCGCTCGGAGTTGATCTCCTTGGCGTCGAGCAGCAGGTTGTGCATCCGGTCGGACTCGAGATCGATGACGAGGTCGATCTTGTCGGCCGCGATGTTGACGTAGTAGGAGGTCACGTCCTGCGACGTGAAGGCGTTGTCCTGGCCGCCGTTCTGCTCCACCAGGCGGGCGAACTGCCCCTGCCCGTGGGTCGGCGTGCCCTTGAACATCATGTGCTCGAGGAAGTGCGCGATGCCGGTGGCGCCGCGCGACTCGTTGCGGGAGCCCACGCGATACCACATCTGGAAGGACACGATGGGGCTGCGATGGTCTTCCTGCAGCAGCACGCGCAGCCCGTTGTCGAGCGTGGCCGCGACCACGCGGTCGCTGGAGGACTGCGCGGCGGCGCCGCCGACGGCGAGGACGAGCACCAGCAAGGCGACGAAGGTAGAGCGCATCGGCTCGATTATACCGGCTGGTGTATCATCCGGTTTCTATGCGGATCGGCTTCGCGCTGTTCGCCACGCTCGTCCTCGCGACGGCGGCAGGCGCACAGCCGTGCGCCGAGCCCCTCGCCGTCGTGTTCGAGCGCATCTCCCCGGCCGTCGTGTCGATCCAGGCGATGAAGATCAACAAGGCCAAGCCGCAGCGCCGGTTCGAGACGGTCGTGGGCTCGGGCGTGATCATCGACAAGGACGGCCAGATCCTCACGAACGCCCACGTCGTCGACGGCGCCGCTTCGCTGACGGTGACGCTCGACTCCGGCACCAAGAGCACCGCGCGCATCCTCGGCCTGGACCCGGTCCTCGACATTGCCCTGCTGCGCGTGGACAACGGTGCCCCCCTGCCGGCCGCGCGGCTCGGCGACTCGTCAGCCGTGAAGGTCGGCGAAGAGGTCGTCGCCATCGGCAACCCGATCGGCCTCGACCAGACCATGACGCGCGGGATCGTCAGCGGGCTCAACCGGCTGCTGCCGGGCGTCTCGGACGAGCCGATGATCCAGACGGACGCGCCCATCAACCCTGGTAACTCGGGAGGCCCGCTCGTGGATCGCTGCGGCATGGTGGTCGGGATCAATACGCTGATCTCGGAGGACGCGCAGTCCATCGGCTTTGCGGTGCCGATCAACGCCGCGAAGGTCATCTTGCGCGACCTGCGCGAGGTCGGCCGCGTGATCCGGCCCTGGCTCGGCATGCAAGGGCGCGCGGTCGACAACAAGCTCGGGGGCATCGTGCGCATGCCGGTGGCGCCGGGCTACCTGGTGGAGGTCGTCTACGACGGCTCCCCCGCCGACCGCGCGGGCGTGCGCGGCGGCAACCTGTCCGTGGTCGTGCAGGGCGAGGAATACCTGCTGGGCGGCGACATCCTCACCGAGATCAACGGCGCGCCGATTCGCAGCCACACGGACTACGTCGCGCGCGTGAAGACGCTGCGCGTGGGGCAGCGGGTGAAGATCATCGTCGTGCGCGAGGGTCAGCCGCGCGAGATGACGCTGACCGTAGGCGAGCGCCCGCGCTTGCCGTCCGA
>JBKOZH010000159.1:0-7746 GCA_046725765.1 Candidatus Methylomirabilota bacterium | reverse complement strand
GGAGGAGCGCGCGAGACTTCGAGCCGGCGCGTCGCAACGGACGGCGCCAGCGGCGGCGCCGTCATCAGCAGCGCGGTGACGACGAGCGCGATGGCGACGGCGAGCGCCGGCAACGGCGCCACGGACCCGAGCACGGCCATGAGCACCAGGTCGTGCTCGTGGTTGTAGAGGCCGATGCCGGCGCCGTCGTGGGTGTGGGCGACCGTAGCGCCGGACACGAGCAGCGGCAGCAGCATGGCGCCCAGCAGCAACAGGATCGGCAGCCGCGACAGCGCGGGTCTCACGTGGCCTTACACATACGTCAACGTGCGCCGGCGCGCAAGTTTCAGTGGCGGCGCCAGTCGACGTGCGAGCCGAGGATGCGGTCGGCGACGAGGTTGCGCATCATCTCCAGCGTGCCGCCGCCGATCGCGAACATGCGCGCGTCGCGCATCATGCGCTCCAGCGGCAGCGTGCGCCCGTAGCCGGCGGCGCCGTGGATTTGCAGCGCCTCGCTGGTCACCTGCTGCGCCGTCTCCGCCGCGAACGTCTTGGCCTTCGCCGCCTCCAGCGCGTCGGGGAAGCGATGACCCGCCCGCGCGGCGGCGCGATGGATCATGAGGCGCGCCGCATCGATCTTGATCGCCATGTCGGCGAGCTTCCAGCGAATCCCCTGGAAATCGGCGATCGGCCGGCCGAATTGCTGGCGCGCCGTCGCGTAGGCGAGCGCCCGCTCGTAGGCGCCCTGCGCGAGGCCCAATGCCACGGTGGCCGCGCCGAGCCGCTGGCCGTTGTACGCGGCCATCAGCTTCTTGAAACCGTCGCCGGGCCCGACGAGCAGGTTGTCCTTCGGGACCTCGCACTGCTCGAAGTGCAGCTCACCTTCGGGAATGCCGCGCAGGCCCATCATGAATTCACGCCGGCCGATGCGGAAGCCAGGCATGTCGCGCTCGACGAACACGCCGCCGATACCCTCGGCGCCGGCACGACCGCCGAAGCGGCCGTAGACGAGATAGAGACGCGACGTGCCCGCGCCGGTGATCCAGCACTTGTGGCCGTCGATCCGATAACCGTTCCCCGTCTCCTCGATCCGCGTTTCCATGTCGGTCGCGGCGGAGCCGGCCGCCGGCTCGCTGATCGCGATGGCCGGCTTCTCGCCCTCGAGCACCCACGGAAACCAGCGGCGTTTCTGGGCCTCGCTGCCGTAGGCGTTGAGCGCGCCGACGGTGCCGAGGTTGCCCTCGACGACGATGCGCCCGGTGATACCGCACGCGCGCGCGATTTCTTCGATCACGAGCACGACGTCGAGGAGCGGACGTCCGCCTCCCCCGTACGCGGTCGGCACGGTCATGCCCATGAAGCCGGCGGCCGCGAGGTCCTTCACGTTGTCCCAGGGGTACTCCTCGCTGGCGTCCCAGCGCGCGGCACGCTCGGCAAAGGCGCGATCGGCGAGGTCGCGGGCACGCTGGCGCAGCGCTTGTTGGTCGGCGCTCAGCTCGAAGTCCATGGCTGGCAGTGTAGCGCGAAGCGGGCTGCCTTGACCTCGATGTGCGCTCGCCCTAGGCTGCGCGTCGATGACCTGTCCGCAGTGTGGTCAGGAAAATCCGGCCGGCGCGCGGTTCTGCAACGGATGCGGCACGCCATTGGCCGCAGGCTGTCCGGGGTGCGGCCAGTCGAATCCCGCTGGGAGCCGCTTCTGCAACGGGTGCGGGATGCGCCTGATGCCCGACGACCGCCGCGCGGAGGCGCGCGCCACCGGGGTGGCCGTCCACACGCCCAAGCATCTCGCCGAGCGGATCCTCACGTCGCGGACCGCGCTCGAAGGCGAGCGCAAGCAAGTCACCGTGCTCTTCGCCGATCTGAAGGGCTCGATGGAGCTGCTCGCCGAGCGAGATCCCGAGGACGCCCGCAAGCTGCTCGATCCGGTGCTCGAGCGAATGATGGAAGCCGTCCATCGATACGAGGGCACGGTGAATCAGGTGATGGGCGACGGCATCATGGCGCTCTTCGGCGCGCCGCTGGCGCACGAGGATCACGCGGTGCGCGCCTGTTACGCGGCGCTGCGCATGCAAGACAGTATTCGGCGCTATGCGGAGGAGCTGCGGCGCAGTCACGGCATCGAGGTGCAGGTGCGGGCCGGGCTCAACTCCGGCGACGTCCTGGTGCGCACGATCGGCAGCGATCTGCGCATGGACTACACGGCGGTGGGTCAGACGACGCACCTCGCCGCCCGAATGGAGCAGCTCGCGCCTCCGGGCACGATCCGGCTGACGGCCGAGACGCTGCGGTTCGCGGAAGGCTTCGTCCAGGTCAAGCCGTTGGGCCCGGTGCCGGTCAAGGGCCTCGCGGAGGCGGTGGAGATCTTCGAATTGGTCGGCGCCGCGGCCGTGCGGAGCCGTCTGCAGGCCTCGCGCGCGCGCGGCTTCACCCGCTTCGTGGGACGCGAGCCTGAGCTCGAGCAAATTCGCCAGGCGGCGGAGCAAGCCAAGGCCGGTCGCGGTCAGATCGTCGCCGTCGTCGGCGAACCGGGCGTGGGCAAGTCTCGCCTCCTTCACGAGTTCGTCCATTCGCACCGTACCGAGGGATGGCTGGTCCGCGAAGCGAGCTCGGTGTCCTACGGCAAGGCGACGCCCTTCCTGCCGCTGGCCGATCTGCTGCGCGGATATTTCCGCATCGACGACCGCGACGATACGCGAACGATGCGCGCCAAGGTCACCGGCACGATGCTCACTCTCGACCGCGCGCTCGAGGACGCCGTGCCTGCAGTGGCGTGGCTGCTCGACGCCCTGCCGCCCGACGACGCCTTCCTCACCCTCGATCCGGCTCTGCGCCGGCGGCGCGCGATCGACGGCGCCAAGCGCATGCTTCTGCGCGAGAGCCGGATCCAGCCGGTGCTCTTGCTGTTCGAGGATCTGCACTGGATCGACGCCGAGACGCAGGCGTTCCTCGACGGGATAGTCGAGAGCCTGCCGACGGCCCCCATCCTCCTCGCGGTGAACTACCGGCCCGAGTACCGGCACGGCTGGGGCAACAAGACCTACTACCGGCAGCTCCGGATCGACCCGCTGCCGCCCGAGAGCGCCGACGAGCTGCTGCAGGCGCTCCTCGGCGACGACCCATCGGTCAGGGCCCTGAAGCCGCTCCTGATCGAGCGCACGGAAGGCAATCCGCTCTTTCTCGAGGAAAGCGTCCGCACGCTCGTGGAGACTCGCGTTTTTGCCGGCGAGCCCGGCGCCTACCGCCTCAACCGCTCGATCGACGCCATCCAGATGCCGGCCACGGTGCAGGCCATCCTCGCCGCGCGGATCGACCGTTTGCCGCCCGAGCTCAAGCGACTGCTGCAGGCCGCATCCGTCATCGGCAAGGACGTGCCGGTGGCGCTGCTCGAGTCGATCGTCGAGATGGGGGGCGACGAGCTGCGCGGCGCGCTGGCGACGCTGCAGACGGCTGAGTTCCTCTACGAGACCCGGCTATTCCCCGATCTGGAGTACACGTTCAAGCACGCGCTCACGCACGAGATCGCGTATGCCGGCGTGTTGCAGGATCGCAAGCGCGCGCTCCATGCGGCGCTGGTGGCTGCGCTCGAGCACCTGCACGCCGACCGCCTCATCGAGCAGGTCGAGGTCCTGGCGCATCACGCGACGCGCGGCGGCCTCACCGACAAGGCGGTGCGCTATCTGTGCCTGGCCGGCGAGAGAGCGGCGGGACGCTCGGCGAACCGCGAGGCCGCCGAGTTCTTTCAGGCGGCTCTCGGTGTTCTCGCCGGGCTGCCGGAGACTGCGGGCACGCTGTCCACCGCCCTCGATGTCCATGTCGCCCTTGGGCCGGTGTTGATCGGGCTGAAGAGCGCCGCGGCGCCGGAGGTTGCGGCCGTGTACTCGCGCGCGATGACGCTCGTGGAGCGTCTCGGCGACACGTCTCGCCGTTTTCCCGTGCTGTGGGGATTGTGGTTCATCGACTACACGTGCGGACGCTACCCGGCGGCCCGCGAAAAAGGTCAGCGCCTGCTCGAGGACGCCAGCGGCGGAGACGACAGTGGTCGCCTCGTCGAGGCCCACCACGCGCTGTGGCCCACGCTCGTCGCGATGGGTGACGCACGAGCTGCCGTCCCGCACATGGAGCGCGGCATCGCCCTGTATCAGCGCGAGCGGCACGCATCCCAGGCGTTCCTGTATGCCGGCCACGATCCCGGCGCGTGCTGCCGATATCAGCTCGCGGCCGCCCGCTGGCTCCTGGGCCATCCCGATCGCGCCGTCGAGCACTCGAACGACGCGCTCCGACTGGCCGAAGAGCTCAAGCAGCCGCAGACGATGGCCGTCACCCTGTGGTTTGCCGCATGGCTTCAGTATCAGCGCGGCGAGCGCGCGGCCGCCGCCGAAACCGCGCAGCGACTCCTCGCGGTGGTGCAGGCGTATGGCTTCGTTCCATGGAGCGACGTCACGATCGTCGTGCCACCCGCCGCCGATCCCGCGCGTCTCGATGCCGCGGCGCTGGCCGATCTGCACCGGCGGCTGATGCGCGTTCCCACCGCCGCGTGGCGACAGGTGTTCGCGCTGTGTGTCCTCGCCGAGACGTCGCACGAGGCGGGCCACCCGGCCGAGGGCCGGCGGGCATTGGCCTCGATCGGCGAGAGCATTCGCGGAGCGTTCCTGGCGCCTGAAATTCATCGACTGGAAGGCGAGCTCCTGCTCCAGGAGACGGGCTCGAGCGCCGACGCGGCGGAGGCACATTTTCGGGCGGCGATCGACATCGCGCGGGGCCGCGCGGAGAAGTCGCTCGAGCTGCGCGCGGCGATGAGCCTGGCGCGGCTGCTCGCGGCGCGAGGCCGGCGCGACGAGGCGCGCCGGCAGGTCGCGGACGTTTACGCCTGGTTCACGGAGGGGTTGGACACGCGCGATCTTCGCGCGGCCAAGACGCTGCTCGCCGAGCTCGGCGCTTAGTACATACGACGTGTTTGGACAACATACTCCGCCGTTCTAGCGCCGCGCGGCTCGAGCGCCGGCTTCGCCGGCGCCATCGATGTTTTGGGGGGAGGCAGCCCCGAGCGCCGTGCGCGAGGGGCGTCGGAAGGGGGGCGAAGCCCCCCTCCGAGATTAAATGTGGATGGCCTGGCCGAGGGCGGCCAGCGTGGCCTCCAGCGCGGCCTCCGACAGCGTCGGATGCGCGTGGATCGTGTGCATGATCTCGTCCACCGTCGCCTCGAGCGTGCGGCCGACGGCGAACTCGTGGATGATCTCGGTGGCCTCGGGGCCGATGATGTGCACGCCGAGGATCTCGCCCGTCTTCTTGTCGGCGACGACTTTGATGAAGCCCTCGGTCTCGCCCAGCGCCACTGCCTTGCCGTTCGCGGTGAACGGGAACTTGCCGACGGCGACCTCGCGCCCGCCCTCCTTCGCCTTCGACTCCGTGAGCCCGATCGAGGCGACCTGCGGCCGGCAATACGTGCACGAGGGCACGTTGCCGTAATCGACCGGTCGCGGGTTCTTGCCCGCGACCGCTTCGGCGGCGACGACGCCTTCGGCCATCGCCTTGTGCGCGAGCAACGGCGCGCCCGCCATATCGCCGATGGCGTAGACGCCCTTGACGGACGTCTCCATCGTCGGCGAGACCTTGACGAAGCCGCGCTCCAGCGTCACGCCCAGCGCCTCGAGACCCACGCCTTTCGTGCGAGCGCCGCGGCCGACGGCCATCAGGACCTGCTCGGCCTCGAACCGGCCGCCGTCGGTCTCGACGACGACACTCGCGCCCAGCGGCTTCACTGCGCTGACCTTGACGCCGGTCTTGATCGTGATGCCGCGGCGCGAGAGGCTGCGCGTCAGCTGTGTGCTGACCTCTTCGTCCTCGATCGGCACGATGCGTGGCAGCGCCTCGAGCAGCGTCACCTCGACGCCGTAGGAGCGGTACACGTCGGCGAACTCCACACCGACGGCGCCGGCGCCGATGACGACGATCGATTTCGGCTTCGCCTCGTTGCGGACGGCGCCGTTGGACGAAATGACGGTCTTCTCGTCGATCGCGACACCGGGGAGCGACTTGGGTTCCGAGCCGGTGGCGAGGATGACGGCGCGTCCCGCTTCGAGCGTGGTGGTGCCGTCCTTGCCGCGTACCTCGACGACGCTCTTCGACTTCAGCGTTCCCGTGCCCGGCACGAGGGTGATCTTGTTCTTGCGAAACAGGAACTCGACGCCTTTGGCCATGCGGTCGGCCACGCCGCGGCTGCGCTGCACGGCCGCCGCGTAGTCGGCCTTCATCCCCTGCACGCTGATGCCGAACGTCTCGGCCTTTTCGACGAGCTGCACGACCTCCGCATTGCGCAGCAGCGCCTTGGTCGGGATGCAGCCCCAGTTCAGGCAGACGCCGCCGGGACGGTCGTCCTCCACCGTCGCGACGCTCAGGCCCAGCTGCGCGGCGCGGATGGCGCAGACGTAGCCCCCCGGCCCGGTGCCGACGACGACGACGTCGTATTTGGCGTTGGCGGCCATCAGACGAGCAGCCGGAGGGGCGCTTCGAGGAGCCGCTTGACGTCCTGCAGGAAGCGCGCGCCCATGGCGCCGTCCATCACGCGGTGATCACAGGACAGCGTCAGCGCCATCCGGCGACCGACGCCGAGCCCCTGGTCCGTCACCACCGGCACCGTACGCACCGAGCCGACGGCGAGGATCGCGCCCTCGGGCGGATTGATGATCGCCGAGAAGTCGCGCACGTCGAACATGCCGAGATTCGAGATCGAGAACGTCGCGCCGGACAGCTCCTGCGCGCGCAGCTTGCGCTGGCGGGCGCGCTCGGCGAGGTCGCGCGCCTCGACCGCGATCTGGGCGAGCGATTTCGCGTGGACGTCGCGCAGCACCGGCGTGATGAGGCCCTCCTCGAGCGCGACCGCGATGCCCATGTGCACGCGGTGGTAGACGCGGATCGACTCGCCCTGGAACGAGGCGTTGACGCCGGGATGGTGCAGGAGCGTCAGCGCGCACGCGCGGATGATCAGGTCGTTGACGGAGATCTTCGGCTGTCCCTCGAGGCCGTTCAGCTCCTCGCGCAGCTCCCAGGCGCGGTCCATGGCCACTTCGGACGTGACGTAGAAGTGGGGCACCGGAGCCTTGCTGAGCGGCATCCGCTTGGCGATCGTCGCGCGCATGGCGCTGAGCGCGACGTCTTCGTACTCGGGTCCGGTCACGCTCGGCGCGACCGGCCGCAGCGCGGGCGCCGCCGCCGGCGCGGCCGTGGCGGCTGGCGAGGTGGCGGCGGCCTCGACGTCGCGGCGGACGATACGGCCGCCGGGCCCGCTGCCGTGGATCAATTTCAGATCCACGCCGGACTGCGCGGCGATCTTCCGCGCCAGCGGCGACGCCTTCACGCGCCCGCCGTCGGCACCCGAGGGAACAGGCTGCGGCGTGCGCGCCACCGGCTGCTGGGCGACCGATTCCCGCACGCGCGCGCCGCCGGGCGAGTCGGGACCGCGCGAGGGCGCAGGCTGACGCGCAGCGTGGTCCTCGCTCTCCGGCTGCGGCGGCACCGCCGCGGGTCGATCGGCCATCGCGGGCTTGGCCGCGCTCGCGGCCGGGCGATCCGCCGTCGCCGGCTTCGCGGCGGCCGTGGCCGGCGCCGGACCGCCGGCCTGACTCACGAGGGCGTTGATGTCCTCGTTCTCGTCGGCGATCACGCCGATGAGCGTGCCAACGGGCGCCTTCTCGCCCTGCGGCACGACGATCTTTCGCAGCACGCCGGAGCCAAAGGCCTCCATCTCGACGTCCGCCTTGTCGGTCTCGA
>JBKOZH010000207.1:0-22075 GCA_046725765.1 Candidatus Methylomirabilota bacterium | reverse complement strand
AACTACGACGAGGCCGTGGCATCCGGCGCCGCCGACTGCAACTGCGGCTACACCGATCCGCGCGACAACCACTTCGCGCGCATCAGCTACGCGTACACCGTCGGCCACACGTCGTCGGCCGATCGCGCGTGGCTCGCGACGCTGCCCGGGCACGAGCGCGTGCGGCTTGGGGCGTACCGCGTGCTCATGTGCCACGGCTCGCCGCGCCGGATCAACGAGTTCCTCTGGGAGTCCACGACGCCTGACGGGCTGCTGCGCCGCCTGCTCACCGACTACTCGGCCGATGTGCTGCTCTGCACGCACACGGGGATCAAATGGCAGCGGTGCATCGCCGGCGGCGCGGGATACGCGGTGAACGTCGGCGCCATCGGGCGGCCGGAGAACGACGGCACGCCGCGCGTGTGGTATGCGCTGCTCACCGCCGAGCCCGATCTGCGTGTTGAGTTCGTCCCCGTGAGCTACGACCACGAGGCGGTCGCGCGCGTGATCGAGACCGAAGGGCTGCCGCACGAGTTTGCCGAAACTCTCCGAACCGGCTGGTGGACCACCTGTCTGGAGAATTTGCCGGCGCGCGAGCGCGCACGCGGCCGTTTCTGAGCCGCGCGCCCTCCGTTGAGCTGGTCTACGCCATCTACGCGGGAGATGCCAGAGGCTTTCCCTTCTCCAAGACGTACGTAATCAGGATTCTGGTCCTGGCAGTGGCGGGCGGGCCACCCGCGTGCGGCGTGTCGGGCGGAATCTGAAAGCCGTCGCCCGGCTTGATCGTGCGGGTTGGTTGACCCTGAATGGGCAGCTCGAAGCCGCCTTCCAGGACATAGGCGGATTCGATTCCCGGATGCGTATGTCGGCCGACCGCCACGCCCGGCTCTATCGTCGCTTCGACGAGAAGCGTCACATAGCCAGCCGTCGGACCGTCGGTCTGCGACAGAATCTTTCGCGTGACGCCCGGCGTCGCTGCCGGCGGTGTTTGAGCCGCCGCTTCGCCGACGATGAGGTCCGACGTAATTGCGCAGATCGCACACGACACAAAACCCGTGAACGCGCGTCGTGTCAGCATGGAGCCCTCCTTCGCGAGTGAAGGTCCGCCTTCGTCGGGCGCAATCGTAGGTCGTTGATCATGCCTTCGCAACGGGCGTGCGCGTCGCTTGACAGTCGCGATGGGCGACCGTAGGGTACGCGCACACCGCACGGGAGGAGGCCCGCCATGATTCGCGTCTCCGTCATGTACCCAACCACCGAAGGCAAGAAGTTCGACTATGACTACTACGCCAACAAGCACATGAAGGGGCTCGTTCAACAGCGCTGGGGCAGCATGGGCCTGGTGAAGGTCGAGGTCGACCGCGGGATCGCGGGCGGGGCGCCGGGCGCGCCCGCGCCGTACGCGGCCGTTGGCCAGGTGTACTTTCGCTCGCTCGAGGATTTCCAGAAAGCTTCCAAGGCGCACGGCAAGGAGCTGTTCGCGGACGTGCCGAATTTCACCGACATCACGCCGCAGGTGCAGATCGCGGAGATCATCCTGCAGTGACCTCACCCGCGTATGACGTCATCGTCGTCGGTGGCGGCAACGCCGCCATGTGCGCGGCGCTCTCCGCGCGCGAGCAGGGCGCACGGGTGCTCGTGCTGGAGAAGGCGCCCGAAGCGTGGCGCGGCGGCAACGGCTTCTTCACGGCGGGCGGCTTCCGCTTCGCCTTCAAGAGCTTCGACGAAGTCTGCGCGCTGGTCGGCGACCTCTCCGACGAGGAGAAGGCGTCGATGGACGTGCCGATCTACACCGAGGACGCGTACTACGACGACCTGATGCGCGTCACCGAAGATCTGGCGGACGCCGATCTGGCGCTCACGCTGGTCCGCGAGTCGCAGCCGACGATGCGTTGGATGAAGGCGCAGGGCATCCGCTGGATCCCGATGTTCGGGCGCCAGGCATTCAAGGTGGGCGGCAAGTTCACGTTCTTCGGCAATCTCGTGCTCGAGGCGGTCGGCGGTGGTCCCGGCCTCATCGACATGCACTACGAGTCCGCGAAGAAGAAAGGGATCGACGTCCGCTTCGAGGCCAAGGCGCATCGGCTGCTGACCGACGCGCGCGGCCGCGTCACCGGCGTCGAGATCCGCACGCCGGACGGCAACACCGAGAGCCTGCAGGCCAAGGCCGTCGTGCTCGCGTCCGGCGGCTTCGAAGCCAACGTCGAGATGCGCACGCGGTACCTCGGACCCAACTGGGACCTCGCGCGCGTCCGCGGCACCCCGTACAACACGGGCGACGGCATTCGCATGGCGCTCGACATCGGCGCGCAGGCCTGGGGGCACTGGAGCGGGTGTCACGCCGTGCAGTGGGACTACAACGCGCCCTGGCACGGCGACCGCAAGGTCGGCGACAACTTCCAGAAGCATTCCTACCCGGTCGGCATCATCGTCAACGTCGAGGGCCAGCGCTTCGTCGACGAGGGCGCCGACATGCGCAACTACACCTACGTGAAGTACGGGCGCGAGGTCATCAAGCAGCCGCGCCGCGCGGCCTTCCAGATCTTCGACCAGAAGGTGGTCGATCTCCTGCGCGAGGAGTACCGCATCCGCGAGGTCACCAAAGCCGAGGCCAACACGCTCGAGGAGCTCGCGCGCAAGCTCGAGATCGACGTCGACGGCTTCGTGAAGACCGTGCGCGAGTTCAACGCCGCCGTGCAGCCGGGCGCGTTCAATCCCGCGATCAAGGACGGCAAAGGCACGCGCGGCGTCAAGCCGCCGAAGTCCAACTGGGCTCAGCCGCTCGACACGCCGCCCTACGTCGGCTACGCGGTCACCACGGGCATCACGTTCACGTTCGGCGGATTACACATCACCACGGACGGGCACGTGCTCAACGGCGAAGGTCGCGCGATCCCCGGCCTCTACGCCGCCGGCGAGCTCGTGGGCGGCCTCTTCTACAACAACTACCCCGGCGGCGCCGGGCTCATGGCGGGCGCGGTCTTCGGCCGCATCGCCGGCCGCTCGGCGGCGCAGAGCGCGCTCAAGCCTCAGTAGCCGAAGGCCACGGGCACGCAGCGGGCGGCCGCCTCGCACACCTGGTCGGCCGGGATCGTCAGGGCCATCGCGCTGATCGACTGCACGACGTACCACGCGCACACCGCGGACGCGACCAGAACGCCGACGATCACGAGGAGATCTTCCGTCATGTTCCTTCCTCCTCTTTGTCGGAGACCCGGGCGAATCATGCGCGACGATCACGCAAGGCGAGTGCCAGACGGAAAACGCGCGACAACGCTGGATATGAGGCTACTAGCGTGAGATGCGGTGCTGCGGATCGGGCGGAACGCCCGCTCCACGCGGCGCCCGAATCGGTCCACGGCGCCCGCACAGAGCTCGGCTGGCGGGCTTTCGGTCAGTCGAAGGGCGACACGCGTAGCGCCGCGTGCGCGGCGTCGAGAAACCACTCCGGCAGCAGCGCCCCATTGTGCTGCAGGAATCGTTCGAACTGCGCGTCGAGGATGTACGTCACGCCGTGGTCCTCGGTGTGCCGGCACGAGCGGCCGTAGGCCTGCACGAGCGCCTTCGCCGTCTCGACGGCGTACCAGCGCGGATCCCGGGCGCGACGCGCAGCCGTCCACGGATCGCCGAGATCCGGATACGGCATCTTGGTGAGGATCTGAAAGCGCAGGAAATCGTCGGGCAGGTCCACGCCCTCGCGCAGCGACGGCGAGACCAGCACGGTGGGCGCCGGCGACGCGCGGTGACGCTCGAGGGCCGCCGTCTTGGCCTCCGAGGACTCGACGAAGATGAGCCGGCGCGCGTCGCGCGGCGCGCGCTCACCGAGATCGGCCATGAGACGCCGCGCGACGGCGTACGAGGTCACGTGGATCAATCCCTTGTCTTTAGCGTGCGCCGTCAGGATGGCGCCGATTTCGGCGAAGAGCGCCGGCTCGAGCGTGGGGAGGCTGGCGCGCGAGAGCGCGCCCACGGGTCGGTACACGATCGGCCGCTGCTCGAGCGGAAACGGCGACGGCACGACGAACACCCGCACGTCTTCGGTCTCAAAGCCGAGCGTCTCGGCGACCACCGCGGATGGACCCAGATAGGCCGACAACAGGACGGTCACCTCCGCACATTCGGTCAGCAGCTCGCGCGCCTGCGCCGTGATGCCGAGCGGCGTCAGCTCGAGCGTCGCGCCGGCCTCGGCGGGGTACCGCACGATCCATTCCGTCTCCTCGTGATCGAGGAACGCGCGCAGCCGCGCGAGCGCGCCGGCCAGCGCGTCGCGCCGTTCCAGCAGCATCACCTCGTCGCGCGTGGGCGGCATCTGCAAAACGGAGTCGGGCTCGATGTCGGGCGGGCGCACCGCCTCCAGCGCCCGGCCGAGCGCCTCGAGCTCGGCGTCGAGACGCTCGACGTGCGGCGCGAGGAGGGGCCGGTACTCGTCGGCGCTGTGGAGCCGCGGCAGCGTGCCGCCGAGCCATTCCTTCATCTCGGCGGCAGTGAACTGCACGGCGTAGACGTGGACCAGCTGTCGCTCGAGGTTGTGCGCCTCGTCGACGATCAGCAGGCGGCGTCGCGGCAGCTGCTCCGCGTGCCAGTGGCGCAGGGTTGCGAAGTACCACGTGTTGGCGCAGAACACCGGCCCGGCGAGCGCCGCC
Organism: Candidatus Methylomirabilota bacterium; assembly: GCA_046725765.1. Classification (GTDB taxonomy): domain Bacteria; phylum Methylomirabilota; class Methylomirabilia; order Rokubacteriales; family CSP1-6; genus AR12. The sequence goes on along the minus strand of JBKOZH010000207.1, from coordinate 17,453 downwards.
GCCTTGGCGCGCACGTACGGGCACTGGCAGAGCGGCCCGCGCGGTCGCCGGCACATGCCGAGGGACGTCGGCACGCGCGCGTCCGGATATCGCTCGCACGGATAGTTGTCGCGGCCCTTGACGACCTGCACGAGGCGGCCGAATTCCCGCTCGTATTGATCCTGCAGCAGCTTCTGGGACGTCAGCAGATACGCGCTGTCGCTCCAGCGCGCCAGCGTCACGGCGAGATGGCTCTTGCCCACGCCGGGCGGCGCCTCGATCACGAAGATCCGCGGCGCCTTGGGATCGGCCTCGACCTCGGCCAGCGCCTCGTCGAGCGCGTCGAGCAGGCGCGCCTGCTCGGCCCGCGGCGTGAATCCCCCGGGGAAGTGCTCGGCGAGGGTCACGATGCCGATCGCCGGGGGCCGGCGGCGGCCGAGCGTATGATGAAGTTATGGACACTGGGTCGCGTCCGCGGCCCGATTTGCAATTTTCGGCCGGCGGCCTGGTCGTCGACGACAACGGTCACGTCTTGCTGATCCGCGCGCGCGATCTGCGCAATCAGCCGGTGTGGACGCTGCCGAAGGGCGCGCTCAATCCCGGCGAGTCCGCCGCCGACGCCGCGCTGCGCGAGGTGCGGGAGGAGACCGGCTGGGAGTGCGAGGTCGTCAGCGAGCTCGAGCCGGTGACGTACTGGTTCCAGCGCGACGGCCGCCGCATCCGCAAGAATGTGCGCTGGTATCGCATGCGTCCGCTGCGCAAGGTCGGTGAGCACGATCACGAGGTCGACGAGGTCTTGTGGACGGATCCGGCCGATGCGCGGGCTCGCCTGCGCTACGACTCCGACCTCAAGCTGATCCAGGGCCTGTAGCGACGCGCTCAGGGCGGCGGGAACAGCCGCTCGCCGTTCTTCCAGGCGATCTGCTCGGCCACCTCGCGCGGCAGCTGTGAGAGCCAGCGCTGCACGGCGGCCGTCGCCGGCTCCACCGACTCCCAGCGCGACGTCACCCACGTGTCGGTGCCCACCATGAAGCGGTCGGCGTGACGCAGGAACAGCGCGCGCCACTCCGGATCGAGCGTGCCGTCCGAGCCGGCGACGTCGGTGCGCAGCGCCAGCTCCACCCAGAGCATCGGATACCGGTCGAGGAGCCGGCCCACGGTCGCCGCCGACGCCGACATGCCCGCGTGCGCCCAGAGAATCTTCACGCCGGGATACGTCGTGAGCATCTTCTCCACGGCCGTGTCGTCGATGTGGCACTGCAGGAACAGCCCACGCGCCTTCGCCAGCTCGGCGATGCGCCGCAGCGTCGGGGCCGGGACGTCATCGGCGCCGAAGTGCGACTCGCCGATGCCGCGATACACGTTGCGCTTGTTCAGCCGCTCCTCGACGTACGCGGCGACGGCGGGATCGCGCGTCCACGATCCCATGTCCTCGCGCGTGCGATACGGGCGCAGGAAGGGCACGATACCGGCCGGCGAGCGATCGTAGAGCATCAGCGTGCCGTCGTCCGGCGTGCTCGACACGATCGCGCGCCGCACGCCCGCCTTCGCCAGGATCGACAGCGCGCGCTCGGGCGTGTACGTGCTCCAGTCAGGCCGACTGTAGTGGATGTGCGCGTCGAAGATCGGCAGCTGCGCCGTCGCGGGTGTGGCGCCGAGCGCCAGCACTGCGAGCACCGTGGCGAGCCCGGCCCGCATCATGCCGCGATGGTATCACCTAGGACACACGGGTCCACACCCTCGCCGTTCGGATCGCCGCTCGCATCGAGACCACGTTTCGACGATCGGCCCAATGGTGCCAGGCCCGGCGGACCTCACCGCGCGCTGCCGCGCGCAAGCCGTCGCTCAGCGCGACACCGACATGCTGCATCACCGAGGCGTCACGGTAGCAATCGACCATGCACGCGGTGCAGCCGTCACGCACGCGCTGGGTGCCGTCGAAGTCACGGATGTGGCACAGGGGCCGATCCCAGTGGTGGCAGCGCCAAATCTGCAAGTTCCAATCGAGATAGAAATACTTCCAGCCCGCGAGGCACCCGAACACCTCCGGTTCACCGCGCAGGTGACGCTGCATGTCTTCGATTGACGCGACCGGGTTCTGCACCGGGAACCGCTTGCTCAACGCCTTTACGGCCTCGAAGGCGGTATCCAGCTCCTCGGGAGTGAAATCGACGAGCGGAGAATCTTCCGCGCAGGCGCGATAGGAAGAGGGCAGCGTTCGCAGCGGATAGGAGAACGTCACGGCACCAAAGCCGAGCGCCTCCAAATGGCCCGGCAGGGCCGCATAGTCCACGAGGCGGCTCATCGTCACCGAGGCGGTGGTCGGAATGCGACGTCGCTTCAGTCCCGCGTTGGCGCGGCGGATGCGTTCGCTCAGGCCGGGTATCCCCCGGTTCGAATCGTGCACCGCACTAGAGGCGCCGTCGATCGAAATGCACACCTTCGCGAGGCCTGCATCTGCCAGTGCGGCGATCCGCCTGTCCGTCAGCAACGCGCCGTTGGTGTCGAGCGCCGGCATCATGCCGAGCTGCGCGGCGTGCGCGACCATCGCCGTGAGGTCGCGGTGCACGGTAGGCTCGCCGCCGTTGAAATGCAGGATTCGAATGCCGTTGCGCCTCAAGATGTCGCAGGCCTCTTTCGCATCCGTGAGCGTCACCCAGCGTCGCGTCTCGGCCGGGAGGCGATCGTAGGCGAAACTGCAAAACGCACAACGCGCGTTGCAGGCGTTCGTGATGGAGAAGTGACAGACCCCGGGGCCGCCCTCCCACAGCGCCTCTCGCGCGATCGTCCAGATCGAAGCGCGCCCCGAGGCACTCACGTCCGAGCCTTGCAGTACGACGGCACCCAGCTCTGCCGAAGCATCGCCGGCGAGATGGTCCGGTAATCGAACGCGCTGCCGTCGCGCACCATCTGCTCGACGTCGAACAGCAGTGTCGCTTCCGGCAGGTCGCGGAAGAATGCCCGATACATCGGCGCCACCATGAGCTGCGCCGCGCGCAGGCCGAGCGGGCCGAGAAAGTTGCGGCGGTGGCCGACGTGGGCGACTTCGTCGGTCATAACTTCTCGCAAGAGCGTGCGGACGCGCTGACACGCCTCCGGCTCGTCGACGAGGATCTCGTCCAGGACGTTGTCGATGTGGACGTACACGGTCAGCCCCATCAGCTCGCTGACGAAGGCGGGCGGATCGAGCACCGTATCGGGCAGCATCGGGAAGACGCGGTACAGACGGCTCATCCACTTTCCAAGTGGGACCCATTCCACCCGGTCGAGATGAAACGTCTCGAAGATCTCCTGGAACAGCCGCATGTGACTGAATTCCTCACACAGGTGATACAACCCGATCCTCGGGATCAGTGGGGTCGACTCGGTGATCGGCTTTCGCTGGTCCCAGGCGGCGCAGATGCCGACGTACTCGTGGCGAGCGAACTTGTAGAGAAACGTCAGGAGCAGCGTTGTGCGGTCGAGCGTTCGCGGATCGTCGTGCATGACGACGTAATTGCGATAGAAGCGCGTGGGGTCGGCCAGCGGCCGTCGCGATCGAACGGGATGTCCCTTGAAGTGGGCGAGGATGTCGCGCTTCTTCGCGAGGTCCCTATCGTGCTGGAGGACCTCTCCGTCGTGGTCCACGCAGTAGGCCCAGTACGCCTCGAGGTTGGCGTTCCTCTCTTGCCGGGAGGCCGGGGTGAAGATCGAGCGGTACGCGCCGTCGGCTACGCGAGATCCCACGGTCCACACACGTGAGTCTAACCCCACATTTCGAGGGTGCAACGCTGGGCGCGCGGCGCCGGCTCCGGGTTGGCGAAGAGCCCGATGAGGACGGGAAGCAGAAAGAGGGCGGCCACGAGACTTGCGGTCGCGCCGACGCTGAGCAGGAGGCCGAGCGTGAAGATGCCGTGGTGACGGGCCACCATCAGGCTCCCAAAGCCTGCGACCGTCGTGAGCCAGCTCAGCACGACACCCGAAACCACGCTTCGGGGAAAGCGCGGGCCGCCGCGATCGATCCCCTCGAGGAATCGCACGTAGATGTTGAGGCCGTATTCGGCAGCGGTGCCGACGATGAGCGGAAGGGCCCAGACGTTCGCGAGGTTGAACTCGAGACCGAGCACCCGCATCACGCCCAACGTCCACAGGACGCCCACCGCCACCGGCGCCACGGCGAGGACGGTGCCCCGCACCGTCCTGAGAATTGCGAGGGTCACGGCCGCGACCAGCACCAGCGCATACGCGGTGCCTTGGAAGTAGCCGCGCTGGATGAGGTGCGTCGCCTCGAAGTTCGTGACGGCCGGTCCTGTGACATCGGGATCGACCGTGCGGAGATGTTCGATGAACTGACGACGTGCGTCGTCGTCTTGCCAGATGTCCCCGGCGGGGGAGATCCGAAGCAGATACCGGCCGCTCCGGCCTACGTAGCGGTCTCGGAGCTCCGGCGGTGCCTCGCCGGGCACCACGGCGTCAGGATTCAGTCCCTTCTGAAACCGCTCGAACTTGTCCTTGAAGTCCCGGTAGAGCTCGTCTTGCAACCGTTGCAGTCCCTGCAAGCCTGCGGGGCTCGCGCCGTCGAGCCTGGCGAGCGTGCGGTCGGCCTTCTCGATCAGGCTCTGAACGGTCGCCTGGACTCGTTCGTCATCGATCCCCTCGGCGGCGATGGCCAGGCGACGCCGCAGCACCAGGAGCGGAGCCTGGAGCGCCATGGGTCCGTGCTCGGACGGCGCCGCCACTCGAAGCGAGGCCATCAGCGGAGCGAATTGACGGATGATCCGAATCTTCTCCTGCTGCTCATCCGGCATGAACATCAGCACGCTCTCGACTTCGGCGACCGAAGGCAGGCGGGAGAATGCCTGCTGTTTGTCGCGCAACTCGTCCACGCTTCCGGTCGTGGTCAGCGCGGTGAAGCCAGAGCGTCCGGCACTTGCAAGAATCCGCTGCTCCCAGATGACGGACTCCACGCCTTTGGCCTGGAGCTTCAGCATGTTGTGATCGAACGTCACGGCGAGGACGCCCCACACGCCGACCACGCTGATCGCGCCCGCGACGATAAGGATCGCCGTGCGCCGCGTGGCGAGACGAGCGAGCCATTCCGACTCCGCACGGTCGCGGATCGCAAAAGAGTGCGGCGGCAGGCGCCAGGGCCGCCGGCGGTTCTCGAGCACGAGCAGCGCGGGGAACAGCGTCAGCATCGAGAGGAAGGCCATGAGGATGGCGACTCCCGACACGAACCCGAACTCTCGGATTCCCTGGAAGTCGGTGAGCATCAGCACGAAGAACGTGCCGGCCGCGGTGAGGGCGCCCAGCAGCATCCCCGGCCCGGTGCGCTCGGCCGTCCGCTCCAGCGCCTGGGTGAGGGGAGCACCGAGCCCGCATTCCTCTTGGCAGCGATAGAGCAAGTAGATCCCGTAGTCGATGCCGACCCCGATCACGAGCGAGAGAAACATGACCGAGAAAACCGTGAGGTGTCCGAGCGACAGCGTGATGATGCCGAGCGCCCAGGCGAGGCTCGCCGCGAGCGTCGTGAGCATGAGCAACGGGCTGCCGAAACGGCGGTACGCCAGGAGCAGCACGGCCGACGTGAGCACGGCCGCCAGTCCCGTCGCGAGAGCGCTGTCACGGACGGCGGTCGCCATCTCGTCGTCTGCGATGGCGGGGCCACCGGTGACCCCCGCGCGCACCTCGGGAAACTCCGCCGAGAGCGCCGCGATGGTGTGGCGAATCGCCGCGATCAACCCTCGGTTGCTGGCGAAGTTGCCCTCGTCCAATCGCTCGGCGACGAAAACGAAGAGCAGGCGTCTGTCTTGAGAGAAAAAGTAGGCGGCGTCCGGGTCGTCCAGGCCTCCCAGCGAGAATCCTGTGCCCCACGGTGAGACGTAGGGCGCACGCTCGTCGAGGCGCGCCAGGATTTGCTCGAGCACGGCGTCGACGAATCGAAGATCGCCTTCGCCGGATCCGCCGATCCCCAGGTCGAGGAAGCCGAGCGCCATGGCGTTGGCGAATTGCCGGTTGAGGCCCTCCAGCAGCCGCACCAGTGTCGGCCGAGCGGCGTAGCCGGCAATGAACTCCTCGTAGTCGAACAATCGGTCCCGGAGCTTGGCGAGATCGTCGACGCCCAGATACAGCAGCCCGCGCCGGTCAAAGAAGCTCGGATCGATTCGGTAGGTGATGCGTGACGTCAGCCCATTGCGCCCCAATTCTTCGACGAGTCGCTCGGCGTATCGCTTGGCGTCGCCGGGGTTGCGTGCCTCGACGGCGACGAGGATGTCATCCAGCTCGGCGAAATCTTGCAGGTACTGACTCAGGAGCACCACGTACCGGGCGCGCTGGGGCAGGAGGCGGAGCGCCGAGGTGACGAAGTCCAGCGCCAACAGCGTGTAGACGCCGGCACCGAGCGCGAGCGAGGCGGCGACCAGCACGGTGATCCACGGCCGCCAGACGCTCGCACGCACGACGGCCGCCAGCAGTCGGCCGATCCGACCGGCCACGGTCAGCGGCGGCCCGCGTGGATCGCCGCCGATCTCACGAGGCTCCGCGAGGCGTGAACAGCGAGCAGCCCATCAACTCTTGATGTACAAGTGGGACAGAGGTTGGCGTGACTCTGCACCAGATCATCCGGCGCGGCGTGCGATTGATGGACGGCCCGGGGCGTCGGTTCGTCGGCCTGCACGCTGACCACCTGATCTCCGCCGGACGTCGTCGCGCCGGTGGACACGACTTCGAAGACACGACGTTTCTCGACGGGTTGGAGCGTCTGGTGCACTCGCTCGCGACGGAAGCGCGGCTCAATCTGCTGGGGCGAATCGCGGCCCGGGAGAGCATCGTCAGCCATCTCGCGAATCGCCTCTCGCTCGAGCGCGATCGACGCCGGTATCCCGAGATCGCCGTGCAACGTCTCGACCGTCCTCTGGTCATCACGGGGTTGCCGCGCAGTGGTTCGACCCTGCTGCACACGCTCCTGGCCCAGGATCCTGCCAACCGCGTCCCCCAGACGTGGGAGATGCTGTCGCCCTCGCCGCCCCCGGAGCGCGCGACGTACGAATGCGACCCACGCATCGCGATCACCGAGCGGCATCTCCGCTGGTTTCAGCGGCTGGTGCCCGAGTTCGCGAGGATCCATCCGGTGGGCGCGCGGTTGGCCGAGGAGTGTGTCGTCATGCTCAGCCATTCGTTCCTCAGCGCGCAGTTCTGCTCCATGTATGTGGTGCCCTCGTATCAGACGTGGATGCGCGCGCAAGATCTCGTTCCGGCATACCAGCTGCACCGGCGATTTCTCCAGCACCTGCAGTGGCGCTGCCGTGGCGATCGCTGGGTCCTGAAGGCGCCGGCCCACCTGCCGGCCCTGAGGGAGCTCTGTGCCGTCTATCCCGACGTCGGCGTGGTGTTGACGCACCGGGAGCCCCTCGAGGTGCTCGCATCGGAGGCCAGCTTGCACACGGTCCTCCGCCAAACCTTCAGCGACGCGGTGGATCCTGCCGTGGTGGGCCGCGAAGTGACGGAGCTCACGGCGGAGGAGATCCAGGCCGGTTTGCGGGCGCGGGATGATGGCTGCGCACCACCGGAGCGGTTTCTCGACGTGCGATACCGCGACCTCGCCGCGGATCCGATCGGCACCGTGCGGAAGATCTACGAGCACTTCGACATGCCGTTCACGGCAACCGCCCAGGCGCGTATGCAACGCTACGTGGCTGAGACCCCGAAGGACAAACATGGCGCTCACGTCTATTCGCTGGCCCAGTTCGGGCTGAACCCCGACGAAGAGCGCGAACGGTATCGCGCATATCGCGAGCGATTTCTGCTGAACTGAGCGGCACCCGGAGCAACGCACCAGGAACAGCCACCATGAAGATCGGGTCTCAGGCACACAAGGATCTCTTCTGCGGCGCCTTTGTCGATCACCATCGAGCGTACGAGCCCGAGCAGCTCGGGTGGCCTGTCCTCGATGCGGACGCGCTGACGTTGCTGCGCGGCCTGCCCTTCTGGACGCACGCGCTTCAGGCCGAGGAGGACGCGGGGCCGATGATCAGTGCATGCGCCGCACTGGAGCCGGACCGCGTGGTGCGCCAGGCGCTCGAGCTCCAGGCGTTCGAAGAGACGCGGCACGCGCGCATCATCAAGCACATGATCGAGCGCTACGGCCTCCACGCGGACGAGATTCGCGTCGAGATTCCCGCCGACGCGGTGGAAGCGTTCATCGACTTCGGATTCGAGGAGTGTCTCGACTCGTTCGGCGCCTTCGGCCTGTTCAAGCTCGCCCGCGAACATCTGAACATGCCGCCGCCGCTGTTCGACATCTTCGACCGGGTCATGCAAGAGGAGGCCGCTCACATCGTTTTCTTTCTCAACTGGTTCGCCCATCGCGAGGCCAACCGCGGATTCGTTCCGGGAGCCGTTCGCCACCTCCGGGCCCTGCGACACTACTCGCGAGCGCTCCGCAAGCTGGCGGCACTGGCGTTGTCCGGCGGCGCCAGCGAGGGAAAGGACTTCATCGTCAGCGGGGCCGATGCGTTCGTCGACAACCTGACCCCCGCGGTGGTCCTTGCCGCCTGTCTCGAGGAAAACGCGCGACGTTTGGCCGGATTCGATCGGCGATTGCTCGTTCCCCAGCTGGCCCCCAGGCTGGCCCGGTTTGCGCTCGCCGTCCTCACGCTGCGCCCGCATCGCGGCGCTCACGGTCAGCGACCGGAGGGCGCCGCCTCGCTCGAGGGGCGGTTCTTTCGCTCGCGCAAGAACTGAAAGAACTCGACGCCCTCGCGCAGACGGCGGCGCATCACGGTCGGGCTCTTGACCATCTCCCACATGATCTCGGCGATCTTCCGGGGCCGGAAGAAGAACTCCCGGTACAACTCCTCCTGCATCGCGAAGATCTCTCGGTGGGACAGATGCGGATACTCGAGCGAGGTCACCTGGAAGCCGTTCTGCCCGACGAGCTCACCGGATTCGTCGCGCAACCATCCTTCCCGCTTCGCCTGATCGTATAGGTAGGTGCCCGGCAACGCGGCCGGCAGCGCCACCTGAATGGTGTGCGGATCGATGTCCTTCACGAACCGAATGGTCTCGCGGATGGTCTCCTTTGTTTCGCCGGGCAGACCGACGATGAAGGTCCCGTGCATCTTGATCCCCAGGGCGTGACAGTTCTCGGCGAACGTTCTCGCCCACTCGATTTTCATGCCCTTCTTGATGTTGTTTAGAATCTCCTGGCTGCCGGTCTCGAACCCGACGGTGAAGAGCCGGAGCCCGTTCTCCTTGAGCACCTTGAGAGTCTCGAAGGGCACGTTGACCTTCGCGTTCGTGCTCCAGGTCATGCCCTTCGGGACCAGCACCTCGCCGAGCCCGCGCGCGAGGTCCTCCACCCATGGCCGGGCGTCGGTGAGGGTGTCGTCGTCGAAGAACACCTCGCGGATCTGGGGAAAGTACTCCGTCGCTCGCTTCACCTCGCCAACGACGTTCTCCGGACGGCGCACGCGGTAGGCGTGCCCGCCGACCGTGTACGGCCACAGGCAGAAGGTGCACCGCGAGCGGCAGCCTCGACCCGCGTAGAACGAGACGAACGGGTAGAGCGCTTCGCCGATCTCGTAATCCTCGACGCGCAGGTCCCGTTGGTACACGTCGACGACCCACGGCAGGGATTCCATGTCGGTCAGCGCACGGTCACGCGTGTGGACGATCTCGCCGTTCGGCGCGCGGTAGCTGAGACCATCGATCTTCTCGAAGGGACGACCCTCGGCGACTTCCTTGCACGTGTAGTCGAACTCGAGGCGCGTGACGAAGTCGATGGCCTGGGACGCCTGCAACGCGGCGTCGGGTAAGACGGCCACGTGGGGGCCGACGAAACCGATGGTCAGCTTCGGATTGACATCTTTCATTGCCTCCGCGGTTCTCACGTCGGCGCGGAAGGACGGCGTGCTGGTGTGGATGAAGCACAACTCGAAGTCCTTCGACTGCCGCAGGACGGCGTCGAGCGGCACGTTGGCGGCCGGCGCATCGATGAGCTTGCCATTCGGCACGAGGGCCGCCGGCTGGGCCAGCCACGTCGGATACCAGAACGAGCGAACCTCCCGCCGTGCCTGGTATCGCGATCCCGCGCCTCCGTCGAAACCTTCGAAGGATGGCGGATTGAGGAACAACGTCTTTTTCATCGCGGATACTCTCCAGCAGTTATTCCCGGACGGCCGCCGCAGCGAAGGACATACGCCGGATTCCGGCACCGTCCAGCGCCGACCGAACGATCGGGCTCAGGAGCGCTGCGAGCTCGTCGGCGGGCGACGCCGTCGGGGCCTCGCTCGGTAACGTGATCGTGGCCGGGTGACAGTAGACTTCCGTGATGCCGGGCCCGATCCTGGGTACGATCCGCAGCCATGTCGTTTCAGTCATCGATCCCGTGTCGTAGAGGCCGAACAGCGCGTCGTTCGTGACGACCCCGGCCCGCCGTAGCCGGTGTCGCGCGCGCAGAGACCACGGTGTCATGGTGGCCGCGAGCGCGGCGCAGCGGTATGGCGGCACGCCGGGCTCGAGAGGCACCCGCACCGCAGGCGCGCCGTAACGCCGAGCCAGCTCGACGACGATCGCAAGGACGAAGGGATGAAGGTGGAAGTGATGGTGCGCGTTCACGTGGTCCAGCGTCAGACCGGTGGCCAGGAACGCCTCCATCTGTGCCTCGCACTCCGCCGCGGCTTGACGTCGCGCTCGCTTCGAGGACGCGAGCCGCACTGCGGGGCCGACGAGGCCGCGCCTGAAGGCGCCGTCGGCATCCACGAGGTCGGGAACGCGCTCGGGGGGAAGTACCGGCCGCCCATCCACCAAGGTCAGATGAAGGCCTACGGGCACGCCCTCTGCCCGCGCGATGGCCACGGCGTCCTTGACCGCCGCCGCTCCCATCATCACGCTTGCGCACGTCAGGATGCCCTCACGGTGTGCACGCCGCACCGCTCTATTCACGTCGACGCTCGCGCCGAAATCATCAGCCGTCACGACGAGCCGCTTCACACTTCGATCATCTTGTTACCGCTCAACACAAAGACTCGGCCTCGCCAGTAGACCTTTCGCCCGATCAAGCTGGCCAGCCACACGAACAGGCCGGCGGCGTCGCGCAGCGGCAGCAGCCACAATCGGCGAACCCCTTCTCGGTCTCCGAGGAGCGTGGACGTCACGAGAGTGGTACTGAGTCGTACCGCCAGCGTGGCGGCCAGCATCAGCCAACCGTATGGGCCGCCGCTGAGCGCGTACAGGCCGGCAAACGGAACGCCGCGGACGAGCCACGTAAAGAAAAAGCCCACCGGCTGGGCCACGCGTGTGTTCTGGTCCCAGTACACCTGGTGTCGCCACCAGAGGGACGGCCGCGGTAGGTCGACGCCGGTCACCGCAACATGCGGCACAAGGACGAGGCGGAATCCGGCACCGACGACGGCGCGGCCCAGCTCGAGGTCTTCCACCAGGCTGTAGGCCATCGGCTCGAGGCCGCCGATGAGTGTCAGCGTCTCGCGGCGGATGGCCTGAGAGGCTCCGGGGCACGCGAGCGCCACGCCGCTCTCCGTGCCGAACACCATCGCCGGCACGAAGTCGGTATTGAGGGAGAGGAGCTCGAGTGACTCGTAGAGGTTGCCCGCTCCCTCGGCGCGGTACAGCGTGCAGGCGACGCCGACGCGCGGATCCGCCAGGGGCGCGACGATCGTTCTCACGTACGCGGGCTCGAGCCGCATGTCGCTGTCCGAGTACACCAGTACGTGGCCGGTTGCCTTCCCAGTGGCGTTGAGGATGTTGGAGAGTCGGCCGTTCGGCCCCGCGCAAGCCCGGTCGACCACGATACGAATGGGAACGCCCGGGTTCTCGTCCCGGATGCGGAGGAGCACGGGAAGCGCGGGGTCCGTGGAGTCTTGAACGGAGAAGATGACTTCGTACTCGGGATAGTCCTGACGACAGGCCGTTGAGAGATTCTCGTACAGGTTCTTCTCGAGTCCGCATACGGGTTTGATCAGCGACACCGTCGGCAGCCAACTGGAGCGCTCCTGGGGACGCCTGCGAAAGAAACGCACCATCATGGCTGCCGTCCCAATCCAGTACACGCACGCAATCACGACGGGGATCAGCAGCAGCGTGTTCCACGCGAACCCCATCAGAGCCGCGTCCAGGCCTGGTGGTTCGCCACGGGCAGCGGACGCAGCGTCGAGGCGTTCGTCCTGTGCGGGCAGCCGAGCGGCGCGCTCTGCTGCGCCCATTTGATGTAGCGCTCCGCGCCCTCATCGAACGGGATCGCCGGCTTCCAGCCGAGGTGGGCAAGCGCCTTTCGGCTCGAAACGATCTTGGGACGAAGGTCGCCCGGACGCTTGTCGGTGTACCGCATCTCCACGTCTGGAAAAAACTGACGGACCTTCTCGGCGACGCGACGGACCTCCACCCGCTCTGGGCCGTCCAGGTTGTAGGTCTGATTTCTCGCGGCATCCTGCAGCGCCGCGACGTTGCCCAGCGCCAGATCTTCGACCGCCATGAGGCTTCGCCACTGCGTTCCGTCTCCTTGAATCAGGATCGGCTGTCCCTGAATCGCCAGCGCGACGAAGCTCGCCAGAACGGTGCCGAGACGTGCCCGGGGACCGTAAGGAATCCCATAGCGCAAGATCGTCGTGTCGACGCCGTACAGCGTGTGATAGGCGTGGCACAACATCTCGGCCGAAAGCTTGGACGCGGTGTAGATATGGTTGACTCGATCCGGGCGCAGCGGCGTTTCCTCGTCGACCTCCTCCGCGTCCGCCAGGGCGTACACCCAGGTCGTGCTCGCGAGGATGACGCGTCGCGCTCCGGTCCGACGCGCGGCCTCCAGCACGTGCGCGACCGCCATGATGTTGACCTGCGCGCTTTCAACGGGAATGTGGAAGATGTCGTTCACATCCGAGACGGCGGCCAACAAATACAGGGCGTCATAGCGGCCCGCGAGCGCGACGGTCGTGCGACTGGCGTCCTGGATGTCTGCGACGACGTGGCGCACGTCGCTACGATGCGGCCGCATGATGTCGAACACGGTGACGTCGTGGCCCGCGTCGAGAAGCTTGTCCACGACGTGAGAGCCGATGAAGCCCGCCCCGCCGATGACGCCTACGCGCACGGCGCGGTTCTCCCCGGCAACGTCTGCCGCAGGGCCCCGACGACCTGCTCGATCTCGGTCTCGGTCATCCCCGGATAGATGGGCAAGCAGACGTGACGTGAGCACACATCCTCCGCGACGGGAAATGCGCCCTCCGCCCACTGCTTGAAGACGGGTTGATGGTGGCAGGGAATCTCGTACACCTCGCCGCTCAGGCTGACCTGGAAGCGCTCCTTGAGCGTCCGCTTGAGGGCGCGCCGGTCGACGTCGCGATCCAGCAGCGCCACGTACTTGTAGAAGTTCGGCTGTGCGCAATCCGGGGGGACGAGCAATTGGAGACCGTCGACACCGGCAAGCCGCTTCGTGTAGGCCGCCGCGATGCGCCGTCGCTCGGCGACGAACTCGTCGAGTCGGTTGAGCTGCGAGAGGCCGACCGCTGCGTGCAGCTCGCTCAGCCGCCAGTTGTATCCCATGCGTACGTGCAGGTTCGTGAGGAAGCTCTCCTTGCCCTGATCCCGGTACTGGAGCGCGTGCTGGTAGATTGCCTCGTCGTCCGTCACGATCATTCCGCCCTCGCCCGCCGTAATCACTTTCGTGGGGTAGAACGAAAACGCGGCCGCCGTTCCGAAGGTCCCGGCCATGCGGCCATCCAGGCTGCTGCCGTGTGCATGGGCCGCGTCTTCAATCAGGACAAGGCCACGGTCGCGGCAGAATGCGGCGATCTTCGGGGTCTCCGGACTCACGGTGCCCGCGATGTGAACGACGATGACGGCGACCGTCTGGCTGGAGACCGCGGCCGCGACGGTCTCGACGCTCAGCCCCATGGCGGTGCGCTCGACATCGGCGAACTGCGGCCGGCCCCCCGCGTGAATCACCGCGGCGGCAGTGGCGAAGAACGTGTTCGTGGGGACCACCACCCCGCGCTCTTCGACGTCGAGCGCCCGCAACACGATCTCGAGGGCGCTCGTGCCGCTCTGCACGGCGACCGCGAAGCGCGTGCCGACCGTCCGGGCGAACGAGACTTCGAACGCGCGGCCGTTCTCGCCGAGCGTCAGGACGCCGCTTCGCAGCGCTTCGTCGATGCGCGCGAGAATCGCGCGGCGGTCGTCTTCCGGAATGACGACCCTGGCGGCCGGAATGGAGTTCATTGGATTCCTCCCGGGCGATCCGGCGCGGCACCATCTCAACTGGTTGTCTCACCGCGCCGCGCTTAGCGGCGAGACTACGCGCTGACTCGGATCAAGCGGCGGGAGGAGCCCGCGAAGGAGGCGGGGCGGGCATGGCGACGGCCACCAGTCCGTCCTCTCCCTGGAAGACCTGTGCAATGACGACGAGTTGCCCTGTGACGGCGCTCTGAATATGCGAGTCGGTCGCAGCGCTCGACGACGTGGCGAGAATGACGACATCGTCATAGTCGGCGTCGTCCCAGATTCCGGGAACGTATGTGGGGTCCGGCAGGCTGGCGTAGGCGAGCGGCGTGAGCACCGATAGAACGACGATGATGATCAGCCGGATCATCAGTGCGCACTCGCGCCTCATGCTCTCCCGGTACCGTGGGCTGGACCGCCTGTCAAGTGCCAGACGGTGCCGTCGTCATCGGAGCGTTGCATTTGACACGGCCCGGAAGCGGCGCCTAATTGACGGCGGAACCACCAAGAGGTGAGCGATGCATTCCCGACTTGTCGCGCCGGTGGGTGGAACGCTCGTCGATCTGATCGTCCCCGAAATCGGCCGTGCCGAGCTACGCGCCCGAGCCAACCGACTGCCATCGCTCCAGGTCTCAGAGCGAGCCCTCTACGACCTCGAGCTGCTGGCGACCGGTGGGTTCTCGCCTCTCGATCGCTTCATGCGGCGAGCCGACGTCGAGCGCGTGCTCGAAGACATGCGCCTGGCAGACGGCCAGCTGTTCCCGATGCCGGTCATGCTTCCCGTCGAGCGATCGGCAGCGGTGCGGCTCGACCACGATGTCGCACTTCGCGACGCGCGCAACGAGCTGCTCGGAATCCTGACCATCGAGGAGGCGTACGACTGGGATCGCGCGGCGATGGCGCAGCACGTCGTCGGCAGTCAGGATCTGCGCCATCCGTTGGTCGCCGAGATGCAAGGCGAGATGCAAGGTGGGGCGACGTGGCCGTGTCCGGTCGGCTTCAGATCCTGGCCCTGCCCCAGCACCACGACTTTCGCGAGTTGCGCCTGACGCCGACGGAGACCCGCACTCGGCTCGGCACCCTGGGTGCAACGAATGTCGTCGCGTTCCAGACGCGCAACCCGTTGCACCGGGCCCACGAGGAGCTCACCGCGCGGCGGACACGGTCAACGGAGTGCTGCTTCTTCACCCGGTGGTTGGGATGACGAAGCCGGGGGGACGTCGACTACTACACGCGCGTGCGGAGCTACAAGGTGCTCGTCGAGGGCTACTACGAATCCCATCGTGTGCTCTTGGCCCTTCTGCCGCTGGCCATGCGCATGGCGGGCCCGCGTGAGGCGGTATGGCATGCCCTGATCCGGCGGAACTATGGGGCCAGCCATTTCATCGTAGGCCGCGACCACGCCAGCCCGGGCCTCGATTCAGCCGGCAAGCCTTTCTACGGCGCCTACGACGCCCAGGAACTGGTGGCGCGGTTCGCCAAAGAGCTCGGGATCGGGATGCTGCCCTTCACCGAGATGATGTATCTCCCGGACGAGAACCGCTACGAAGAGGTGTCGCGCATACCTCCCGCGGCACGAACGGCTTCCATCTCAGGGACCCAGGTCCGCGAGGAGTTCCTCGCCGCGGGCCAGAAGCTTCCCGACTGGTTCACGCGGCCCGAGGTCGCTCAGATCCTCATGGATACGTATCCTCCGCGCCACCGTCAGGGGGTGTGCGTGTGGTACGGGCCTGAGCGGTGCAGGCAAATCCATCACAGCGGAGATTCTGACCATGCTCGTGCTCGAGCGCGGCCGTCAGGTCACGCTCCTCGATGGCGACGTGGTCCGTACACATCTGTCCAAGGGGTTGGGCTTCAGCAAGGACGACCGCGACACGAATATCCGCCGCATCGGCTTCGTTTGCGCAGAAGTCGTCCGTCACGGGGGGTGGCGGTGGCGGCCGCAGTGAGTCCCTATCGGGCCACGCGCGACGAGGTGCGCCACATGGTGGGCGCGGAGCATTTCGTGGAGGTCTTCGTTGACACGCCCCTCGAGGTCTGCGAGGGGCGCGACAGCAAGGGCGTCTACGCCAAGGCCCGGCGTGGTGAGATCACAGGATTCACGGGGATCGACGACCCGTACGAAGCTCCCGACGCTCCTACCATCGTTCTGGAGACGGTCGTGTCCAGCCCGGATCAGAACGCGCGGCGCGTGCTGGAGTACCTCGAGCAGCAGGGGTTCGTTCGCTAGTCACTCGCGTCAGGGTACAGCAGCCGAAAGCGCCGGCACACCACGGGCATCGTCGTCGCCGGTATCTGTCCCACGCGTGCGCACTCGCGCGACAGATAGCTCCAATGCGCGTCACGCCAGGCGGCCAGCGAGCCGTCGCCCTCGCCCTCGTCGCGAGCAAACGCGGCATCGACCTGGTCGAATGGCAGCACGCGGACCTCGGTCACCTCGACGACGGCCAGCGGCTCGCCGCTCCAGTCGATGATGATCTCGACGTCGCCGACCTGGGGCAGGGGATCACCGTCGGCGTGCCACGCGGCGAGCAGGCCGGCCGAGGCGCGCTTGCCGCCGCGGCGGACGAGATCACCCAGCTCGCGCGCCAGCTCCGGGCTGTCGCCAAACCATTCGAGCCTGGGGTTCGCGGACGGGACGATATATCCCGCGGCACTCAACCGCTCGACGATGGCGGCGACGTCGGCTCGCGGCGGCGCGATCATCGACGCGCAGCTCGCTGCAGCGCGTCCCACACGCGGTGCGGTAGCAGCGGCACACGTGTGATTTCGATACCGCGCTCGGCGAGCGCGTCCTCGACCGCGTTGGCGACGGCCGCGCTCGGCGAGATGATGCCGCTCTCGCCCACGCCCTTGACGCCGAGCTCGTTGATCATCGACGGGTGGTCGGCCGCTTCGACGCTGAGCGCGGGAATATCGCCGGCGAGCGGCAGGCCGTAGTCCATCAGCGTCCCCGTCAGCAGCTGGCCGGCGGCATCGTGCACGACTTCCTCGCGCAGCGCGGTGCCCAGACCCTGTGCGATACCGCCGTGCAGCTGGCCCTCGACGATCGTGGGATTGATCGGCCGGCCGCAGTCGTGGACCGCCGCGTACTGGAGCAGTCGCACGACTCCCGTTTCGACGTCGATCTCCACCGCGCACGCGTGGGCGCCGAAGGCCCACGTCACCGTGTCGGGATGAAAGAAGAGGCACGCGTGCAGCCCCGGCGCGCGCTCGGCGGCCAGCGCGCGGCTGCGCGGCGCCCGCGCGGCCAGCGTGCCGAGGTC
>JBKOZH010000305.1:0-14568 GCA_046725765.1 Candidatus Methylomirabilota bacterium | reverse complement strand
GACATGAAGACCTCGCTCTGAGAGTGGCTGGGGCGGGAGGATTCGAACCTCCGAATACGGGATCCAAAGTCCCGCGCCTTACCGCTTGGCCACGCCCCAACGTTTTCACGTCACCATCCTGATCGCCGGGCCGGTCAGCGTTCGGACCGCCCAGCAATCCCACGCGCCGCGCGTCATCCGCCGGCGAATTTGTCGCGCATGCTCGAACGACCGGGCCACGCCGAACACCGTCGGTCCGCTGCCCGACATCAGGGCCCCCAGCGCCCCGGCCGCGAGCAGCGCCGCTCGAATCCGCCCGATTACCGGGTGCATGGCGACGGCCGCCTCCTGCAGCCCATTGTAGAGGCTTGCGGCGATACGGGCCGGGCTTCGTCCGCCGCCTGCTGCGCACAGCGTTTTCGCATGGCCGCCGTCCGTGTACATCTCAGGGGTGACCCGTCCATACATCTCGGCGGTGCTCAGCGCGAATCGCGGGTTGACCAGCACCACCCCCAACGACCGTCCACGGAGGGGCTCGATCCGCTCGCCACGTCCCGTCGCCAGCGCGGCGCCTCCGCGCAGGAAGAACGGCACGTCCATGCCGAGTCCGGTCGCCACCTCCTCCAGTCGGGCGACCGGCCAGCGCAGTCGCCACAGCCGGTTCAGTCCGAGCAGCACCGCCGCCGCGTCGGTCGACCCGCCTCCCAGGCCGGCTGCGACCGGGATGCGTTTGTCGAGCGTGATCCGCACGCCGCGCGTGACCCCGGCGGCCGCGCGCAGCGCCGTCGCCGCCTTGACCGCAAGGTTTCGGCCGTCGACCGGCACGCCGGGACTCTCGCTGGAGAGCTCAACCACGTCGGCGGCCTCGAGCGTGATGCGATCGGAGAGGTCGACGGCCTGCATGACCGTGACGAGCTCGTGGTAACCGTCGTCCCGCTTGCCGAGGACCTCGAGGACCAGGTTCACCTTCGCCGCGGCGTTGAGGACGAGACGACGCGCGGACCCGACCCCCTTCGACAAAGCACGAAAGGCTATCACGCGCCAACGCGCGTGGTCAACGGATGGGCTGTATTTTCGCGTCCTTCGGCGGCGTCAGCGCGAAGCGCTCGGCGTCCAGACCGGTATTGAGCTCGAGCGAGCGGTAGCGAACGGTGGCGGTGATATAGCCGTTGGCGGCGTTGACGTCCAGCCCGGTGAGCGCGCCGTCGCCGGCGCGCTGGAAGGCCACCGTCGCTTCGGCTCGGCCGCCAGTGATCGTGACCTGTCGCGCGATCCCGGTCTCGAAATCGAGCCAGACACGCTGGCGGTTGTAGCGCCCGACGAGGTTGATGGAGGGGCCGAGCTCATCCGGGGGCATCAACTCGGCCACGCGCAGGTCCTTGGGCGGCGCAGCGCGGCCAGAGAGCAGCGCCACGAGGTCCTCGGGCTCGACGGGCAGGCTGATGAGCTTCGCGGCGCTCTCGACGTCGGCCGTACCCACGCGCGCCTCGTTCGTCGCGGCGTTGTAGGCCGTGATCCGCCCCTCGTGCATGGCGACGAGCAGGAAGGGCTGGCCGAACGGCGACAGCGCCTCGAACCGGACCGACGCTGGCGCGCGGGCGAGGATCGCGCCGCTCAGTCGCTGGCGGTCGCCGCCGCGCTTGAAGCTGACGTCGGCCAGCGTGCGCAGGTCGCGGAACTCTTGCCAGCGTGCGGTGAGCCGCTCGACCACGCGCCGCGCTTCGGCGTCGACGGGCGCGCGCGGCGTGGGCGGCGCGATCGCGCAGCCGGCGAGCAGGAGAACGGCGAGGACGCTACTGAGACGCTTTCGAGCGCTCGCCCTGCGCACGGCGCAGCCGCGACTTCGCGTCCTGGATCTTCTGCTTCACGCCGTCGGCGCTGGGATCGAGCGACAGCGACTTCTCCCACGCGGCGAGCGCGTCTTCCTCGAAGCCGTTCTTCGCGTAGGCGTCGCCCAGGTGATCGAAGATCACCGGATCTTCCTTGGCCTTCTCCACCGCGCGCTTGAGCTCGCGTAGCGCGTCGGGGTACTTCCCCTGCTGGTAGTACGCCCAGCCGAGGCTGTCGATGAAGTAGCCGTTGTCGGGCTCGAGCGACAGGGCCTTGCCGATGAGGTTGACGGCCTCGTCGAGGTTCTGGCCGCGCTCGGCGTACATGTAGCCGACGTAGTTGTAGGCCTCGGCGTGCTTGGGGTCGATGGCGATGACCTTGCGAAACGCGCCGACCGCGTCGTCGAACTTCGACTGCTTCTCGAGCACGACGCCGACCTGGAAGTGCAGATCACGGTGCTTCTCGTCGAGCGACAGCCCCTCGCGCAGCGTCTCGAGCGCGCGGTCGTAGTCTTTGGCGCGGAAGTACGCGGTGCCGAGATAGAGGAACAGCTCGGGCCGCTTCGGCTCCAGGTTCACCGCCTCGCGCAAAACCGCGATCGACTCGTCGTAGCGCTTGGTACGGCCGTAGAGGAACCCGAGCTGCACGCGCGCGTCGATCGAACGCGGGTCCGCGCGCAGGATCCGTTCGAGCTCCACGCGCGCCTCGTTGTCCTTGCCGGCATCCATATATGTGGTGGCCAGGAAGTAGCGGGCGCGGAGGTTGGTCGGCTCGAGCATCACGACGCGGCGGAAGGCGTCGCTGGCCCGGTCGTACATCTTCTGCTCGTAAAACACGGCGCCGAGCTTCATCCACACGCGCGCATCACGCGGCGCGATCTCGGCGAGCTGCTCGATCTCGGCCTGCGCTTCCTTGAAGCGTCCGAGGCGGATCAGGAGGTCGCCCAGCCGCTCGACGAAGGCCGGATTGTCCGGGTTGGCCTGCACCGCCTTGCGGTAGGTCGCCACGGCCTCTTCGGTGCGGTGGCGCGTCTCGTACACGTAGCCGAGCGCCGTCCACGCACCATCGTGGTCGGCATCGAGCTCGACGGCGCGGGTGAGCCGCGCGATGGCCTCGTCCCAGCTCTCGGTCTCGATGGCGAGCCGACCGAGCAGGAACTGCGCCTGCGCCAGCCGCGGCTGCTTGTCGGCGAGCCGCAGCAGCACGGCGCGCGCGCGATCGTACGCCTTCTGTTCCACCTGGTAGCGCGCGAGCGTGAGGTAGGCGTCCTCGTTGTTGGGACTCAGCTCGATGACCTTCTCGAGCTCGGCTTCCGCCTCGCGGAAGTTCTTCTGCGCGCGCAGCAGCTCGGCGAGCGTGAGGTGCGGCCCCGGGTCGTCCGGCGCCAGCTGCACCGCTTTCTGCGCGGCGGCCAGGGCCTCCGCGGGCTGATCGGCTCGCACCAGCCATTGCGCGAGCTGCGTCCAGAGGAAGGCGGAGTTCGGATCGCGCTTGATGGCCTCCTGCAGGAGCGGGATCGCGTCCTTGAAGCGGCCGGCCTGCACGTGCAGCTGGGCGGCCGCATAGTCGTAATACGCCTCCGCGCGCGAATCGCGCGCCGGCAGGAGACGCAGGCGGGGTGTCTCGCCGTCGTCGACCCCGGCGTTGCGCGAGAGCGTCGCGCACCCGGCGACCACGAGCGGCAGCAGGAGGATCGAGGTGAGGCGGAACTTCATCGTGGTGCACCTCGTGCGTGAGCGTCGCGACGGGCCGTTGTGAGCAGACGGCGCGCGGCGTCGGCCAGCGCGGGATCGGAAATCGCCGAAGCGGCCGCCTCGATATCGCGGCGGTCGTCGTCGCCGAGCGCCTTCGCGCGGTGCTCGCGACGTTGGGCCGGCGGCGAGGGCTCGGCCTCGAGCGTGCCCAGCGTGAAACGGAGGGAGACCACGGCCTCGAACTGCGCGTGCAGTCGCTGGGTGAGCTCGGCGGCGCGCAGGGTCAGCTCGTGCAGCCACGGTGAATTGTCGACGACGACGTGCAGGCAGCCGTTGGCGAGCGACTGCGGACGCGCGCGGCGCGCGACGTCCGGTCCCACGAGGGCGCTCCACGCGCGGCGGATGCGGTACTCGGGGAGTCGTTCGGCGATCTGCGGGACGGCGGCGGCCAGGACGTCGGCCACGGGACGCGGCGCTCCGCTCCTCATTACGTCAGCATCATACACCGCGAAGTCCCCGCCAAATTGACTGGTTTTGGGCCGACGCTTATAGTGGCCTGGTCCATGGCGAAACCGCGTCGCGGCGACACGTTCGACCTCGCGATCGACGACCTCGCGTTCGGCGGAGAGGGCGTCGGACGGGTCGACGGCTACGTGATTTTCGTGCGCGGGGGGCTGCCGGGCGATCGACTACGCGTGCGACTGGTCGAGGCGCGCGGCCGCTTCGGGCGCGCGACGATCGAGGAGGTCGTCGTCGCCTCGCCGGATCGCGTGCCGGCGCCCTGCGTGTATTTCGGGCAGTGCGGCGGCTGCCGGCTGCAGCACCAGGCCTACCCGGCGCAGCTCGCATTCAAGGAAAAACAGGTCCGCGACTGCCTGGAGCGCCTCGGCGGCGTCGGTGAGTTCGAGCTGCGGCCGATCCTGCCGGCGCCGGAGCCTTACGGCTATCGCAACAAGATGGAGTTCACGGTCGCCCACGACCCGCCCGCCATCGGGCTGCACGCCGCGGAGCGCTACGACGTGGTGCTCGACATCGAGCGCTGCCTGCTGCAATCGGAATCGATGAACACGCTGCTCGACGAGTTCCGCCGGCAGGTGCGCGAGCGCGGACTGTCCGTGTACGATCCGCAGACGGAGCGCGGGCTGCTGCGCTTCGTGATGATGCGTGAGGGCCGGCGCACGGGTGAGGCGATGGTCAACGTCGTCGCCGCCGCGCCGGACGTCGAGACGCTGGCCCCGGTTGCCGACGCGCTGCGTGCGCGCGTGCCGGAGACGACGAGCGTCGTCCTCAACGTCAACGCCAAGAAGGCCAGTGTGGCCGTCGGCTCCGAAGAGCACCTGCTCGCCGGGCGGGATCACATCCGCGAGACGCTCGGGCCGGTGACGTTCCAGGTGTCCGCGAATTCTTTCTTTCAGACCAACACGCTGCAGGCCGAGCGGTTGTTTGCGCTGGTGGAGGAGGCGTGCGAGCTCGACGGCTCGGAGACCCTCCTCGATCTCTACGCGGGCACCGGCGCCATCAGCTTGCGGCTGGCGCGCCGCGTGCGCGTCGTGTATGGGATCGAGCTCGCGGCGGCCGCGGTGGCCGACGCGATCCGCAACGCGCGCGCGAACGGCATCGACAACTGCACGTTCCTCGCCGGAGAGGTGCGGCACGTGCTGCCCGATCTCGTCCGCCAGGGCGTCACGGCATCGGTCGTGGTCGCCGATCCGCCTCGCGCGGGCTTTCATCCCAAGGCGTTGACGGCGCTCGCGGCGATGGCGCCCGCGCGCATCGTCTACGTCTCCTGCAATCCGTCCACCCTGGCGCGCGACGTCGGCGATCTGGCCTGCCACGGCTATCGCCTGGAGTGGGTGCAGCCGGTGGACATGTTCCCGCAAACTCCGCACATCGAGGCCGTCGCCCGCCTGCGTCGGCAGGCATGAAAACGTTCCTCGCCCGGCGACTGGCGCAATCGCTGGTCGTCCTGCTCGGCATCTCGGCCGTGGTCTTCGTCATCCTGCATCTCACCGGAGATCCCGCCGCCGTGCTGCTGCCCCCCGAGGCCACGGCGGTGGACATCCAGCTCTTTCGCGAGCGGATGGGTTTCAACGATCCCGTATATGTGCAGTACGGCCGGTTCCTCGGTGGCGCGCTGCAAGGCAACTTCGGCGACTCGATCCGTCACGGGGAGCCCGCGTTCTGGCTCGTGGTCGAGCGGATGCCGGCGACGTTTCAGCTCGCCGGCGCGGCACTCGTGATCGCGCTATGCCTGGCCATCCCGGCCGGGATCCTGTCGGCGGTGCGCCGCAACAGCCTGCTCGACTACGTCTCGACGGTGGTCGCGCTGCTCGGCCAGTCGATGCCGACGTTCTGGCTCGGGATCATGCTGATCCTGCTCTTCTCGGTGCAGCTGAATCTGCTGCCGTCGTCCGGCCGTGGCGACTGGCGCCATCTGATCCTGCCGGCGGTCACACTCGGCCTGTTCACGACGGCGCGCATCACGCGGCTCACCCGCTCGGGCATGCTCGAGGTGCTCAACCAGGATTACATCCGGACCGCGCGCGCCAAGGGCGTGAGTAACTCGCCCGTCGTCTGGAAGCACGCGCTCAAGAACGCCGCGATCCCGATCGTGACCATCGTCGGCATCGAGCTCGGCACGCTGCTCGGCGGCTCGGTCATCACCGAGACGATCTTCGCGTGGCCCGGGGTGGGTCGCCTCTCCGTGCAGGCCATCTACAATCGCGACTATCCCGTCGTGCAGGCGGCGGTGTTCCTGCTGGCGACCACGTTCGTCCTCGTCAACCTCTTCGTCGACGTCGTGTATACGTACCTCGATCCTCGCATCCGGCTGTCGTGAGCACGCGCGCCACCGCGCTGCCGATGCCCGAGGAGCTCGCGCCGACGCGCAGCGAGTGGTGGGTGTTCGTGCGGCGGCTCGCCCGGCGGCGCACCTCGCTGTTCGGTCTCGTGGTCGTGGCGGTCGTCGTGCTGACCGCGCTGGCCGCGGCGCTCGTGACGCCGTTCGATCCCACCGAGCAAAACATCGGCGAGCGGCTCAAGTCGCCGCTCAGCCGCGACGCCGGCGGCCGCGTGCATCTGCTCGGCACCGACCACCTCGGCCGCGACATCCTCGCGCGTATCGTCTTCGGGGCGCGGCCGGCGCTGCTCGTCGGTTTCGCCGCCGTCGCGATCTCCGGGGTGCTCGGCATGCTCGCGGGGCTGCTGGCCGGCTACTTTGGCGGCCGCGTCGACGACGTGCTGATGCGCCTGGCGGACATCCAGCTGGCGTTTCCGTTCATCCTGCTCGCGATCGCCGTCATCGGTGTCCTCGGCCCGAGCCTGACCACGATCATCTGCGTGATCGGCGTGTCCAGCTGGGTGGTGTACGCGCGGATCGTCCGCGGTGCGGCGCTGTCGCTGCGCGAGCGGGAGTTCGTGCAGGCCGCGCAGGCGCTCGGCAGCCGCGACGGCCGCATCCTGCTGCGTCACGTGCTTCCGAACGTGTTCACACCCTGGCTCGTCGTGGCCACGCTCGACATGGCGCGCGTGATCGTGATCGAGTCGGCGCTGTCGTTTCTCGGCCTCGGCGTGCAGCCGCCGACGCCGACGTGGGGCGGGATGCTCGCCGACGGGCGGGTCTACATCTCGACGGCGTGGTGGCTGGCGACCTTCCCCGGACTCGCGATTCTGATCACGGTGCTCGGCATCAATCTTTTCGGCGACGGGCTGCGCGACACGCTGGATCCGCGGCTGAAAGTCTAGTCAGGCTCTCAGCGCGCCGCGCCGGCGCAGCGCCAGCGCGAGCATCGCCAGCGGCACCGTTACCCACAGCACACCCGCCGACACGCCGCTGGCGAGATCGATCGCGATCGCCAGCGCGCCGCCCGCGGCCGCCGCCCATAAAAAGACGGCGGTGGCGACGTCCAGCACGCGGCCGCCGCCGTGCCAGCCGATCAGCGACGCCGCCATCGCGCCGATCGAGTCGAACGCAACGTCGACGGGGCTCGCCGTGCGGGAGGGCACGGTCGCCTGGTGCAGCTCGTCGAGGCACGCCCAGACGACCGCCACGACGAAGGCGAGCCACGCCGCGTGCCGCCGCGACAGGCCGCGCTCGCGCGTGAGAGCGACGAACCAGAGCGCCGCGAGGATGCCGAACTCGGTGATGTGCGCCGTTTTTCGCACGAGACCGTGCAGCAGCGCGAGCTGCGCGTCGGTCGCCGCCGGAAACAGCCAGCGAAAAAACGGCACGAGTACCGCGCCGGTGTTCTCCGCGCTGAACTCGCCGCTCGAAAACCAGGCGATGGTCGCCATCCACAAGATCGGAGGCAGCCAAAACGCGAGCCGTCTCACGTCGCTATGATACAGTCGCCCCGATGCTCGGCGAGATCCTGGACGATCTGTTGATCTCCGCCTCGACGGGCCCGTGCATCACCGCCTCGCGTCACTTCCCTGCGCAGCCGCCGGTCTACGCGCCGTTCCCCGCGTCGATGGACTCGCGCATCGTCGAGGCGCTTCGCAAGCGCGGGATCGAGCAGCTCTACAGCCACCAGGCGCGCGCGTGGGAGCTCGTGCAAGCGGGACGCCACGTCGTCGTCGTCACGCCGACGGCCTCGGGCAAGACGCTCTGCTACAACCTGCCCGTCCTGCAGGCGCTCGTGCACCAGCCCGACGCGCGCGCTCTCTACGTGTTTCCGACGAAGGCGCTTGCGCAGGATCAGCTCGCCGAGCTCGAGCAGCTGGCGAAGCAGCTGCCCGAGATGCGCATGTTCACCTATGACGGCGACACCCCTCAAGATGCTCGTCGCGCCGTACGCGCGCGCGCCAACCTCGTGCTGACGAACCCCGACATGCTGCACTCGGGGATCCTGCCGCACCACACGAAGTGGGCGGTGCTGTTCCAGAACCTCAGGTATGTCGTCATCGACGAGCTGCACGCCTATCGCGGCGTGTTCGGCTCGCACCTGAGCAACGTCGTGCGACGCCTGCGCCGCATCTGCGCGCACTACGGCTCGATGCCGCAGTTCATCATGGCCTCGGCCACCATCGCGAATCCCGGCGAGCTCGCGGCGCGCCTCACCGGCGAAGACGTCGACGAGCTCGCGGACAGCGGCGCGCCGCGCGGCGAAAAGACCTTCCTCTGCTACAACCCGCCCGTCGTGAATCGCGAGCTCGGTATCCGGGCGCCGTACCTCGGCGAGGCGGCGAAGCTCGCCATCCGACTGCTGCGCGAAAAGATCGCCACCATCGTCTTCGCCCAGAGCCGATTGTCGACCGAAGTCTTGCTAACGGCGATCAAGAGCGGCATCGCCGATCGCGCCACCGGCGAGTCGGACATCGTGCGTGGCTACCGCGGAGGGTATCTGCCGAATCGCCGGCGCGAGGTCGAGTCCTCGCTGCGCGCCGGGGACGTCCTCGGCGTGGTGTCGACGAACGCCCTCGAGCTCGGCGTCGACATCGGACATCTCGATGCCGCCGTCCTGGCCGGTTATCCGGGCACCATCGCCTCGCTCTGGCAGCAGGCTGGCCGCGCGGGGCGCCGCTCGGGCCCGTCGGCGGCGATTCTCGTCGCGACCAGCGCGCCGCTCGATCAGTTCATGGTCACGCATCCGGAGTATTTGTTCGGCACGCCGCCCGAGCACGCGCGCGTGAATCCCGACAACCCGTTCATCCTGGCCAATCATCTGAAGTGCGCCGCCTTCGAGCTGCCGCTCGTCGCCGACGAGCCCTTCGGCGGCACCGACGTACGCAAGCTCGCCGCCGCGCTGGAGGACGAGGGGGTGCTGCACCGCGCGGGCGAGCGGTACCACTGGGCGTCGGAGACCTATCCGGCCGACCACATCTCGCTGCGCACGGTCACGACCGACAACTTCGTCGTCATCGACACCACCCATCGCGACGAGCAGCAGACGAAGAAGCGCAACATCATCGCCGAGGTCGACTGGGGCAGCGCGTTCGCGAGCATCTATCCCAAGGCGATCTACCTGGTGGAAAGCGTGCCCTACGAGGTTCAGGAGCTGCGCTTCCGCGAGGACGAGGAGAAGGTCGCCTACGTCAAGCGCGTGAACGTCGACTACTTCACCGACGCCGTGAGCGCCAAGGGCGTCTGGATTCTGCAGCGCTTCGAGGGACGCGAGCAGCCCGCCTACGTCGCCGAGCAGGGGGAGGTGCTCGTCGCCGAGAAGGTGGTCGGCTTCAAGAAGATCAAGCTCGGGACGATGGAAAACGTCGGCTCCGGCGAGGTCGAGCTGCCCCAGCAGGAGATGCAGACGACGAGCGCCTGGCTCACGGTGGCGCCGGCGACGTTGGCGCGCGTGAGCTCCTCGCGCGAGGAGCTGATCGACGGGCTGCGCGCGGTCACCTACCTGCTGCACCATCTCGCGCCGATCTTCCTGCTGTGCGACGTGCGCGATCTCGGCTCGTGGCTCGGCGACACCACGCCGGCCGCGACGGGTGCGGTCGCCACCCGCGAGTCCACGAAAGCGCGGCTTCTGAACGCGCCGGAGTTCCACCCGACCATCTATCTCTACGACTCGCACGCGGGCGGCATCGGCCTGGCCGAGCGGGTATTCGAGGTGCTTCCGGATCTGCTGCGTCGCGGCCTCGACACGCTGGCCGCATGTCCGTGCGCGTTCGGCTGTCCGTCGTGCGTGGGGCCGGTCAACGAGGTCGGCAGGCGCGCGAAAGCCATCGCCGCCAAGCTCCTGCGCGAGCTCACCGCCTGACGCGGATGCAGACTCTCGACGATCTGCGGCGAATCATCCGTCGGATCGAGACGCGGCGGCCGCCGCAGGCCGCCCCTGAGCCGATCGAGCGCGTCGTCGGCGGCGAGCTCGTCGACACTGGCGCGGGCTCGCTGCTCGTCGTGCGGCGCGTGTACCCGCTGACCCATCGCCACGGACGCCTGCCGCTGCAGGGCGTGCAGGAGGCGCCGCTCGACGTCCTCGCCCGCGTGGCACGCGTCGATGCGGCGCCGCTCGCTCCCGATCAACTGCTGTTCCTCGACACCGAGACGACCGGCCTGGCCGGCGGGACCGGGACATACGCGTTCCTCGTCGGCGCCGGCTGGATTGAGGGCGACACGTTCGTCGTGGTCCAGCACTTCATGCGCGACCTCGACGAAGAGCCGGCCCTGCTCGCCGCTCTCGCGCCCCTCCTCGACCGCGCCGGCGGCGTCGTGACGTTCAACGGCGGCGGCTTCGACCTGCCGCTGCTCGAGACGCGCTTCGTGCTGGCGCGGCGACGGTGGCCGTCGATGCTCGCGCACCTGGACCTGCTCCGGCCGTCGCGACGGGTCTGGACCGGCTGCTTCGATGACTGCCGCCTCGGCACGCTGGAACGCGACGTGCTCGGCCTCGCGCGCGAGCAGGATGTGCCCGGCGGCCTCATCCCGACGCTCTACTTCGAATGGCTGCGTCGCAAGCGTCCCGGCCCGGTGGCGCGGATCTTTGCGCACAACCGCGACGACGTGCTGTCGCTCGCCGCGCTCGTGGGCTGGTTCGGCGCGGCGCTCGGCGATGCGCCGACGCTGCGCGCGGAGGAATGGGCGGGTCTCGGGCGGCTGTGGGAGCCCGTGGACGTCGAGCGCGCGCTGGAGTGCTATCGTGTCGCGCTCGAGGCCGGTCTCGCCGGCGACGCGGCGCACTGGGTGCGGCTGCGGCTGGCCTGGTGGGAGAAGCGCGCCGCCCGGTGGCAGACCGCGTGCGCGTTATGGGACGCGGCCCGTCAGCGCGACCTCTTCGATCCGCGGCCGTGGGAAGAGCTGGCCAAGTTCCACGAGCACCGGGCGCGCGATTTCGCCGCCGCGCGTGCCGTCATCACCGACGCGCTGGATCTCGCGCGTGCCGCCGGCGCCGCCCAGCGCGTCCTCGACACCTTCGCCTATCGTCTGGCCCGAATCGAGCGTCGGCTCACGACGTAATGACCGCCTCGCCGGCGGATCTGCCGACCGCCTGCCAGCACGCTCAGCAGATCGGCATGGCGCTGCTGCTTGCGACCGCCTCGCACGTCTTCGTCGTGAAAGTCATCGTGGCCCAGCGTGGGCCGTTCAGCGGATTCGCCCCCGAGGTCCCGATGCAGGCGCTGCGCATCTTCCATTTCCCGCGCCTGGCGCAGTGGGAGGACTGGGCACGACAGCGTCCGGCCTGAGGCGCGCCTCAGCCGACCGGCGTGATCGCCGGCTTGCCGTCGAGAATCGCCAGGCAGTTGCGCACTGCGAGCGTGGCCATGGCCAGGCGCGTGTCCAGCGAGGCGCTCGCGATGTGCGGCGCCAGCGTGACGTTCGTCAGATTCAGCAGGCCGGGGTGGATCTTCGGCTCCTCCTCGAAGACGTCGAGCCCGGCCCCGGCGATCCAGCCTTCCGTCAGCGCACGCACGAGCGCAGCCTCGTCGACGATCGGGCCGCGCGCGGCGTTGACGAGAATCGCCGTCTTCTTCATGAGCCGCAGCGTCGTCTCGTTGATGAGGTGCCGCGTTTGCGGAATCAGCAGGGTATGCAGGCTCACGAAATCCGACTCGCGCAGTAGCGCGTCGGGCTCCATGTAGGCGGCCCTCAGCTCGCGCTCGGCCGCAGCGTCGGCGCGCACCGTGTCGTGGTAGAGGACGCGCATGTTGAAACCGAGCGCGCGGCGCGCGACGGCGCGTCCGATCCGTCCGAAGCCGATGATCCCGATCGTCTTGCCGTAGACGTCGTTGCCCCAGAGCAGGTCCCACTGCCAGCGGGTCCACTGACCCGAGCGCGCGAACCGGTCGGCCTCGACCACGCGCCGGGCGGCGGCCATGAGCAGGGTCCAGGCGAAGTCCGCCGTCGTCTCGGTAAGGACGTCGGGGGTGTTGGTGACGACCACGCCACGCCGCTTGCACGCCTCGACATCGATGTTGTTGAAGCCGACCGCGACGTTGCAGATGGCCTTGAGTCCTGGCACCTCGGCCAGCACCTCGTCATCGATGGTGCTGATGATGTGACAGATCAGGGCGTCCTTGCCCTTGAGCCGCCGGATCAGCTCGGCTTTGGGCAGGGGGGTGTCGTTGGCGTTGTAGTCAACGGTGAAATCCGTGGGGATCAGCGCACGCGCTTCTTGCGGCAAAACATTCGATATAAAAACGCTTTTTGCCATTTGTCGGTCTCCGATTTTTTCGCTTGCTTCCGCCCGGCGGCCCGGTAATATTAGCACTCGCTCTAAACGAGTGCTAATACATCCAAGTGAGGTCGGCTGCCATGGCGAAAGCCGCTCAAGCGTCAACCGTAACTCAAGGAGGCAAGGGGTCTATGAAGGTGCGTCCGCTGCACGACCGCATCCTCGTCAAGCGCGAGGAGGAAACCGAGGAGAAGATCGGCGGGATCATCATCCCGGACACGGCCAAGGAAAAGCCGCAGCGCGGGAAGGTTGTGGCCGTTGGCAACGGCAAGATCCTCGACGACGGCAAGCGCGTGGCCTTGGACGTCAAGTCAGGCGACCGCATCCTATTCGGCAAGTACTCCGGTAACGAAGTGAAGATCGATGGGGACGACTACCTGATCCTCCGCGAAGAGGACGTCCTCGCCATTCTCGAGTAGCGATCACCAACATATTTCCAGGGAGGCACACGATCTATGCCGAAGCAGCTGAAGTTCGATGAGGAGGCTCGGGCGAGCCTGCTCAAAGGCATCAACGTCATGGCGTCGGCCGTCGCCGCTACGCTCGGGCCGAAGGGCCGCAACGTCGTCATCGATAAGAAGTTCGGCAGCCCGACGATCACCAAGGACGGCGTCACCGTCGCCAAGGAGATCGAGCTGAAGGATCCCTACGAGGACATGGGCGCTCAGATGCTCAAGGAGGTCGCCTCCAAGACCTCGGACATTGCGGGCGACGGTACGACCACCGCCACCGTGCTCGCCCAGTCGATCTTTCGCGAGGGCCTGAAGAACGTCACGGCCGGCGCCAACCCGATGGGCCTCAAGCGCGGTATCGAGGCAGCCGTCGAAGCGGTGACCGACGAGTTGAAGAAGCTCAGCAAGTCGACCAAGGACAAGAAGGAGATCGCGCAGGTCGCCACCATCGCGAGCAACAATGACAAGACCATCGGCAACCTGATCGCCGAGGCGATGGAGAAGGTGGGCAAGGACGGCGTCATCACGGTCGAGGAGTCGAAGTCGGCCGACACCGTGCTGGACGTGGTCGAGGGCATGCAGTTCGACCGTGGCTATCTGTCGCCCTACTTCGTGACCGACGCCGAGCGCATGGAGGTCGTCCTCGAGGACGCCCTCGTCCTCATCCACGAGAAGAAGATCAGCGTGATGAAGGACATGCTGCCGCTGCTCGAGCAGGTGGCGCGCTCCGGCAAGCCGTTCCTCATCATCGCCGAGGACGTCGAGGGCGAGGCGCTGGCCACCCTCGTCGTGAACAAGCTGCGCGGCACGCTGCACACGTGCGCCGTCAAGGCGCCGGGCTTCGGTGACCGCCGCAAGGCGATGCTCGAGGACATCGCGATCCTCACCGGTGGCAAGGCCATCACCGAGGATCTCGGCATCAAGCTCGAGAACATCAAGCTCGAGGATCTCGGCCGCGCCAAGAAGGTGGTCGTCGACAAGGACAACACCACCATCGTCGAGGGTGCGGGCAAGTCATCCGCGATCGAGGGCCGCATCAAGCAGATCCGCGCCCAGATCGAGGAGACGACGAGCGACTACGACCGCGAGAAGCTGCAGGAGCGGCTGGCCAAGCTGGCCGGCGGCGTGGCGGTGATCAAGGTCGGCGCCGCGACCGAGACAGCGATGAAGGAGAAGAAGGCCCGCGTCGAGGACGCGCTCAACGCGACCCGCGCCGCGGTGGAGGAAGGCATCGTCCCGGGTGGCGGCGTTGCGCTGCTGCGCGCGTCGAAGGCCATCGACAACCTCAAGAAGCTCGAGGGGGACGAGGCCGTGGGGGCTCGCATCGTCAAGCGGGCGCTCGAGGAGCCCATCCGTCAGATCGTCGAGAACGCCGGCCTCGAGGGCAGCGTGATCGTCGAGAAGGTGAAGGCCGAGACGGTCGCCACGCGCGGCTTCGACGCCGACACCGTGGAGTACGTGGACATGCTGCAGGCCGGCATCATCGATCCGGCCAAG
>JBKOZH010000275.1:0-8787 GCA_046725765.1 Candidatus Methylomirabilota bacterium | reverse complement strand
GTTCCTGGAGGGCAACTGCAGCTGGGTGCCGTTCTTGCTGTGGCGCATGGACGAGCACTGGGAGTGGCTCGGCGACATCTACGCGCGCGAGCTGACGATGGCGCCCAGCGAGTACTTCAAGCGCCAGTGCTTCGTGTCGGTCGAGTGCGACGAGGAGCCGGTGCGCCACGTCATCGACGCCATCGGCGACGATCGCATCGTGTTCTCGACCGATTTCCCGCACGGCGACTCGAAGTTCCCGCGCGCGGTGGAGTCGTTCCTGCGCCTGCCGATCTCGATGGAGAGCAAGCGCAAGATTCTCTGGGACAACTGCGCGGCGTACTACGGTCTTGTCGCCTGAGCCTTTCGTCCTGAGCTGAGGAGGCTTCGCATGCCGACACTGGTCATCGGCGGGACTGGCTTCATCGGTCCGCGCCTCATCCGACGCCTCGTCGCGGCGGGTGAGACGGTCACGTGCATGGACCTCAACCCGGCCGCCGCGACGTTCACGGACGCCGGGGAACAGGTAAGGGTGATTCGCGGTGACGTGACGCAGTTCGAGGACGTGATGCGTGCCGTGCTCGAGGTCAAGCCCGACCGGCTCATCAACCTCGCGTATGGCATCGGGGCGGGCGAGGGCAATCCGCATCAGGTCTTCCGGCTCGACGTCCTCGGTATGGACAACTGCTTCGAGGCCGCGCGTCTGGTCGGTGTGCGCCGAACCGTATACGCGAGCTCGATCGCGGTGAGCGGTCAGCAAAGTCATTTCGGAGAGCGGCTGGTCACCGAGGACGATGCGCTCTACGGCACCAGCCAATACGCGGTTCACAAGATCTTCAACGAGTTCCAGGCGCGTAAGTACATCAAGAGCTACGGGATGTCGATCACCGGCGTACGCCCGGCCAACGTGACTGGTCCCGACAAGGTGCGCGGCTCCACCGATCACGTGCAGCTCATCACTGGCGCCGCGCGGGGCGCGCCCGTGCATCTCCCGAAGAAAGGCTACATGCGGCTGCTGATCCACGTCGAAGACATCGCCGAGGTCTTCGCGCGCGTCCTGCTCGCGGATGCGCCGCAGCACGCCATCTACAACTCTGGAGGCATTCCGATCAGTCTCGGCGAGCTGGCCGACCTCGTGCGTGAGCTCCTGCCTGACGCGAAGATCACGTTCGCGCAGGAGGGCGGCCGCGAGGAGTCGGGCAACTATCTCGTCGACAACAGTCGCCTGCGCAAGGAGTTCGGAATCGAGTACCCGCCGCTGCGCACGCGCGTCCGCGAGATCATCAACGACGTGCGGCGTCAGGAAGGACTGCCACTATGCTGACGCACAAGCTCATCTCGGCCGATTCGCACATCGTCGAGCCGCCGGACCTCTACACGACCCGCATCGAGCCCCGGTTCCGCGAGCGGGCGCCGCGGCTGGAGCGGCTGGAGACGCCCGCGGGCCGGAAGTTCGACGCGTGGCTGATCGACGGCCAGCAGGCCGGCACGCTGGGTGCGGTGATGCAGGCCGGCCAGCGCTTCGAGGATCCCTCGCAGATCGATTTCCTCGGCATGTGGGAGGACGTCCGGCTCGGCGCCTACGATCCCCAGGCGATGGTGAAAGAGAACGAGATGGACGGCGTGTGGGGCTCGTGCCTGCAGCCGAGCCAGGGCCTCTTCTGGTACCGCATCCCCGACGGCGAGATGCTTTCGGCGATCTGCCGCGTCTACAACGGCTGGATCGCCGAGTTCTGCAAGCCCTTCTCGGATCGGCTCAAGGGCATCGGGATGCTCAACGTCGACGATGTCGAGGACGCGTGCAGCGAGCTCGAGCGCTGCGCGAAGCTCGGGCTGGTCGGCGCCTTCATTCCGGTGTCGCCGCTGCCCGATCGTCCGTATCGCCACCCAATCTACGAGCGACTCTGGTGGACGGCGCAGGATCTCGGCATTCCGCTGCTGCTGCACATCGGCACGCCGCGCTACGGCGTTCCGGGCTGCGAGTTCACGATGAACCTCGCGGAGCTGAGCGGCTCGGGTCGCTCCACGACGGATTACTGGGTGCGCTACTCGCTGGGCGCGATGATCTTTGCCGGCGTTTTCGATCGCTATCCCAAGCTCAAGGTCGGCTCGGTCGAGCACGAGGCCGCGTGGATTCCCCACTGGCTCAAGCAGATGGACTTCACGTACCGCGAGCGGCCGGTGTTCACCAAGGGCTGGAAGTCGAAGGAAGGGCTGCTGCCGAGCGACTACTGGCGGCGCAACATGTTCGTCGAGTTCATGGAGGACGATCTCGGCGTCCAGCTGCGCGACGCGATCGGCGTGGAGACGATGCTGTGGGGGAGCGACTTCCCGCACGCCGAGTCGACGTGGCCGAAGTCGCGCGACTTCCTGCATCGCATGTTCGACGGCGTGCCGGACGCGGACACGCGCAAGATCACCGCGGACAACGCGGCGAAGCTGTTCGGCTTCAAGCTGAACTGAGTCTTTGGAGGCATTCGTGGCGGTGGCCGCGGCGTCCTCGGTGGCGCCCGGCGCGATGAAGTGGGTCGTCGTCGACCGCGAGCGTGTGCTGCTCGCGAACGTCGACGGCGAGTTCTACGCGCTGCGAGACGCGTGCGGCCATCGCCAGGAGCCGCTGTCGAAGGGGACGCTCGAGGGCCACATCGTCGAGTGCCCGCTGCACTTCGCGACGTTCGACGTGCGCACGGGCAAGCTGCTCAGCGGGCCCATGGCTGAGGACGTGCCGACCTACGAGGTAGAGGTCAAAGACGACACCGTGTACGTGAAGAGGAGCAGGTCATGACCAGCCAGCGCGCATCCTTTATATATGCCGGTCTCGCCGGCGAGACGGCTCCGGGCCGCCCGGTCCAGTCCGGCCTCTATCGCATGGCCGTCGCCGACGGTCAGTGGGAGAAGCTCACGCGTGGCCTGCCCGAAGCGCCGACCATCCGGGCGATCGAGACGCATCCCGATCTGCCGGGCGCGGTGTACGTCGGAACCCAGGACGGTCCCTATCGCAGCCTCGACCACGGTGAGCACTGGGAGCGGCTCGATGTGCCGGATCACGGCTTTCCGGTGTGGTCGCTGGCGTTCGATCCGCGCAACGCGAAGGTCATGTACGCCGGTTACGAGAACTGCGAGGTCTACCGCAGCGACGATGGCGGCGAGCGTTGGCAGCAGCTGCCGGTGAGCGTTCGCTTCCCGGAAGTCACCGTGGCGCCCGGCTCCAATCCCGCCAAGCGCGTGCTGGCGCTGGCCGTGAATCCCGCCAACGCCGACGAGATCTATGGCGCCATCGAGGTCGGCGGCGTCATCCGGAGTCTCGACGGCGGCGAGCACTGGGAGAACATGAGCCACGGCCAGTACGTCAACGACGACACCGTGGACATGCACGGCATCATCGTCGGTCGCTGGCGCTCAGGGACGGTGCTCGCGATCGGCCGCGCGGGGCTCTTCATCAGCGCCGACCGCGGCGACCACTGGGCGAGCGCGCGGCTCGAGCCGCTGAATCCCAAGGGCCAGACGTATTGTCGCGACATCCGCGAAGTCCCCGGCGATCCGAAAACGATCTGGGTCGCCGCCGGCGCCGGCTTCCAGAGCGATCTCGGCGCGCTCTTCCGCAGCAAGGACGGCGGCGCGACGTGGTCTCGCATCAACATGGGCTACAAGCCGAAGACCACGATCTTCGCGCTCGCGTTCGACGAGCATCACCCGCGGCGCATGTTCTGCGCCGCCAGCGGCGGCGAGGTGTTTGCGAGCGAGGACGGTGGCGAGAGCTGGACCGAGCGGCCGCTGCCCGAGGGCGCGAGCCAGGTCTACGCGATGGGGTGCGCGTAGCGCGCTATCCCGCCCCGCTCGAACGATCGACATAGATGCCGCAGATCGGGCAGACTTCGCGGTTCATCGCGTAGTCCACACAGGTCTGGTGAAGCTTGTGGCCCCCGAGGCACGAACGGGCCGCAGTGCCGCCAACGACGCGGCGTCCGCAGCGGCTGCACCGGCCCGCCCGCATCGCGCGTAGTACGTAGGTCAAGAGAGCCGTAACGGTAAGCGTTGCGGTGGTCGCAACGAAGGATGGCACTGCTGCAGCGTCCCAGCGGTCCGTGGCCTGCCCATAGGCGACAGGCACACCGGCGAACAAGAGCTGGCAGGCAACCACTCCGAGGAGAACCCCCTGACGAGCCTTCACATTCAAGCGTGATGAATTGTCGTCACGCATGGCGGAGCGAACAATGGTCAACCGGCCAAAAATCACGAGCCAGGTGGCTCGTGGTGCTGGGTCAGGTGACCCCGACGTTCACAACTTGTGTTACCGTGGCGCGGTCCGAACCAGCAAGCCGCCGCGCGCACGGCGTCTGCAGATCACGGTAGTTTGTGGGATCCCGTCCTCATTCTGATCCCGACGCCGACGCGCGTTTCGGTCGATGACGGAGGACGCGGATGATGAGTTTAGGTTCGACCGGCTTCCTTCCCCACGCCGTCTGTTACCTCTGGGATCGTTGGCTTCTCGTGATCCATGCCCTTTCCGACACGCTGATCGGCCTCGCGTACCTGGCGATCTCTCTGTCACTCGTCTACTTCGTCCGCAGGCGACGCGACGTCCCGTTTCCATCGATGTTTCTTGCCTTCGGCGCCTTTATCGTCGCCTGTGGCGCCACGCACTTCATGGAAGTGTGGACGCTGTGGCAGCCAGCGTATTGGCTGGCAGCCGGGGTAAAAGTCGTCACCGTGGTGGCGTCGGTCGCGACGGCGCTGCTGCTTCCCCCGTTGATCCCCCGCGCGCTGGCGTTGCCCAGCCCCGACGCGCTCGAGCGGGCGAACCAGGAGCTCAGCAAGGAGATCGTCGAACGACGCCGCGCGGACGCGGCGCTTCTCGAGGCGCACCGGCAACTTCGCGGGCGATTGGGCATGACCGAAGGCCTTCTGCGAGTGGCACAGCTGCTGGCGGGGAGCCTCGACACGCCCGAGATCGCGCGCCGCGCCGTTCGCGAGCTGACGCGCTTGCTCGGCGCCGACACGTCGATCTTTTTTAGTGCGACCGACGAATTTGGGTACGCGACCGCGGTGGCTGGCTACCGCGTGCCCGACGAGCTTCGCCAGGCGGCGTATCGCGTGGCGATGACCGATCCGCCGGGATATATCACCGACGCGTTGAACACCGGGCAACCGGTAGCCACCAGCGATGTCGCGACCGACCCTCGCTTCGACCATCCGGCCATTCACATGGCGATTCAGCCTCGATCCATCCTCTATACGCCGTTGTTGAGCAAAGGCGCTGTCCGAGGCTCTATCGTCACGTACTGGTGGCACGAGCGGCATGAATTCACGGCGGATGAGATCGCCCTCGCGGCCGGGGTGGCGAACGAGCTCGCCCTTGCCATCGAGAATGCAGAGCTCTATGCGCAGAGTGAGCGGCGGCGGCAAACGGCGGCTGCCCTCGCCGAGACGGGTCGGCTCCTGTCGCAGGACCTTGCGGCGGAAGCGGTGGCGGCGAGAATCGTCGACCGTGTCCGGCTGCTTGTTCGCGCGACCGTGGCCATGGTCTTTCGACTCGATCCGACGTCTGGACAATTTGTGTTGATGGCCGCGTCAGGCGACTCAGGTCGTCGCGGGCCGCACGTCAGCATTCCCACCGGGGTCGGCATCATCGGGCTCGCGGCGCGACAGCGAGCGCCGATCGCAACCTCCGACGCGACCCGAGATCACCGTATCACCCCGACGGATGAGCTGGATACGGAGGTGGCGCGCGGAGCGTCGGGGGCGGCTCTTGCCGTCCCGCTCGTCGTTCAGCAACAGGTCATCGGCGCTCTGCTGTTGGGCGATCGTCCCGGGCGTGACTTCACACCGGAAGAAATCGACGTGGCGCAATCGTTCGCCGATCATGCCGCCGTCGCGCTGGCCAACGCCCGACTCCACGAGCAACAGGTGCTCCTCGCTCAACAGGAGGAACGCCGGCGGATTGCCTACGAAGTGCATGACGGCATCGCGCAGCTCGTGGTTGGCGCGAAGCAACGCCTCGATACCTCCCGTGACTTTTGGAAAGCCGATGAACCCCGCGCCGAGCGGGAATTCGAGTACGGTGTCGAGTACCTGAGGCGTGCGATCAGCGAAATGCGCCGCGTGTTGAATGCCCTGCGTCCGGAGTCGCTGGACTTCATCGGCCTCGCGGACGCGCTTCGACAGCATCTCGATGAGGTGGCCCGCGACGCGGGCTGGCACAGCGAGTTTTCAGAAAACATCGGGGGCCAGCGGCTTGCAGCGACGATCGAGACGGCATTGTTCCGCATCGCGCAAGAGGCGCTGGCGAACGTGCAACGGCACGCACGAGCGTCACATGTCAACGTACGCCTCCAGCAGAGTCCCGGCTGGATCCAACT
This sequence comes from Candidatus Methylomirabilota bacterium, assembly GCA_046725765.1. Classification (GTDB taxonomy): domain Bacteria; phylum Methylomirabilota; class Methylomirabilia; order Rokubacteriales; family CSP1-6; genus AR12. Next base: position 2,449 of record JBKOZH010000275.1, on the reverse strand, counting down.
CGACGTGTCAGATGACGGCGTCGGAATGGCGACAGCGACTCACGATAGTAAACAGCCGGGGCTCGGGCTCCTCAGCATGCGCGAGCGCGCAAACAGGCTCGGCGGAACGTGCGCAATTGCCGACAACGTCGGCGCGGGAACGAGAGTCTCCACTCGTATTCCTCTCGACGCGCCGTGAAGCACCTTCGTCGCGTGTTCGTCATCGATGACCATCCAGTCGTCCGTGAGGGCTTCCGCAGCATGTTGAGCGACGAAGGGATCGAGATCGTCGGCGAGGCGGCCACTGGCGCGGAGGCCATCGTAGGTATCACGAGCGTTGGTGTCGATCTGATCCTGCTCGATCTGAAACTCCCCGACATTGACGGCGTCGCTCTCCTTCGGCGGCTCAAGGAAGCCGTTCCCGACACCCCTGTCCTCGTCATCAGCATGCATGACGATCCGCCGCTCGTGCGACGCGCGGTAGAGGCAGGCGCGGCGGGATACGCGTTGAAAGGAATCGGCCGAAGAGAGCTGGCCGGGGCGATTCACGCCGTCTGTGATGGTGAAGCGGTGCTCGACCCGGGCCTCCTTCGCGCGATTGTCGGCGGAACCTCCGGCGTTTCATCGGGGAAAGCAAACGATACCGGACGGACTCCGCTGACTCATGTCGAGCTTGATGTCCTGCGACTGATGGCCGAAGGGATGACGAACGCCCAGATCAGTGAACGAATGCGATGGAGCCTCGCCACGACAAAGCGATACGTTCAGAGCGTGCTGGAGAAACTGGACGTCTCTGATCGGACCCAAGCGGCCGTTACTGCGGTGCGCCTGGGTTTACTCGCATAGCCGGCTAGCGCGGGGCTAGCGCCGCGGCTTCAGCAGCCAGTCGATGATCGCGGTCCCGTCCTTGCCGTCCGCGGCGGGGTCTTCCTTCTGTGTCGGCGTGGCTTTCGCAGGCTGCGCGGCTTTCGCCGGCGGCGCCGCTTTCGTTGGCTCGGATTTCGTCGGAGGCTCGACTTTCATCGCGCTCGCGGCGCGCGTCGGCACGTCGGCCTTTGCTGGCGCCTCCGCTTTTGCCGGCGGCTCGATTCTGAGTGGCGCCACAGCCTTCACCGGCGGCTCGGCCTTCGCCACTGACGGCTCGACCTTCACCGGCGGCACAGCCTTCACTGACGGCTCGACCTTCGGCGGCGGCATAGCCTTCACTAACGGCTCGGCCTTTACCGGTGGCGCAGCCTTCAGCGGCGGCTCAGCCTTCACCGGCAGTTCGATCTTCACCGACGGCGTAGCTCTCATCGGCGGTTCAATTGTTACCGGCGGCTGAGCAGCTGTCACCGACTCGTGATGGCGTGGAGCGCGATCGATGACGGGTGCGGTGCTGCGAGCTGGCGACTCAACCGGCGCGGTCGGCGACACCGCCGCAGGAGCTGAAACCGGCGCGGAAGGCGACACCGGCGCTGGAGCCGCCACAGCGGCTGGCGACTGGCCGGCTGCCTGAGGCGGTGCGACGCGTGGCGGTTCCGGCATCGCGACGTTTGGAGCGGGCAGCGCCGGCTCCTCCACGACCGGAGTCAATGTCGCCGCCGGCAGCGGAATGGTCGTGCCCGCGGGCCTCGAAAGCGAGGTCAGCGCGAGCAACACGCTCGGGGCCGCAAACGCTAACCACCCGACCACGACGACGATGCCAGCCGCGGCAACGGTCGTTGCAAGACCAACGGGCACATCGGGCACGCGCGAGTGTTGTCGCCGGCGCGGTCGCACGCCGTCCGACCGGCGGCGCGGCGCGGCCTCCGCGAGCGCCGTCTGCGCGGCCCACATGTCGTTGACCATCACGCTGATGTCGGGGAAGCGGCCCTCGGGTTTCGGATCGAGCGCCGTCCGAATAACGGCCTCGATCTCCGGCGAGAACGTCCGCACCGATGTGTCGCGACCCGCCGTCAACAACTCCCGTAGGAGCATTCCGAGCGCGTATTGATCGCTCGCCTGTGTCATCTCGCCGCGCAGCATCTCCTCGGGCACGAGATAGGCCGGCGGCGTACCGCGACGGCGGCGGCCGAGCGGTGTGCGGTGAGCGGCCGTGAGCTCGACATCGATGAGCCGGACTTGCTCCTCGCCCGTCTTGTCTTTGACGAGCAGCACCGATTCGGGGCCGAGCTCGCCGTGAACGATGCCGTTGTGATGCAGCGTCTCGAGCGCCTCGCCGACCTTGCTCGCGATGCGGAGCGCAGCGGACGGACGGAGCGCGCCTTGCGCGAGAATCGCGCGCAGCGTGGTGCCCTCCGTCCATTCGACGGCGATGAACAGCTCGCCGCTGTTCGTCGCGCCGCACTCATAGAGACGCGGCACGCCACGGTCGGCGTGCGCGGAAAGGGTCAGCGCGCTTGCCTGCTGCCGTACCGCGGCGACGAACTCGGCATCGCGCGCGACGTCGTCGCGCAGGACTTTGACGGCGAGCCGTCGACCAAACCGC
>JBKOZH010000260.1:0-6162 GCA_046725765.1 Candidatus Methylomirabilota bacterium | reverse complement strand
GCGATTCGGCGCGGCGGCGATCCTCATGTCACGCTTTTCGGCGAGCGTGCGCCTGTTTGCCTCGGCGCTCTCGGGCTGCGGCCACATCAGCTACGGCAAGTTCATCACCTTCGACTTCGTCGGCACGCTGCTCTACACGGCGTTCTGGGTCAGCGTCGGCTACGTCGTCGGTGAGCGCGCCGCCGAGTTCCTCCATCGTCACGGCGGGGCTCGGCTCCTTCTCCTCGTGGGCCCGCTGGCGCTGGCGGCGCTGGTCGGCTACCGGCTATGGCGGCGTCGCCGCTATGGCCCCGCGAGCGCCGACACCGTGGTTGCTGAGTCTTCGTGCGTGCAGGGCCCCGCGCAGCGGTAGCGCGTCTCACCACCGATCGACCGCGACCACTGCCGCATCGTCCAGCACCGTCCCACGCAGCGCGAAGCGGATCGGCTCCCCGACGCGCACCGCCGCGCGCACGGTGGCCGATTGCGGCTGGAACCGAAAGCTCGTCGTCCGCGCCGGCAGCAGGCCGCGGATCTCCTCGTGCGTCACGGTGAGCAGCTGCGGGTAGACGGCGCGCACCACGCCGCGACCCTCCCACTGCTGCTCGCCCGCGCGGGCGCCGGCGGCGCAGGCCTGACGCTCCCGCTCGAGGCGCTCGACCTGTGCTCGGGCGGCGTCGAGATCGCGATCGAGCGCGGCGGCGCGGCGCCCCCAGCCGGCGTAGCCGAGTCCGAGGCCGATGGCGAACACCAGATTGAGCACGAGCGCGACTTGCCAGACGGGCATCAGCGAGCTCCTTCGCGTTGCATCAGTGCACGTGATCGTCGGGGAAGGGCGGCGGGCTCTTCTCCGCGTTGAGCTTCTCCACCTGGGACTGAATCGCGCCGCCGCCGTCCTCCCAGATCGCACGAATGTAGCCCTGCCGATCGATCAGGAACTCGGCGTGCGGGCCGGCGGCGAGCATTCGGTACGTCGCGACGATGTCGGCCGCGCCGTCCGTGACGACGGGAAACAGCACTGGCGGCGTGGCGCCGAGCTCCGCAATGGCCTCGCGCGGGGCGTGCGCGGGGACGGCGATGAGCTCGACGCCCGTGACCCAGAGGATCTCGTACATGCGCGCCAGCTCGGTGAGGCGCGCGCGCGAGGCGGGCAGCGTGTAGACGACGAGCAGCACCATGCGCCGGCCGCGATAGTCGCGCAGCGCCGTCGGGGCGAGCGGGCCGACGCTGATGGTGAAATCCGGCGCGACGAGCCAGGCGCGATCGGGCTCGACGTGCGGTCCCAGCGTCTTCGCGCTCTCCGCAGCCTCGAGCGCCCGGATGTAGTTGATGACGTCCCAGCGCTGCGGCTCGCGCAGCCGCTCGCCGAAGGGCGGCATGCCGCGCTCGGGAACGCCGTTGTTGACGAGCCAGAAGAGCTCGCCCGCGTGCCGGCGCGCGATCGCGGCCGAGCGCAGGTCGGGCAGCGGCGGCATCGCGCCCGCCGCGCCGTGGCAGCCGGCGCAATGCTCGCGATAGACGCCGGCGCCGGACGCGATGGAGGCGGCGTGATAGGCCAGCAGCGGGCGCCGGTAGGACGTCGGATAGGCATCGACGACGATCGGAGGCAGGCCGACGCCCAGGCCGAAGACGACGAGCACGAGCGCGCCGACGAGCACCGGCCGCCGGCGGTGGCGGAGAAGCTGTGACGCGAGGAGCGCCAGGATGCCGATGATGACCAGCTGGCTGCCGAGCAGCACGCGCCACCTCGTCTCGGGGACGTCCAGGACGAGCTCGAGCGAGAACCGGAAGGGCAACGGCCACACCGGCGGCGCGTGGCGCGCGGGCGTCGTCAGCGTCATGGCCGCCGCGAGGGCCAGGAGCACCAGCGCCAGCGAGGCCTCGAGCGCGATGAAGGCCGAGAGACGTCGTAGCGCGTTCGGGGCGGAAAGGGCCGGGAGGATCCGTACCCGGTTCACCGTCGCGAGCGCCAGGACCGGGATCAGCACGAGCAACTTGGCGAGCAGCAAGCGCCCGTGCGTCGTGCCGATCAACGCCGCGATGCTCTCGACCTGCGTGAGCGCGTTCATCACGCCGGAGCCGATCAGGACGAGCATCGCGAGCAGCGCCACGCGCGAGAACCGCCTGGTGGCGACGACAGCGTAAGGATGGGCGTCGGCACCGGCCTCGCGACTCGCGAGCCACAACAGCGCCGCGAGCGGCACGAGACTGCCGAGCCAGACGCCAGTCCCGAGCAGATGCGCGACGTCGCTCGCGACGGCCTGCCGGGTGCCGGGCGAGATCGCGGCGGCGTGACTGGAGGCGCTGACGAGCGCGAGCCCGAGCGAGGCGAGCAGCAGGGCTTCGCCGCGGGCCGCGATCCATTCATGCCGCACGCTGAGATCGGCGCGAATCGCGAGGAACGCCCCGAGCATGATCAGCAGCGCGTGCCGCGCGAGCCAGACGAACCCCGGCCACGTGTCGAGCACCGCGTGCGAGACGGCGCCGGCCTCGAACGCGGCGTTCGGTCGGTTCTCGAAAATCGCTGCGCGAGCCAGAAGCCACCCGACACCGAACGCGATCGCGACCAGGACGAGGACACGAGCGCCGCGCACGACGAGCGCGTCCCAGCGTCGCGCGCTCGGCGTGGTCGGGCGGCCGGCGAGCAGCAGCATGGTGAACGAGCCCACGAGCAGCACGCAGGCGGCAAGATGACCCCAGAGGGCGCCCAGAAGAAACGCGCTCATTCGATGCGGAAGGTGAAGGTGCCCTCGGTCACATCGCCGTCGATCGAGAGCACGCGCCAGAGCACCTTGTAGGTGCCGGGTGAGAGCGGCGGCACCGTCGCGCGCAGCAGGGCGGGGTTGGCGCGGTCGACGCGGCTGTCACGGCGATCCACCTGCTCGCCGCGCTCGTTCAGAACGCGCAGCGCGCTGTAGGCGGGCTCGAGCCGCTCGCTGAAGTAAAGCTTGACGTCATCGGGCGCGCGCTTGAGCCGGCTCTCGACGCGCGGCTCGGCGCGCTGGAGCACCGCGTGTCCGTGCGCGACGCCCACCGTCAGCGCGCACGCGGCGAGCGCGAGGCCGACGCGCCTCGCGCTCGCTCGTCCGCGGCTCGTCACGAAGCCGCGGCCCATGTCGAGATCCGCTCAGGCGAGTCCGGCCTTCGCCTTGTAGTAGGCGACGATGTCGCTGGTCTTTAACCAGAACAGGTCGTACGTCGAGCCGGTGCCGCCCGAGGTGGACACGGGGCCCGGTCCACGATCGTAGCCCGCCGACCAGATCATCTTGTCGCCGCCCGCGGTGAACATCGGGCACCCGCCGTCGATGTTTGCCTGGTTGAACGGCGCCTGGACGATCGGGCCCTTCCATTCTTTGGATGCCGGATCGTAGTGCACGAACACCATGTTGTGGAACTTGCCGAAGTCGTGAACGGACACCACGCCGAGGATGACACCGTCGCGTGCCACCGCGTTGACGCGGCACTTGAAGCCGATCGAGTCGAGCAGCTTGCTCTCGTAGCGCTGCGCGGGCTGCCACGCGCCGTTTTCCATCTTGCTCGTATAGATGTCGCCGGCCGTCGGCTCGCCGTTCGGGCGAGGCCGCCGCGATATGAAGAAGGACGTGTTTTCCTCGCCCGGCAGCCCCATTGGCATGAAGCAATGGTCGGGGTGCTCGGAGTTGATGTTCGGCCCGAGGTTCTGCGCCTGCGTCCATTCGCCGTTCGGCTGTTTCGTCGTCACCCAGATGTCGGGGGCGCCCCGCCCGCCCTTGCGCGAGCTCATGAAGTAGAGCGTCTTACCGTCCGGCATGATGCGCGGCTCCTGATCGATGGAGTCGCTATTGACCGTGTCGGGCAGCCGCTCGGGTGGCGTCCAGTCTGCGCCGGTACCGGGCCATTCGCCGCTCTGGCGGACGCGGTGCGTGACGAAGATGTCGGTCGTCGTGCCGAGCACACGCTTGTCACCGCTGCCCGCGAAACGGGCAAAGTAGATCGTGTTGCCGTCCGGCGTGATTGTCGGCTCGTAGCTGCCGAACTCCTCATTCGGCGGGAAGGGAAGCTTCTTCGGGACGAGCTCCTTGTCGGCCGCACCCGCCCCGCGCGATCTCAGCACCATGGTGGCGGCGACGACCGTTCCCGATGTCCGAAGGAAATGTCGGCGCGATAACGTGCTCATGGTGAGCCTCCTTTCGGCGCGCCTAGGTTATACACCAATCCGACGACGTGCTCGGCTGCAATGCACGCGAGCAGACGGTAGTATTGGGTCGTGCTCCACGAGACCGAAGCGCCGACGCGCTATCTGTTCATCGTCGCGCGCAATCGCACCGACATCCTCGAGCGAGTGCGAGAGCGGCTGCGTGGCGACGCGAGGATCGAAGTGCTCACCGACCGGCGATACCGCGAACGCCGGGCGAACGCGATCCCGCGCGAGCCGGAGCGACGCCGGGGCGAGCGGCGTCGACCGTCGAAGCACTGGGACGATCTCTCGCTCTTTCCGACGCTGGTCGTCCAGAAGCGCCGGGCGTCGTACGGCGAGCTGGAGCAGCAGATGACGGGGCTCGCGCGCGAGTCCCAGGCGCTGCGCGACGAGAACGAGCGTCTGCGCGCGGAGCTCGCCGGCGCGCAACGGCGGCTCGAGACGCTGATCTCCGCCGACGTCGCGGCCAAGGCGGACGCCATCGCGCACCTCACCGAGGCCGAGGAAGCGGTCGGCGCGCTCATCGCGCGCTTCCGGGCGCTGGCGTGTGGTCTCGAGCAGTCGGCCGCCGCGCCAGCGCGAACGCCGCCGAGCCCGCCGCCGCCAGCGTCGCCAGCACGCTGAAGCCCGGCAGGTACGAGCCGGTGCGGTCGGCCAGCACCCCGGCGACCAGCGGGCCGAAGATCATGCCGAACATGACGATCATCGAGGCAAAGCCGCTGATGCTGCCGAAGGCGGCGCTGCCGAAGTAATCGGCGCGGATCGCCGCCATGAGCGGTCCGCGCATGCCCCACGCGAGTCCCTGCAGCACGGCGAATACTAAAATCATCCAGTAGGCCGTTGCGAACGCCAGCACGAGCATCGCGAGCGCGTGGCCGAGCATGCAGCCGGCGCAGATCCAGCGCTTGCTGAACCGATCGCCGAGCCAGCCGCCCGTGAGCTGTCCCGTGGCCTGCATGATCGTGAGCAGCGCAACGACACTGGCCGCCTGGTGCAGTGAATAGCCGAGACGCTCCGTCACGTGGATGACCATGTGCACCATCACGGCGGAGACGACCAGCAGCGCGGCGGCGTGGCCGAGGGAGATCAGCCAGAACGCGCGGGTGGCCATGGCCTGGCGCGCGGTGAAGCTGCGCGGCTCCTCCGCGCGCGTGGCAGCCGGCCGCGGCGGCTCGCCGTCGGGACGCAGCCCGTACGTCTCGGGCGGATGGCGCATCACCTGTGCGAGCGGCAGCGCGACGAGCAGCACGACGACTCCTGATGCCAGCGCCGTCCAGCGCCAGCCGAAGCGCGTCAGTGACAGCGCGATCAGCGGCGTCAGCAGGCCGCCGATTGACATGCCCATGCCGCTCATGCTCAGCGCCAGCGCGCGCCGCCGGCGGAACCACGTGACGAGCGCGACGCTGATCGGCAGATAGCCGCCGAGACTCGAGCCGAGCGCCATCATGAAGAAGGTCGCGAAGAACGCAACGGGCCCCTCGATCCGCGAGAACAAAATCAAGCCAATGCCGAAGACGGACATGCCGATGCGGATGAGCGCGCGGGGGCCAAAGCGGTCCGTGAGCCAGCCCTGGACCGGCCCGAGGATGCCGCTCTCCGCGCGCGACATGGCGAACGCCGCCGAGAGCAGCGTCTTGCTCCAGCCAAACTCCTCGCGCAGCATCACGGCGTACGCGCCGTAGGCGTGGAATAAGAGCGCGCCGATCAAGAGTTCGAGACCGAAGCCGGCGGCGACCATCCACCAGCCGTAGAAGAGCGGGCCGCGAGGCACGCGGGATTCTAGCCCGAGCGGCCCGGTTGGCTGGCATCGTGATTGTAAGAGACACCATGGCTGCCGACGGCCTGCCGCTCCTATCGCGGATCCAGCGCTATTTCGAGCGCGATCTGTGGACGATCGAGACGGCCCCCGTGCACCCCGTACGGCGCGTCGGAATCACGGCCGTCCGGCTCGTCGTCGTCGTGGTGCGCGCGCTCATCGATCCGCAGCTCAATCTCGAGGCGACCGC
>JBKOZH010000240.1:0-5817 GCA_046725765.1 Candidatus Methylomirabilota bacterium | reverse complement strand
CTGCCGCACGACTCGCCGCGCGGGTCGCGCTGCTCGGCGCTCCGCGCGGTTTCGGCGCCTGGCTCGCCGGCGCCGCCCCGAATTTTGCGCGGGAGGCTGGCGCTCGCGCCGACGCGCTCGCCCGCGCCTGCGCCGCCGATGACGCACCGGGCGCGGCCGCCGCGGCAACAACGCTCGTCGGACTCGGACCCGGTCTCACACCGGCCGGCGACGATTTCGTCGGAGGCGCGTTCTTCGCGCGCGCGCTGCTTGCACGCGCCGGCGCCCTGAGCGCGGTCGCGTGGGATGGCGCCGCGTCCGCCGTCGAAACCGCGGCGGCTCGACTCACTCATCCGATCGGCGCAGCGCTGCTCGGGGATCTGCTGCACGCCGAGGGCTGGGCGCCGCTGCACGATCTCGCCGCCGCACTCGCAAGCGATGATGAGCCCGCGGGCCTCGACGCGGCGCGACGACTCACGCGTCTCGGCCATTCCTCCGGCTGGGACCTGCTTGCGGGCTTCGTCGCGGGCGCCCGCGGCTGACGGCACCGGACGTGCAGCACGGGATCCGGACGGAGGAGGGAGCCATGACGATGCACGCCGACGACACCAACGTGGGCCGGACGAAGCGAACGATCTCGGCGGTGACGGGCGGAGCACTCATGGTTTTCGGTCTGCGTCGGATGTCGCTGGGCGGACTCGTCGTCGCGGCCGCCGGGGGCGCGCTCGCCTACCGTGCGCTGCGCGGCCACTCGCGCATCGATGACCGCCTCGGCATCGATGCCGGCGGCGCGCGGCGCAACGTTGGCAATCTCGGCGTGAAGATCGACGAAGCGATCGTCGTGGACGCGCCGGCGCAGCGCGTGTACGGCGTCTGGCGCAATTTGGAGAATCTGCCGCGTCTGCTCTCCCACGTCGAGCGCGTCGAGATCCTCGACCGCACGCGCTCGCGCTGGATCGTGAAGGGCCCGGCCGGCGCGCCGGTGTCGTGGGATGCCGAGCTGATCAACGACAAGCCGAGCGAGCTGATCGCGTGGCGCACGACCGACAGCACGCTGGTGAATCACGCGGGCTCGGTGACGTTCGAGCCCGCCGGCGAGGGCAAGACGCGGGTGCGCGTGTCGCTCCAGTACGATCCGCCGGGCGGGCGCGTCGGCCACGCCGTGGCGTCGCTCGTGTCCGCGGATGCCGGCTCGCAGGTCGCCAACGACCTCCAGGAGTTCAAGCGCGCGTTGGAGGAGGGTCGGTTGGCGGCCTAGCTCGGCCGCGGTACAGTAGCGGGGTCGTGAACCCCTATCGTCTGCCACGGACGGCGGTGCCGTCCCGTTACGATCTGCGCCTCGAGCCCGATCTCACCACGCTGACGTTCCGCGGCCAGGAGACGGTCGCGCTGGAGATCACCGAGACCGTCTCCGAGCTCCTGCTGAATGCCACCGAGCTGGCCGTCGACTCGGCCAGCCTCGAGAACGATCGCGGCGAGACGATTCGCGCGTCGGCGACCATGGACGAAGCGACCGAGCGCTGTCGACTGGCGCTGGCTTCGCCCGCGTCGCGCGGCCGCTGGCGGCTGCGGCTCGCGTTCCGCGGCACGCTGAACGACAAGCTGCGCGGGTTCTATCGCTCCGTGTACAAGGATCCCAGCGGCGTGACGCGCACGCTGGCGGCCACGCAGTTCGAAGCGACGGACGCACGGCGGGCGTTTCCGTGCTGGGACGAGCCGTCGTTCAAGGCCGTCTTTTCGGTCACGCTCGCGATCGACCCCACGCTGACCGCCGTCTCGAACACGGCGGTCGTCGGGGAGACGCTCGAGAACGGCCGCAAGGTCGTCCGCTTTGCGGACACGATCGTGATGTCGACGTACCTCGTCGCGTTCGTCGTGGGCGAGCTCGAGGCGACGGAGCCGGTCCTAGTCGGGCGCACGCCGCTGAAGATCTTCTGCGTCCCCGGCAAGAAGCGACTGGCGCGCTTCGGCCAGGAGATCGCCGCGGCGTCGCTCGCCTTCTTCGAGGACTACTACGGGATGCCGTACCCGGGTGACAAGCTGGACCTGCTCGCCATCCCGGACTTCGCGGCGGGCGCCATGGAGAACCTCGGCGCCATCACGTTCCGCGAGACCGCGCTGCTGGTGGACGAGTCCGCGGCGTCGCACGCCGAGCTCGAGCGCGTCGCCGACGTGGTGGCGCACGAGAACGCCCACATGTGGTTCGGCGATCTCGTCACGATGACCTGGTGGAACGGCATCTGGCTCAACGAGGCGTTCGCGACGTTCATGGAGATGCTCGCCGTCGACGCCTGGAAGCCCGAGTGGCAGCGCTGGACGACGTTCGGCGTCTCGCGCGCGGCCGCCATGTCGCTCGACGGGCTGCACAGCACGCGGCCGATCGAGTTCCCGGTGACGTCGCCGCGCGACGCGGACGCGATGTTCGACGTGCTGACATACGAGAAGGGCGCCTCCGTGCTGCGCATGCTCGAGCAGTACCTCGGCGCCGTCGTCTTCCGCGAGGGCGTGCGCGAATATCTAAGGGCGCACCGGTTCGGCAACGCGGACACCGGTGATCTCTGGGCCGCGCTAGGCCGCTCCGCGCAGCAGCCGATCCCGGCGGTGATGGACGGCTGGATCTTCCGTCCCGGATATCCCGTCCTCACGGTGAGCCGCGATCCGGGCGGCCATCTCGTGCTGAGCCAGCAGCGGTTCAACTACCTGCGCGAGCCGCTGCCGCCCGCGCAGGCCGAGCCCGAGCAGCCGTGGCAGGTTCCCGTGCAGCTGCGTCTGTACACGGGGACGCAGACGGTCGAGGAGCGCGTGCTGCTGGCGGAGCGCGAGGCGCGGATGCGCGTCGGCAGTGGCGCCGAGGCCATCGTCGCGAACGCCGGCGGCCACGGCTTCTATCGCGTGCGCTACGCGCCGGACCTGCTCGAGGCGCTGCTCACGCGCGTCGAGACCCTGGCCCCGATCGAGCGCTTCAACCTGGTCAACGACGCGTGGGCGCTCACCGTGGCCGGCCTCATGCCGTTGACGGCGTACCTCGACCTCACCGCGCGCTTCCGCGGCGAGCGCGACCGCAACGTGTGGACGGTGCTGATCGCGTCCTTCTACTCGCTCAACCGGGTGCTCGAGCCGGGCGACCGCCGGCGGCTCGCGGCGCTCGTGCGCGATCGCGTGCGGCCGGCCTTCGACGCCCTCGGCTGGACGCCGCGCGCGGGCGAGGATGAGCTCAGGCGCCAGCTGCGCGGCGATCTCATCCGCGTGCTCGGCGTGCTCGGCGACGACGGCGAGATCCAGACGCGCGCGGCCGAGGTCTATCGCGCGCACCTCACCGATCCTTCCGCCGTCGATCCCAACGTGCTCCCCGCGGTGATCGCGGTGCTCGCGCACGTCGGCGATGCGGCGCGATACGACGACTTCCTGCGGCGCTTCCGCGCGGCGACAACGCCGCAGGAGGAGCAGCGCTATCTCTATGCGCTGGCGGGCTTCCGCGATCCGGCGCTCATCCGAGGGACGCTGGAGCGCACCGTCAACGCCGAGATCCGAACGCAGGATGCGCCGTTCGTCGCGCGCGCGATGCTGATGAGCCCAGACGCGCGCGAGATCGCCTGGCAATTCGTGAAAGCGCAGTGGGACACGATGGATCGTCTCTATCCCAAGCACGGGATGCGACGCCTGGCGGAGGGCGTCACCGGCCTGCCGACGCCGGCGCTCGAAGCGGACGTGCAGCACTTCTTCGCCGAGAAGAAGCCGCAGTTCGGCGGCAAGGTGCTGGCGCAGTACCTGGAGCAGCTGCACGTGGCCGTGATGCTTCGTCAGCGCGAGGGTGACGCGTTGAGCGCCTATCTCTCCAAGTTCGCCTGATGCGAACGGTTCGCTCGATGCGGACGCCGCTGACGCTCGTCGCGCTCGTGTTCGCGCTGGCGCTCGTTCCCGCCCCCGTCGCGGCGCAGCATACCGGCCACCAGCACAGTGGCGGCGCGCCGTCCGAGGGACATCTGAAGGCCCAGGCCTGCCTGGACGAGTTCGACGCCGTCGTGCGCGATGGCCGCGGCTTCGGCATGGCCTTCGCTGCCGATCAGCATGGCTATCCGGGACCGATGCACGTGCTGGAGCTCAAAGAGCGCCTCGGTCTGAGCGCCGAGCAGGAGGCGCGCGTGCGCGCGGTGATGCACGCGATGTTCGCGGAGTCGCGGCCCAAGGGCGAGCGGCTGCTGGAAGCCGAGGCGCGCCTTCGCGCGCTGTTCGCGGCCGGCCGCGCCGACGAGGCCGCCGTGCGCGGCGCCACGGCCGAGGTGGAGCGTGCGCGCGCGGAGCTGCGGCTCGTTCACCTGCTCGCGCACCTCAAGACCCGTGACATGCTCACGGACCCGCAGCGCCGCGCGTATCACGAGGCGCGCTGGCCCGGCCGCTCACCCTAGCGCGATCGGGTCGTCCACGAAGACGGTGTACTGGCGCGGGCGCCCGCGCGCGGCGTCGGCCGGATCGACGTAGACGATCGACGATTGGCCGCGGATCTCGCGCGGCAGGATCGACACGCGGACGAACGCGGTCGGCAGGTCGGCCGCGGCCTTGGCCAGCACCGGCTCGCGGCCGCTCTCGAACCACGCGTCGCCGGGCCGCATCCGCCGCGGCGGCCGATCGCCCACCGTCACCTCGAGCGCGCCCGCCAATAGACAGCGGATGCCACCGCCCCGGTGGCCGTGGGGCAGCGCGACGCCGCCGGGCGCGAAGTCGACGCGATCGCAGCGCATGAGCCACTGGCGCGCGGGATCAATGTCGATGGCGTGCTCGAGCAGCACACGCGATTCGAGCTTGCCGGTTGACGACTTGACGCTCGCGGACGCCGATGCGTCTGCACCATGGAGCAGCTCGAAGCGCAGCAGCGTGGCCGGCGCCTCCGCGCTCACGCTTACGGCATCGGTACCGTGCCACGCGGGGTTTGTTGTAGCGGGGTCCGCCAGGTCGGTTCGTGTCGTAGGTGGGCTGGTCTCGATGGTGCCGGCACCGTCGCGCGCGTAGAGCACGCGCGGCGCCTCCGTAAGCACGACTCGGGCGCCCGCGCCCAACCGATCTTCGGTCAGGCGCAGCGCGAAGCTCACCCGCCGAGCTCGACGCCGAGGACGACCGAGGCAAGCCGGCCCAGGCCGAAGCTGATCAGCCCGGAGGCCGCCGCGAGGACGGCCACTTCCAGTCCCGAGCGCACCGCCGACACACCGGCGACGCGCGCCTTCAGCACGCCGACGCAGAACAGCGCCACCAGCGTGAGGACGGCGGAGACGCCGAGCGCGCCGAGCCCCTGGATCACCACGAACGGCAGCAGCGGCACGATCGAAGCCGCGCCGAACGCCACCGCCATCACCAGCGCGTCGCGGACGGGCGCGCCCAGCCGCTGCGGCGCCAGGCCGAGCTCGAAGATCGACAGCGCGTTCAAGAGAATCTCCGGATGCCGGGCGATGCGTCGCGCGACCTCCGCCGCATCCGTGCGCGCCATCCCGCGCGCGGCGAGGGCGGCGATCAGCTCGGCCACCTCTTCACCCGGGTGGTCGCGGATCTCGCGGCGCTCGCGATGGACCTCGCGCTCGTAGAGCTGCCGCTGCGCGCGCGACGACAGAAACGTCCCGATCGACATCGACAGCACGCCGGCCACGGCCGACACGGCACCGCCGAGCAGCACGACCAGGGCGGCGACGCCCGCGGCGGCGAGGCCGGCCACCACCGCGAAGGTCGACACGAGGCCGTCCTGCGCGCCGAAGACGACCTCGCGGATGGATGCCAGCCGCTCGATACGCGTGGGCTCCGTGTCGAGCTCCGACATATGCGCCCGACCGTCCATGCGGCGCATGGTGGCGG
>JBKOZH010000226.1:0-4536 GCA_046725765.1 Candidatus Methylomirabilota bacterium | reverse complement strand
GTGGCGTCCAGCCGCGCCACCAGCGTGGCGATCGCGTCGAAGCCGTCGGCGACGTCGTCTTCGGCGATGGGCTCACCGTCGACGCGGATGCGCTCGCGGAAGGAGACGAGATGCGGCGAGGTGTAGAGGCCGACGCGACGGCCATCGGCGCGCAGCATCGCGGCGAGCATCGCCGCCACCGAGCCCTTGCCGTTGGTGCCGCCGACCTGAACGAGCGTGTACCGCCGCTCGGGATTCCCGAGCGCCTGTAGCAGTGTCTCGATGCGCTCGAGGCCCGGGCGCATCCCGGCGTGCTCGCCGCCGCGCAGGGCGAGGAGCCGGGCGAGGGCCTCGGCATACGTCATGAACGATCGGGGGGTTCGTTCGGCTGGTCGGCGAAGAACGCGAGCACGCGGCTCAGCGTGTCCTTGAGGTCGCGGCGCTCGACCACGAGGTCGAGCTGGCCGTGCTCGAGCAGGAACTCCGAGCGCTGGAACCCCTCGGGCAGCGGCTGTCGAATGGTCTCCGCGATCACGCGCGGACCGGCGAAGCCGATGAGCGCGCGCGGCTCGGCGAGGATGACGTCGCCCAGCATCGCGAACGAGGCGGTCACGCCGCCGGTGGTCGGGTCGGTCAGCACCGAAAGGTATGGCAGCCCGGCTCCGGCCAGCCGCTCGAGCGCCGCCGACGTCTTGGCCATCTGCATGAGGGAGAGAATCCCCTCCTGCATACGCGCGCCGCCCGAGGCCGACACGATGATGACGGGCAGGTGCTTGTCGATCGCCAGCTCAATCGCCCGTGCGAGCTTCTCCCCGACGACCGAGCCCATGCTGCCGCCCAGATAGTCGAACTCGAAGACGCACAGCACCGTCGGGAAGCCGCCGATCCGCGCGACGCCCGTGACCACCGCTTCCTCCAGCGACGTCTTCTGGCGCGCCGCCTTCACGCGATCGCGGTAGCGCTTGGAGTCCTTGAAGTTGAGCGGGTCGCCGGGGACGAGGCCGGTCTGGTGCTCTTCGAATGTGCCCGCGTCGGCGAGCAGGCCGATGCGCTCACGCGAGCCGATCCGGAAGGGATAGCGGCACTTGGGGCAGACCCGGCCGCCACGCTCGACCTCGGCGCGGTACACGATCTCTTTGCAGGAGTCGCACTTGATCCACAAGCCCTCGGCGATGTTGACCTTCTTGGGCGTTCCCGCCGTCTCTTCGGGCTTGCGACGAAACCAGGCCATCAGGCGCTCCTCAGCGGTTCCTTGAGAGACGCGATGAGGTCACCTACCTTTTCTATCAGAGCCGCGGTGCCCGTGTACTGCTCAATCGCGCGGACGATGGCCGAGCCGACCGCCACCCCATCGGCGAGCTTGCCCACCGCGGCCGCCTGCTCGGGGCGCGCGACGCCGAATCCCACGCAGACCGGCTTGGTGGTCACCAGGCGGACGGTCCGGATTTGCGCGTCGAGGTCTTTCGGCAGCTCTCGGCGCTCGCCCGTGACACCGGTGAGCGAGACCACGTAGATGAACCCCCGCGACACCCGCGCGATGGTCTTCACGCGGGCCGCCGTGGACGTCGGCGCCAGCATCTGGATCAGGTCGAGGCCCGCGGGCTCGGCCTCCGCGCGCAACGGCTCGCACTCCTCGTAGGGCAGATCGGGAACGATCACGCCGTCCGCGCCGGCATCGACGGCGGTGCGCGTGAAGCTCTTGAGCCCGAACGCGAGCACGGGGTTGTAGTAGGTCATCAGCACGAGCGGCACGCGCACCTGAGCGCGGAGCGTCGACACCATCTCGAGCACGCGCGGCAGCGACGCGCCGGCGGCCAGCGCGCGCGTGCCCGCGCGCTGAATCACCGGGCCGTCGGCAAGCGGATCGGAGAACGGCACGCCGAGCTCGATGACGTCGGCGCCGCGCCGCTCGGCCTCGACGACGAGCCGCCGCGTCTCCGCCAGTGAGGGATCGCCGGCCATGAAGTAGGCCACGAGCGCGCGCTCGTTGCGGCTCCTCAGCGCCTGGAACGTCCGGTCGAGACGACCGGCGGCCGCGGGCCCCGGCTTCATTGCAGCTCCATCCCGAGCGCCTTGGCGACGACGTGGACGTCCTTGTCGCCGCGCCCCGACAGCCCGACCACGATGTGCGCACGCCGCGGCAGCGTCTTGGCGAGCCGCATGGCGTGCGCGACGGCGTGCGCGGATTCCAGCGCCGGCATGATGCCCTCCAGGCGCGTGAGCGCCTGGAACCCTTCGAGCGCCTCCTCGTCGGTGATGGATACGAACTCGAAGCGGCCCGTCTCCTTGTAATAGGCGTGCTCGGGACCGACGCCGGGATAGTCGAGGCCCGCCGATATCGAGTGGGCCACCGCCACCTGGCCGTCGTCGCTCTGTAGCAGATAGCTCATCGAGCCGTGCAGCACGCCCACGGCGCCGGCGGTCATCGACGCGCCGTGCTTGCCGGTGGCGATGCCGCTGCCGCCGGGCTCGACGCCGACGATCCGCACGCGCCGATCTGCGATGAACGGATGGAAGAGGCCGATCGCGTTGCTGCCACCGCCCACGCACGCGACGAGGACGTCGGGCAGCCTGCCGATCGCGCGACGGGCCTGCGCCTTGGCTTCCTTGCCGATGACGGTGTGGAAATCGCGCACCATCATCGGATAGGGATGCGGCCCGAGCGCGGAGCCGAGCAGGTAATACGTCGTGCGGACGTTGGTCACCCAGTCGCGCAGCGCCTCGTTGACGGCGTCCTTCAGCGTGCGGCTGCCCGACTCGACGGTAATGACCTTGGCGCCGAGCAGCCGCATGCGAAAGACGTTGAGGGCCTGGCGCGCGATGTCCTCGGCGCCCATGTAGACCTCGCACTCGAGCCCCAGCAGCGCGGCCGCGGTGGCCGTCGCGACACCATGCTGTCCGGCGCCGGTCTCGGCGATGACGCGCGGCTTCTTCATGCGCGCGGCGAGCAGCGCCTGGCCGAGCACGTTGTTGACCTTGTGCGCGCCCGTGTGGCAAAGGTCTTCGCGCTTGAGCCAGATCCGCGCGCCGCCGCAGTGCTCGGTCAGGCGCGCGGCGAAATACAGCGGCGTCGGGCGCCCCGCGTAGTCGGCGAGCAGCCCGGCGAGCCGGCGTTGAAAGCCGCGGTCGCGCCGCGCGGCGACGTACGCCTTCTCGAGCTCGATGAGCGGCGCCATCAGCGTTTCGGGCACGAAGCGCCCGCCGAAGCGTCCGAAGTGGCCGCGCGCGTCCGGCAGCGGCTTCACCGCGCGCCCTTCGCCTCGGCGACGAAGCGATGCACTTTGTCCGGGTCCTTCTTGCCCGGGCTCGCCTCCACGCCCGAGTTCACGTCGACCGCGTACGGCTGCACGACGCGGATCGCCTGCGCGACGTTGCCGGGCGTGAGGCCGCCCGACAGGATGATCGGCATGCGCCCATCCGGCGGCTGCATGCCGGCGCTGAACCGAATCATCTTCCACTCGACGGGCTCGCGCGTCTCACCCTCGCTCCAGCGCGCTTCGCTGTCGAACAGGATCGCGGCGGCCGCCTTGTGCCAGAGGAAGGCGCCGAATCGATCGCGAAGCCGGTACTCTGGCAACCCCTCGATCATCGACGCGGGCGGCAGCTTGACCGTCTTGATGATCGGCACGCCGGCGTCTTGCCAGTCCTCCGGCTTCTCGTCACCGTGCAATTGGATCGCGCGGAGGCGGCAGGCTTCGATGACGGCCTTCACGTGACCGACCGGGTGGTTCCAGAAGATGCCGACGGTGGTCGTAAAGGGCGGCAGCCGGCGCACGATCGGCGCCACCTGCTCCGGTGTCACGAAGCGCGGCGTGTTCTCCACGAAGATGAAGCCGAGCGCATCGGCACCGGCGCGCAGCGCGACCCGCGCGTCCTCGAGATTGGTGATGCCGCAAATCTTCACGCGCGTCATGCGAGTTTCAGCTCGCGGATCTTCGCGCCGACGTCGGCGGCCTTGACGAGTCCCTCACCCACGAGGACCGCGTGAGCACCGGCCTCGATCACCCGCTGCACGTCCGCGCCGCTGAAAAACCCGCTCTCGCTCACGACGATGGGCCCCGGCGGAATCTGCGGCAGCAGCGCCAGCGTCGTCTCCACGCGCGTCTCGAACGTGGCGAGGTCGCGGTTGTTGATGCCGATCAGACGGGCGCCAAGGCTCAGCGCCAGATCCAGCTCCAGCGCCGTGTGGCATTCGACCAACGCCGCCAGTCCCAGGCCCTTGGCCGCGGCCGCGAGGTCACGCAGGCGCGGTGCGTCGAGGATGGCGACGATGAGCAGCACGGCATCGGCCCCGGCGGCACGCGCCTCCCAGAGCTGATACTCGTCGAGCGTGAAGTCCTTGCGCAGCAGCGGCACATCGACGGCGGCGCGCACGGCCGCGAGGTCCTCGAGGCTGCCGCGAAAATACTTCGTGTCGGTCAGCACCGAGATCGCGTCCACGCCGTGGCGCGCGTACGCGGAGGCGAGCGCCACAGGATCGAGATCGTCCTTGAGCACTCCGCGCGAGGGCGAGGCGCGCTTGACCTCGGCGATGAGCCGGGCGCGGCCGGGCGCCGG